>CANQHZ010000028.1 GCA_947623805.1 uncultured Lachnospiraceae bacterium | reverse complement strand
AAAGGAGGTATCACTTATGCTAAGTGAAAACATCAAAGCAATCAGAAAATCTAAAGGACTTTCGCAAGAAGAACTTGCAATCAAGCTGAATGTGGTAAGGCAAACAATATCAAAATGGGAGCAAGGCTTATCTGTTCCAGATGCCACTATGTTGATTTCCATATCAGAGGTATTTGAAACATCCGTAAGCACATTGCTTGGAGAAACTGTTGCAGAGCCAAAGGCTGATGAATTAAAGGCAATTTCCGAAAAACTTGAGGTCATAAATCTGCAAATTGCACATCGGGAAGCAACGAGGCGAAAAGTAATTCGTTGGCTTTTTATTTCATTTGGTGTGAGTATAACGGTTGTATCTGCAGCTTTAATAATGCTAAACAGTCCTTACTTGAACTGGGATTATAATGAACCCGAAACGGCAGTTGCGGGAGTATTATTTCACGCATTTGAGTGGCTATTCGTTAGAGTGGCGCCATTTGCTTTGATTGCGGCAATCTTTGGAGCTAGGTTTTCGCAATAGTTCAAAAACAAGCTGCTGCCTGCAAATTATTAATCATTTGCAAAGCAGCAGCTCATTATCAGCTATAAACTATTAAATATTAATTCCCCGAAAAAAGCGGCGTAGACAGGTATCTGTCGCCAGAGTCAGGCAATAATACCACTATCGTCTTTCCAGCATTTTCAGGTCTTTGTGCGAGGATTGACGCTGCCTTAAGCGCTGCCCCTGATGAAATGCCTACCAGTATTCCTTCGCTTACCGCAAACGCCCTGCCTTCCGTAAATGCATCATCATTTTCAATTGGAATAATTTCGTCATAAATCTTTGTGTTGAGCACATCAGGCACAAAGCCTGCACCGATTCCCTGTATTTTGTGGGCTCCTGCCGTTCCCTTTGACAATACGGGGCTTGAGGCGGGCTCGACTGCCACTATCTTAATGTCAGGGTTTTTCTCCTTCAAATACTCGCCCACGCCTGTAAGCGTGCCGCCAGTACCTACGCCTGCGACAAAAATATCGACCTTTCCGTCTGTCTGCTCCCAAATCTCAGGTCCTGTCGTTTCCTTATGTATTTTGGGATTGGCAGGGTTTACAAACTGCCCCAGAATAACAGAGCCCTCTATCTCCTTATTAAGCTCCTCCGCCTTTGCAATCGCGCCCTTCATGCCTTTTGCGCCCTCAGTAAGCACAAGCTCTGCACCATACGCTTTCAAGAGATTTCTGCGCTCTACGCTCATGGTGTCGGGAAGCGTGAGAATTGCTTTATATCCTTTTGCTGCCGCCACAGACGCAAGCCCGATTCCCGTATTGCCAGAAGTCGGCTCTATAATCGTAGCCCCCGGCTTAAGCAAGCCTTTCTGCTCTGCGTCTTCAATCATCGCCAGCGCGATTCTGTCCTTTACAGAACCCGCAGGATTAAGATATTCAAGCTTTGCAAGTATTGCAGCATTTGTGATTCCCGCTTTCTTTGAGTATCCGTTAAGCCTTAACATCGGCGTGCCTCCGATTAATTCAAGCGCGCTCTCCTTAATTTTGCCCATTTTTAATTCCTCCTTGCCGCTTTGACAGCCAAATATTTTTATTATTGTTCCTATTTCCTATTATTTAAGTAGGTTTTGTATGTTTTGATTATATTCCTACACTAGAATATTGTCAACTATTATTTGCATAAAACTTATCATAAATTTTTACCCGCCGATTAAGATTTTTCACCTTTAGCAAAAAACATATCAATCCATCTTATTTGCACGCCCGCCGATTAGTACCTTTTTTCCCTCAAACGCAAAACCATACTTCTTGATTTTTTCCATGCTTATGCCATTATCAATCAACGTCTGCGAATACTGCCTCTCATCTATCTGCTTTAATGCATCATTTACCGTATCGCCAAGCGTCTGCTCGTCGTCAGCGTCACGCACTTTAAACTCCAGAATAATCGCGTCGTCGTCTTTGTTAAGAGGTTCAAGCATTACGTCATACCTACCGAAGCCGCTCTCCCTGTTTGAAGTAAGGCGGTATCTTCCCCTCAGCTCTACCAACAATCCCAAAACAAAGCCATGGTAAAAACGCTCGGGCTCTGCCTTACCAGACTTTCTCCTGCCTGTATCAAAATAGCTGAAAACCTCGCTCGACACACGGTTCATGTATTCGTTCATTGCTTTTATATCGCCTGACAGTAGCGCTTTGACGAAATCGTTGTAATCCGACTCAACTACGCCAAACCAGTCCAAAATCATTGTTTCAAACATAAGGCGCACTTCAAAATTCGTCAGCACAAGCTCATACTCTGGCTTTGCCCCGCCCAGCCAGTCTATGTCGTCATATGTCTTTAGCCGCTGTACCTTTAAATACCCGCTTGCAAGCAGCAGGCTCCATATCGCGTTCGGTCTTACGTCAAGCTGATTGTACACAATCTGCTCATCAATATTGCTCACGACAGGCTCTCCATTCAGAAGACCTTCAAATTTTTTCTTGACATCTGAGCCGCCCTCGCGGATAAGCTTGTTGATAAGGCTGTTTGAGCTTGTGTTTGCCCAATATACAGACACCTTGCCCGTATCAAGAAAATTTATTATTGACCACGGATTATAAATGTCACTGATTTTGCCGAAGTTAAACCCGTCATACCATGCCTTCACCTTATCCTTACTGCCATATCCAAACTCGTCCATAGCAGAAAACACCTCGGACTGCGTAAATCCAAATGAAGACGCATATTCATTTGAAGTCGTCGTGACTACCTTCAAATTGTTCAAATCCGAAAAAATTGATTCTTTACTAACCCGCGTTATGCCTGTCATCAAGCCGCGCTCCAGCCACGGATTTGTCTTAAATGCTGAGTTAAACAGACTCCTCGTAAAAGCCGCCATCTCGTCCCAATATCCCCTAACATATGCCTCCTGCATAGGCGTGTCATACTCATCAAGCAGCACGATTACTTTTTTGCCATAATACCTATGCAGAAAATCCGAAAGCTTATTGAGCGCAAGCGTGGCTATGCTGTCACTCATGTCTATTGTTATACTGTCAAAATATTTCCTGTCATTCTCCGTAAGCACATCACTGTCACGCAGATATTCATTCTGCGTGTATAAATCTATCAAAGCATAAAAAATTTTTTCCCTCGCTATTTTGTACTCCGTCTCCTTTATGTTCGCAAAGCTCAGGCTTATCACAGGATACATCCCCTGCAGATTACGGTATTTTTCCTCCTGCCACACAGACAGCTTCTCAAACAAATCCCCCCTGCCCGCATACTTCACTGAAAAAAACTTTTCAAGCATGCTTATCGTGAGCGTCTTCCCGAAACGGCGCGGACGCGTGATAAGCGTCACGCTGTCGCCGCTCTCCCACCACTCCTTTATGAAGTGCGTCTTGTCTATATAAAAGTAGTTATTTGTTATGATTGTCTCAAAATCCTGAATCCCTATGCCTACAGTCCTTGCCACATTTCTGTCCCCCTTGTGCGCTTTTTTCTACTACTTGGTTATTTTCTTTTTAACCACCCGACTTAAAGATTTTCCATTGATTAAAAACATATCAATCCCGCTTCGCACTTCCGCCGATTAGTACTTTTTTTCCCTCAAATGCAAAACCATACTTTTTGATTTTCCCTATACTTATGCCATTATCAATCAACGTCTGCGAATACTGCCTCTCATCTATCTGCTTTAATGCCTCATTTACCGTATCGGCAAGCGTCTGTTCGTCGTCAGCGTCACGCACTTTAAACTCCAGAATAATCGCGTTGTCGTCTTTGTTAAGAGGTTCAAGCATTACGTCATACCTGCCGAAACCGCTCTCCCTGTTTGAAGTAAGGCGGTATCTTCCCCTCAGCTCTACCAGCAAACCCAACACAAAGCCATGGTAAAAACGCTCGGGCTCAGCCTTACCGGACTTTCTCCTTCCTGTGTCAAAATAGCTGAAAACCTCGCTCGATACGCGGTTCATATATTCGTTCATTGCTTTTATATCGCCTGACAGTAGCGCTTTGACGAAATCATTGTAATCCGACTCAACTACGCCAAACCAGTCCAAAATCATTGTTTCAAACATAAGGCGCACTTCAAAATTCGTCAGCACAAGCTCATACTCGGGCTTTGCCCCGCCCAGCCAGTCTATGTCGTCATATGTCTTTAGCCGCTGTACCTTTAAATATCCGCTCGCCAGCAGCAGACTCCATATCGCGTTCGGTCTTACGTCAAGCTGATTGTACACAATCTGTTCATCAATATTGCTCACGACAGGCTCCCCATTCAGAAGACCTTCAAATTTTTTCTTGACATCCGAGCCGCCCTCGCGGATAAGCTTGTTGATAAGGCTGTTTGAGCTTGTGTTTGCCCAGTACGCCTCAAATTTGCCATGGCTTAAAAATTTCAAGATTGACCACGGATTATATATATCTGTCACACTTCCAAAATTAAAACCGTCATACCACGCCTTTACCTTGTCCTTATTCGTTATGCCGTATTCGTCCATAGCGGCAAATACCTCCGCCTCGGTAAAGCCGAAAACTGCCTCATACTTATTTGTAGTCGTAGTCACTACTTCCAAATTGTTCAAATCCGAAAAAATTGACTCTTTGCTAACCCGCGTTATACCTGTCATTAAGCCACGCTCCAGCCACGGATTTGTCTTAAATGCTGAGTTAAACAGACTCCTCGTAAACGCCGCCATCTCGTCCCAGTATCCCCTGACATACGCCTCCTGCATAGGCGTATCATACTCATCAAGCAACACAATTACTTTTTTGCCATAATACCTATGCAAAAAATCCGAAAGCTGGTAAATCGCCATAGTCGCTATAGTATTGTCCATATCAGGCGATACGCTTTTAAAATATTTCTTTTCTCCCTCTGTAAGCGTGTCCCCCTCCGTCAGAAACTCATACTGCGAATAGAGCTTTGACAAAAGCAGGCATATCTTTTCCCTCGTCGCCTTGTAATCCGTCTCCTTTATATTCGCAAAACTCAAACTTATCACAGGATACGTCCCCTGCAACTTGCGGTACTTCTCCTCCTGCCACACAGACAGTTTCTCAAACAAATCACCCCTGCCCGCATATTTCACAGAAAAAAACTTTTCAAGCATGCTTATCGTGAGCGTCTTCCCGAAACGGCGCGGACGCGTGATAAGCGTTACACTGTCGCCGCTCTCCCACCACTCCTTTATAAAGTGCGTCTTATCTATATAAAAATAATCATTTGTTATGATTGTCTCAAAATCCTGAATGCCTATGCCTACAGTCCTTGCCACATTCTTGCCCCCTTTGCCTGCTTTTTTCTATGATAGCATAAAAGGCGTCCAAAATGAACACCTTTTAATAAACTATTCTATGAAACTATTATATCTTCCAAACGCAGCTTTCAAGAATTGGCGGGATAAAATGTTCCCGTCTGCTCATCATATATTATGTACTTGTCAGGCAATTGCGCGTATGTCTTGCAAAAACGGTAGTCGCCTATCGCGCCGCCCTTAGCTATGTTGTCTTCCACCTGCGGGTCAAAAACATATTCCACGCCGCCGATATTTGCCATAACCCAGACATGACCTGTATATCCGCCATCGGCTTTATGCGTCATTCCTTGTGCAAGATAGCTGTCCAATCCGATTGCCTTTAACATATATGAATATATCAGGGAATACTCACTGCATGTCCCTGTTGCGGTCATAAGCGATGCATATCCGATACAATCGTTTAAATTCGCAAATGCCGAAATATTAGCGCTCAGACTATATACGATATCAACTTCGGGCAATCCGTACTGCATATACATTATCAGCCAATCATAACACGCTTTTGCCTTGTCATATGTAGTCATTTCAGGGGTGGTTATCTGCGACAGCAAATAATTTATCATCTCATTCATAGGCTGCGACCCAGACGGCGCATCCGTCGGCGTGATTATCGCCGCATTGAGAATGTCTGCCTCTGGATTTCCCTTTGCGCATACCGTAATCGAGCAAAGCGAAACTATTGCCATCATTACCGCTATCATTTTGTAAATTCTTTTCTTCATCTTAATCCTCCGTCCTACCGCCCCCCATATGGCGATTTACAGCAACTAATGTCTTTCACGTATCGAAAGTCCCCTTACAGCATACTCCCCCACTCCACAATCAGCTCCTCGCACGCGTCAGTGTCCATTCCATCTATCGCCTCGATAAGCTTGTCAAACATTTCTTTGTTCATGCCCTCATAGCGGTACTGCCTCATCTCCTTTGCAATCTCCTCCATGCTGTCCATATCGAGATTGTCCACAGCCTCGCTCATGCGCACAAAGAAATCATTCAAAAGGTCGTTCGTTATCTCAGGCTTATCCGCCGCCTCCTCGTCATCTTTCTTAAAGAACGGCTCCAATATCGAAATATATCCCTTGTAATACGCCAGCATAGCGTCGGTATCACCGCGCATTGTCACGGTATCGCGCGCGTTTCCCGCCTGTTCAAGCTTTGCCGCCGCCTCCGCAAGCTCCATTGCGCCCACCTGCTTTGAAAAGCTTTTGAGCGAATGTACCTCGATGGTGTACCTTGCCCAGTCCTCCTTTTCCAAAAGCTCCTTTATAAGCGACGCCCTCTTTTCAATAGCCTTATAATAAGTTTCCAATATAGACCAAAACAGCTCCTTGCTGCCAAGCATTGATATGGCAAGCTTTGTGTCCAAATCGCCTATTACAATATCCTCGTCAGCCTCCTCAGCATTTATCACGCTGCCCTCGACGCGCTTGATTTTTTCCACGGGCAGCCACTGCTTTACCTTAGCGATAATCGTGCGCAGCTCTATAGGCTTTGACACGAAATCATTCATGCCCTCGCTCAGAAACATATCCTTTGTGCCGCCGACGGCATTCGCCGTAAGCGCGATAATGGGCACTTCATTATAGTTGGTATGGAAACGCCTGATAACACGCGTGGTTTCCACACCATCCATCTCTGGCATCATGTGATCCATGAAAATCAAATCAAAATGATATGTTTCTATCTTTTCTATCGCTTCCTTGCCGCTGAGCGCCGTCTGCACCTTCATCTGCAGCGGTTTTAAAAGCCCCTCGGCAATAGTCAGGTTGACCGCATTATCGTCCACGATAAGCACATCAGCGTCGGGCGCAATAAAGTCAAAATCCTTCTCCGAATCTTCGTCCTGGCTATAGTGAAAATCCTTCCCCTTCAGAAGTATGGCAAGATTGAGCGCATAAATCGGCTTTTTCATAACCATGAGGTTTGGTATGTCATACTTGTCAGTGTCAAAAAAGTCCTCCACAACCACTGCCTTGACATTTTTATTGCCCCTCACGAAATTTTCCCAGTCAGCGTTAAACAGGCGCTTTTCAATAAGAATAAAATGCTCCTTCTCAATGCATCCTGCCTCACTCTCCAAAAATTCGTCAGGAGTCATTGATTCAGTGTATGTTACTCCAAGCTTTTCGCAGTCAGCGGCAAGCTGGGCGCGCATAAACTCGTTTTCAAAGATTGCCGCGACATGCTTTTTATCCGCGTCAGCAACCTCAATGCTGGGCGCCGCGTCTACCACCTTCTGCGGGAATGAAAATGAAAACGTGCTTCCCTCTCCGTACACGCTTTCCACCTTTATATCGCCGCCCATAAGCGACAGCAGATTTTTTGAAATCGCAAGCCCTAAGCCCGTGCCCTCGACATTGCGGTTTCTCTTGCTGTCCACTTGCTGGAATGACTTGAAAAGCTTATCCAAATCCTGCGGCTTAATGCCGATGCCTGTATCGGCTACCGATATGTTCATCATTATCTCATCATCAGATTTTATCTCATATCCAAAACGTATGGTAATCTTGCCCTCGTTTGTGAATTTAGCGGCATTATTCGCGATATTTATCAGCACCTGCTTAATACGAATATTATCGCCATACAGCGTCTTGGGGATAGACGGCTCCAAATCCAGAATAAGCTCAACGTCTTTTTTCCTAAGACGCGTCATAATGATATTCACCACATCATTTATAATGGACATGGACTCATATTCCACGGGAATAATGTCCATCTTGCCGGACTCTATCTTTGAAAAGTCGAGAATGTCATTTATAATAGTCAGAAGCTCGCGCCCTGACGACTTAATCTGATGTATGTAGTCGCGCGCCGCGGGCGGCAAATCCTCCCTCAGCGCCATTTCCGCCATGCCAATCACAGCGTTCATGGGCGTGCGTATCTCATGGCTCATATTCGCAAGGAAATCCGACTTTGTCTTGCTCGCTTTCTCAATCTCCTCGTTTGCAATCATCATCTGGTAATTTCCGTATGCCATATCCGAAAGTATATATGACATCTTAAACAGAAACTCCGACGCCTTTACTATTATACGCCTCGGCAGAATCTTGACCTTTTTTACAGCCTCGACATACTCGTCAGGATCGACGCCTATCTCCATAGCCACTTTCCTAATTCTGTCGTAGTCAGGCTCCTTTGTAAGCACCTGCCCGCCTATGATGCAGCCGACATGGTTATCGTTTACAAGTATCGGTGCCGCAAAATCAGTAAGCCCTGCATGGCATATATACGTGGTCGCGTAGTTATTTTCCCGCGTCTGCTCCGCTCCGAATTTGTCACACCACTCGCAACGCTTTCCCCCGATCTCAGTCTTACGCGTATATTTCATGCAAAAGTCCGTAAAATTTGAGCCCTTAGTGACAGGCTTGCCGTCGGCATCGGTTATAATCGTCGCCATGCCCGTAAACTCGGCAACCGCCTCCTCAAAAATCTCCAACCTCTCCTGACTAATAAAATCAACAAGAGTAAGTCCCCTATCGAAATCCATACCCATGCCCCCACAATGTCATGTTTATTCCAACGGAAAATGCCCGCACTTGGCTAAATCCCATTTTTTATTTCAGCATGCACCTAAATCATTCGCGAAAAATGTTTTATGCCAAAGTCTTTTCTATAATCGCCATAAGCTTATCATGCTCGACAGGCTTAACCAGATACCCCTGCGGGCGCATGCTTAACACCTGCGTTATCTTCTCCCTCTCGGTAACACCCGTAAGGAAAATAACAGGTATATCCTTTGTCGCGGGATTAGCCCTCAGTTTCTCCAAAATCTCGGGACCTTTTTCCGCCGGCATCTCGTAGTCAAGCAGAATAAGGTCTGTAGTTTTCTTCTCCAAAAATTTAAGCGCAATCTTGCCGCTAAGCGCCGTAGCCACATCATATTTATCATGCAGCTGCTCCTTGATTGTTTTAAGCATTGCCGAATCGTCATCCACTATCATAACATGCTTACGCCTTGACGCTGCGGGCTCGGCACCGCTCTTTATATTATCAATGCCCAAAAGCGCCTGCTCTATCTCAAGGTCCAGCGCCTTTGCATCTTCAATCGTCTTTTCCGCCGCCTTAGCTCTCTCCGCCGCCTCAGCCTCACGCCGCTCACGCTCCTCCTTGTACCAGTCGTCAAGGAACTTGGTAAGCTTATCCCTTACATCAGACACCTTCATAGGATATCGCAATGTAAAGTCTACCGAGCAGGCAGCCATCTTAAAAAATGCGCTGCAGTTAGTTTCCGTACCCATTACGATAAAGGGAATATTATATGGCTCAAGCTTCGCCTTTATATTTGTCGTGCGTTCCGCGTTCTCCTTTACCTCATTCCCGACACAGTAGCAAAAGGCATCCGGTTTCATCAGTCTTACGTGGTTCATAATGTCCTCCCACCTAAGCGATGTCGAAACGGAATCAAAACCGTCATTCAGATGCGAAAAAAAATCATCCATAATCGTATTATTTTTTCCTGTCAGTAAAAGCTTATATTTCATAACTACCTCATTTCTACGCCCCTTTTGCATAAGGCTGCATACATCCCTGCCAGCCTACGCACAAGCCTTTTTAATTATTTTCTTAATTTTACCATAATATATTTACATTTTCAATGCAAAAAGTGCCTCTTGTAAGCACTTGCAAGCGATTTCGCCCCAAACTGCACATCACACCACGACGCACTTCCTCATCATACCTACAAGTAAAAAAGCACGATAAAATCCACCGTGCTTTTTATATGTAAAAATTTTTGCCTGTTTTATTTATTCGCCAGCTCGCAAAGCTCGGCAAGCATCTTTGGCAGTTCTGTAGGCATCTGTTCGTCGTTAAACTGGCACGTACCGACCTTTTTGTGTCCGCCTCCGTGGTATTTAAGCATCAGACTTCCGACATTTACATCGGACGTCTTATTTAAAATGCTGTAACCGACTGCCGCGGAACACCCCATGCCACCGCGCCCGCTCACTATCCATGCGGAGATATTCTGCTCCGGGTACATGCTGTAAATCATAAAGCGATTGCCTGTATATATAGGGTCTACCCCTCTCAAATCGCTGATAATGACATTTCCCTCAACTCTCGTGTGCTCTGTCACCATCTTTTTAAACTTCTCTGTCTGCTCATTGTATACTTCTATACGTTCCTTGACGTCCGGCAGCTCCAAAATCTCCGACGTGCTCATAGTGCGGCAGCAATGCATAAGTTTTTCCATAAGCTGATAATTGGAAATAGAAAACTGCCTCCAGCGCCCTAGCCCCGTCCTTGGGTCCATCAAAAAGCCAACCAAAATCCAGCCCTGCGGATTCATAACTTCATCTATTGTAAGATTGCCTGAATCTACCTTGTCTACCGCCTCCATCATATCATCAAATTGAGGGAAACGCTCACGCCCGCCATAATACTCATAAATAATTCGCGCGCACGACGGAGTAATGCGGCTCTCGCCCTTGTATTTGCCCTCAAGCTGATTTCTCTCAAACTCGCTTGAATGATGGTCAAACCATAATCCGCACCCCTCAACAAACGGCACGTTTGCCAGACAGTCATTCTCATTTATCTCAACCAAGCCATCCTGAAGGTCCTTTGGATGCGCAAACTTCCAGCTGTCAATAATACCAGCCTCAAGCAAAAGCGCTCCGCACGCCAAACCGTCAAAATCCGAACGTGTAACTAATCTCACTTGTATACCCTCCTATCACCATCTCTATTTGACCCAATCGGTAAATACACCTAACATCTATAGTATAGCATACATGCCAGTTATTGGCAACGAGAATTTTACGCGCGCTATCCCAGCGTCAGCCCCAGATACCCGCTCTCACAGCTCCATTCCTCCCCCTGCGGAAGCAGTATCATGCTGTCCATGTGATTTATGACACATCTGTCACAATTTGTCTTTTTCAACAACTCAGGAATAATCCCGTCAAGCTGTTTTGTTTCAAGCGTCGTCTCGACAATGCAAAGCTCTTTCCGCTCTGCCACTCGCCTGTACATCAAAAGTCTCTGTTCCGGCATAACTTCATCTGCCCTTTCGGAAGA
Source organism: uncultured Lachnospiraceae bacterium (assembly GCA_947623805.1). Taxonomy (GTDB): domain Bacteria; phylum Bacillota; class Clostridia; order Lachnospirales; family Lachnospiraceae; genus COE1. Next base: position 29,821 of record CANQHZ010000028.1, on the reverse strand, counting down.
AAGCATAAGTGTCCTGCCACAGCATATGCGGTTCTCATCAATAGCGTAGCCGACCGCCTCCGCATCCCACTCGACATAGCACTCCTGCTCAAAATAGCTGTCGCGGAGCTTTTTGTAGGTTTCGGCGGACGGCTCGCTTACCTGCCACTCTCCTAGTCGCTCATCTTGTGCGCCCTCCGCACTCGGATTTTTCTCCCGTGCCTGTATCTCTTTGTTCTCTATATTTTCCGACACATGTGTCATATTTTTGCAACAGTCGGATTTTATAAACGCCTCCCTAAAACCGATTTCACTATAATATTTCTTCAGTTCTTCACTCTCGGGACACAGCACAAGCGGCACGCCGTATTTCTCCGCGCCAAACCTTATGATGCTTGTCACAAGGCCCTTTCTTCTATACTCCGGAAGTGTCGCCACGGCATATAGATACCTCGCCTTTTTCTTTTCACCCTTTACAGTAAGCAATATAGGCAGAAAGCTCGCCATAGCCACAGGCTTTTTGTCGGCATAAATCACAAGCATATTTTCATCGGTAAAGCGTTTCCGCAGATAATTGTCAATATACTCTCTGCTGTCGCCAAAGCAGGTCTGCCACATTTCGCGTATGCTATCAAAATCCGCTTTATTTGCATAGACGACACGGCTCTGCACAGCGTCATACTTCTTCAGCAAAATATCGGGAACATATGAAAGCTTTGCCTTTCTAAGCCCCAAATCGCCTGTATCGTCCTCACGATTTACATATGTGTACTGCCTGCCCTCGTTTATTACAAACTGCTGGTTTATCATAGGATACGCACCCTGCAGCTCCGGGAAAGCTTTCTCAAAATGCACCACCAACGTATCGCTGTTTAATCGCTCGCCCACAGTAAATGCCACTATCTCACCCTTTTTGCGCAGCACTCCTCCTATAAGTCCCAACGCATCAAAATTTTTGAGTGCCTCGCCCAGCACGGCGATTTCCTTATCCATCGCGGAATTCCACTTTTCCTCACGGTGCCCTATCCATTCCTGCGCCATTTTGCGGCACTCGTCTATGTCATCTGCGGTAAGCTTATCATAACTCCAATCATTGTCATCCATAAACCGCGCTATATGATTGCGCTTGCCGTGCAGCTTATGCCCTTTTAGGCTTGTCAGCTTTTCCACGGTATAAACATAGTCCCAGTTGTCCCGGTTTGTGTCCACCAGAAATTCACCCGGGAAATTTTTCAGCAGCTCATCACGCCCTTTTTCCATAATCGGATATAGACTAAGCAGAACACCCTCGTCTGCGCATTTTTGCATAAGCAGCTTTATGACTGCTTTTTTATCGCCGCTGCCAAACGGATATGAATATTGGCGTCTGCCGTTGTTCTGGTATCTGAAAACTCCGCACCCGTACGCCTGCCCGACCTCCGCCTGATAAACCTTGCGCCATATGAAATTATTCGCAAAAGTGTATTCGCAGGCGGCATAGTCGTCATCCTTTAATTTTTCATCAATCCAGTCCTTGTCCGCCAGTGAAATTTTGTGAAACACAAGCTCCTCTTTCTCCATTTCAATTCTCCCATATCAAGACACTGCCATTACATTTTTCGTGCGAGTGTATTTATATTTATATTGTGCAAAATTTTATTGTGTGCGTTTTTGTCTGAAATCGCATTTATTATAGCATACGCATAAAGCTTTTACAAGCTTAAAAACCCGACGGTTATCGCTGCCGTCGGGTTTTTGGTTTTTATTCAGTCGTTATCCCTCAATTGCTATATAGTTGCTCTGTTCAATTGCCTTGGCGTCTTTCTTGGGAACAGTGAGCTTCAATATACCGCTCTCAAACTTAGCATGTATGTCCTCCTGCGTAACGCCCTCGCCTACATAAAAGCTTCTGCTCATGCTGCCGACATATCTCTCGCGGCGGATATATTTCCCTGTCTTGTCGTCTTTCTCGTCGTTGTTCACGTTTCTTGAGGCTGAAATTGTGAGGTAGCCGTTCTTTAATTGTGCGTTTATATCCTCCTTATTATAGCCCGGCAGGTCTATATCCAGCTCATAGCTGTTATCCGTTTCCCGTATGTCGGTTTTCATTATATTGTCAACATTCTTACCGAACATCCCCCCGCGTCTGCCAAAAAAGTCATTGTCAAACGGGAAATTCATCATCTCATCAAATAAATCCTCTCCAAAAATACTAGGTCTTAACATAAGTCATTACTCCTTTCATTGATATAAGGTGGACAGGCTTTCTTTTTTGTCTGTCCTGTTTTATTTGTTCTAGTTGTAATATAACACTTATTGTTAGCACTGTCAAGTGTTGAGTGCTAATTTTTTTAAATTTTTTCAAAACACCCGAATATCATAGCAAAAATCATTCGTCCATATGCAAATATTTTGCGCCACCGCACGTTTTTTATACTTTCTTTTATAAAATATGCGGCTTTTAACAAAAAAAACTCCCGCAGCTTTACATAAAATAAAACTGCAGGAGCTATCCTCTAAATCTCTATTCCGTCTGTCCAGACCTTGAGCGCTTCCATGTCTTCCATACCGCCAAGACGTTTGCCCTCTCTTATCTTGGCGCCGGGCGCTGACGGCTTCAAATGCTCTGCCGCATCGCCTATGCCGCTCCCGCCTGATGTCGCAAAAGGAATAATTGTCTTGCCGCTGAAATCATATTTTTCAAGAAATGTATTCACAATATGCGGAGCTACACCCCACCATATCGGAAATCCCAAGTATATAGCATCATACTGCGATATATCAATCGGCTCTCCGCCAAGCTCAGGTCTTGAATCAGGATTTGTCATCTCCACTGAACTTCGGCTGTTTTTGTTATTCCAATCCAAATCCTCTCTCGTATATTTCTGGGCGGGAGTAATCTCATACAAATCAGCCTTAATTGTCTTAACCAGCTCCCCCGCAAGCTTGGCTGTCACTCCGCTCGCGGAAAAATACGCCACCAACGTCTTTGCCATAACAACATTACCTCCTTTAAATTCCTACGGCACCACCATACAAACCCCTCGTTAAAATTTATTATAACGCTCATGCCATTTTAAGTCAATTCGGAAAAATACGTGTCTATTCCGTTTGCTATTCCCTCGACGATTTTCCATTGATATTCGTCAGTCGCCATAAGCATATCCTCATCAGGATTCGTCATATAACCCATCTCCACGATTGTTACCGGTGTCTGGCACCAGTTGATTCCGCTCATGGTATCTGTCTCCCAGACATATTCTTTCCTACAGCCCGTAGCATCGACAAGCGCATCTAAAACGGCCGACGAAAGCGCATAGCTTTTGTCATACAGACTTGCGTTATACGGATTTGAAGAAGTCTGACATATCGTCATTGCACCGTTAGCGGATGAATTGGTCGAACCGTTCGCGTGAATCCTGATAAATGCGTCCGCACCCGCTTCATTTGCGATTGCCGCTCTTTCGCTGTTGCTTATGCTAACATCATTTTCAGTGCGCACCATGATTACATCATAGCCTCTCTGCTCCAATTCTGTCTGTAGCTTTAAAGCTACCATCAGATTTAATTCAAACTCAGCCAGACCACTTGCATCGCCCTTTGTTCCTCCGCTTACCTTATCTTTCATCTCTGTCGCGCCGGGACCTATTGGCTCTTTATCGCTGTCCGCCTTGCTTTGATGACCTGCGTCAATCACTACAAGCAGCTTCTTTTCTTCTGCATAATCGCTCTCTGCATTGACTGTCTCACTCTCTGCTGCCTGCGTCTCAATGAGCGCGGATGCATCGGCTTTTCCCTCATCGATAAGTTTCTTTATAACTCCCTCGTCATCATAATCCGCAAACTCAATTCTCGATGCAACGGCCATTTCTCTGTTCTTATCTTTCATATACGATAAAAACGCCGCAATCGCACAAATCACAAAAAGCGCTGCCGATATACATAAAATCACATATCTTTTTTTCATTTCTATAATCCTCTAACCGCTTAATCTCTCTTAACGAACCAATGCAGAATAAACTTTCCTGATATCCATAAATCTGCTTGTATTCGTCTCATTTATTATCGCGCATATCCTATTTACAAAGCTGTCCTTGTCCTTAATTCCCTCATTAAAATACACATCATATCCCATATTGTAAAATAACTCATAGCGATAATTGTAAAGCGCCATATAATTTCTGTAAAGCGTCGGATTACTCATTATACTTTTGAGCGCTTCGTCAGCACTACGTGTACCGTTTTGCGAAATAACGCCCAAGCTAATCATCTCATTTAAGACATCTTCATTGCCAAATTCAAGCCCGTTTTTGGCAAAATAAATATTGATAATCTTCTGTATTTCCTTTACATCAGTAATTTTATGCAAGTCAAGCTGCGACAGATAAAGCTCGTCTGTATAATACTCCGCAAGGTCATTTGCCGCCAAATTCCTCTCCGCCGAATCCGAATACGCATTTGAAAGTATTTCCGCTTCGACATCCTGCTCTAGCCTAACCTGTACATTTCCGTTTATATTGTCGCCATATACATAAATCTGGCGATTGGCATTGTTTGGCAGACTGCTCGTATACGTCAACTGGTATGTCTTCTGCTGACGCGCATATATCTCCTGATAAATACTGTCTAAATCAGATGCCCATGAAACATATCTGTAAAAGCCCCCTGTCCTGTCGGCAATCTCTCTCAATGCGTTACTGTCGATACTATTCCCGACACCGATAACGTAAATGGGAATTTGATATGTCAGCGAGACATCTATAACATCCTCAATGTCATAATCATAACCAGTACCGTACGGCACATTCATACCATCGGTAAACGCGACCACACACCTTGAACCTGATGCCGTGGCTGTATATAAGACCGATGAATACAATGACTGATAAAGACTTGTAAGCCCATAGCACTCAAGCGAATTTACTGAATTTCTTATAATATTTTTGTCCTGAGTAAATTCCTGCTCACGTGTGTATACCGAACCTATTGTCGATAGTCCCAAATATGTATCGGAAGTCGTACTGTTCGTAAAGCTGACTACACTGTTTTTCATATCATCAAACTGATATTCCATACTGTCGCTTATATCCGCCACAATATCCATAGTCATATGCCCTTTAATCTGCTCAATATTGGACAGCTGGCACGCCTGCCAAAAATCGGTTCCCTCTTTCAGCTCATACACCACAAAATCATCAGTGTTCCAATTTTCGTCATCATCATAATTAAAGTATACCCGCACCAAATTGTTGTCGGAAACATCTACCTGAGAATACGCACTTATGACACGGCTCGCAGATTCGGTAAAATGCGAAACCTGTTCGCAAAAATTTTCATACTGCGCTCTCTCATCCGCATAATTGCCAGCCTCATATGCCTCAGTAATCTTATTTTTAGCATCATTAATCAAATATCTCTCGCACGAAAGGAAATCGTATGCGCTAGTTGCAGAATTTGCCTCATCCTGCATCTTCTCTCCTTCGCTGACATTATAATCCTTGATTTCTTCTGCGAGCTCCTCCAGCGCCTCGGTATTCTTTTTACTTTTGCGCTCGTCAAAGTCCTTCATCGCATCAAGGCATTCCTCTTTTGCCTCCTCATAGTCATCAGCATAGTCTCCAAAGTAATACTTGCCGTCGCTTTCCATTTCTTCTATAGTCTTATCATATGCTTCTCTGTATTCGGCTATAGAATCATTTAAGTCAGAAATCTCATCACACAGCGCTTCCATCTTTTCGCGCTGCTCCTCATATGCCCAAAATTTGTACTTATCCGCAAGACTATTAGCCTCGTCGAGATACTCCGCATACTCATCATCATGCCCCGCAAGAGACCAAAACTCATTTTGCTTTTCTTCATAAGATGCCACATATCCTCTAAAATTCTTGGTTTTTCGATATGCAACCGCTGCCGTAACCGCTCCCGCGCAGACTGCCAAAGCCAAAATTACTACCACAATTCCAAGTGCTATATTTGCGCCTTTATTTTTGTTAGGTGTTCCCTCGTTCTGGACGGGGACTTGCGGATTTTGCATATTTCCGCAGTAAGCACAAAACGGCGCCCCATCTTCGATATTTTTCCCACAATACTTACATTTCATAATTTTCCTTTATCCTCCTTGCAATTTAGACGTTTGCAAAACGCTATCACAAAATCAGTATCTCACTTCCATAAGGCAAAGCCCCTTTGCCGGCACAAGCGTGCCTGCATCCTCGCGCACGCCGTTTTCAAGCAGCTTCACGATATTCTCCGCTTCCCTTTCGCCCAGTCCGACCTCAATAAGCGTTCCAGTCATAATCCGCACCATATGGTACAAAAAGCCGTCACCGCTGTAAGTAATCACTACCTCCTGCCCGCTGCGCTCTATATCAATGGCATCAATCGTCCTAAATGTTGACTTTTTGCTTTTCTTCATTGACGTAAACGCCTTGAAATCATGCTTACCAACAAAATACTGCGCAGCCGTCCTCATCCTCTCCACATCAAGCGGCAAGACAATCTCATATACATACCGCCGCTCAAATACACATGGAATCGATGAATTCCAGATACGGTACACATAAGTTTTGCCCTTGGCATTCAGTCTGCTATGAAAACGCTCACAGACTTCCTCTATCGATATAACGCCTATGTCCTCCGGCAGATATTGATTAATATAATTCATAATCTCCTCGGCAGACATATCCGTATCAAGCTTAAAATTTGCGACCTGCCCGCGCGCATGCACGCCTGCGTCCGTACGCCCTGAACCGTCTACCTGCACATAGTCCTTCCCTGTCATTTTGCCAAGCAGACGCTCTAGTTTTCCCTGTATGGTATTCTCCGTACTGTCCTGCCGCTGCCAGCCCTGATACCGCGTCCCTTCATACTGAAGAATTATTTTAAAATTGCGCATATTAATCTCCCATGCCGCCTATGCCTTTTTTTCCCCGTCATAGTCATTTTCGTTTTCTTCATTAATCGCACGCATATCATCTTCATTAAGCCGCCTGAAACTATTGATATTTGCGATAAGTATTTTCAGACTGTACTTAGGCGTATCAAAAAATCCCGCCTCATTCATATTCACTATGATAATGCCTATCGGCACAGCGACAAGCATACCGCCCACTCCCGCAAATTTATAGCCGATAAAAAGCAAAAATAGCGTGGGCACTGGCTCCATGCCAATAGAATCGCCCATTATCTTTGGCTGTATAAGCTGACGCACAAGCTGGCTTATGCCCCATATTACCACCATTCCCGCCGCTCTTATATAATTGCCGCCAAGCAATGATATCACAGCCCACGGCGCAAGCACAGCGCCGCTGCCAAACACAGGCAGAAAGTCCAGGACAGCTATAAGCAGCGCTATGACAAACGAATACCTTACCTTCAACACAGTAAGACCAAACAACAGCAGAATATAAATCCATATCTCAATTCTAAGCTGCGCCTTGAAATATCCTCCCACAGCCTGCTTAATGCTTGTATAAAACACATCATATTTTTTTCTGAGCGCATGCGGTATATAGCGGTCAAAAAACCTGCCACACCACTCTCTGTCCGCAATGAAAAAATATGCCGACAGCACGCACATGATAATTGCAATGACTACATTGGCAATGCTGCCGACCATTGAGCCCATTTCGCCAAAATCAACGCTTCCCGGCAGTTCGCTTATCATATCGCCTATGATATTTTCCAGATTGGCGAGCATCTGCGTAAATTTCGGCGACACATTTCCGACATACTGATTAGCCGAATTGGCAAAATGTTCCAAATCGACAAGCAAAGCACTCCACATCTGCGGCATATCCATGACAAAACCATAAATCTGCCTGACAAGTATCACAAGCACAGAATAACCCACTCCGATAACTGCCGCAATGCTGCCGACTATTACAAGCACGGTCCCGATTTTACGCCTAATCTTTATCTTATGCTCCAAAAATACCACAATCGGATTGGCGACACACGAAATCAGCCATCCTATTATAAATGGCATAAAAAAGATAATAATCCTAGGAACCACAAATATCACAAATAGCAGTATAATAAGTGAAATCATCAAATTCACTATCAGCTTAATGTTGTTATTACCTTTCTTCATGCTGCTTTATAACTCCCTCTATCAGCCCGTAAATCTCCTCGCGCCCCTGCTTTGTCATTGACGAAAAAGGAATGAGCACGCCGTCAGCAGGTATACCAAGTCCAAGGCGCAGCATGCTTATGTGCTTTGACATCTGGCTTTTCTTGATTTTGTCCGCCTTTGTCGCAATCACTATAGGCGTATAGCCGTTTGCCTTTATCCACTCGTACATCATCCTGTCATTTTCCGCCGGCTCATGCCTTATATCCACAAGAAGAAATACAGCGCTTAATACCTTTGACTGGTGCAGGTATTTTTCTACCATCTTACCCCACTTTAATTTCTCCTCCTTGCCGGCTTTCGCATAACCGTATCCCGGCAAATCCACGAAATAAAGTTCATTGTTTATATTGTAAAAATTAATCGTCTGCGTCTTTCCGGGCTGCGCGCTTGTCCGCGCGAGCGATTTTCTGTTCATGAGCGCGTTTATCAGGGATGACTTGCCGACATTGCTCTTTCCCGCAAAAGCCACCTCCGGCAGCTTGTTTTGCGGGATTTTGCTCGTCACTCCGATGACCGTCTCAAGATTTACGTTTTTTATTACCATATTTTCCTCATTTCCGCACTGTTCACTAGTTAGCCGCGTCTATTCTTTTTTGGCGGTCTGCGGTTCGCGGCTGAATGCCAGCTTTGTCACCTCGTCCATGCTTTCCACAAAACATATCTCAAGCCCGGATTTTATCTCGCCTGAAATCTCCGCCACGTCTTTCTCGTTTTCCTTTGGCACGAGCACAGTAAGGATGCCCGCCGTCTTTGCGGCAATCAGCTTCTCCTTTAGGCCGCCTATCGGCAGCACCCTGCCCCTGAGCGTAATCTCGCCCGTCATCGCTACCTTTGCTTTCACGGGCGTATTGGTAATAGCCGACAAAAGCGCCGTGGCCATCGTTATGCCCGCGGATGGTCCATCCTTTGGCACTGCTCCCTCCGGAATATGTATATGGAAATCATTTTCCTTGAAAAACTTCGGCTTTATCCCGTAATCGGATGCTATCGAACGGATGTAGCTTATGCCGGTCTTGGCGGACTCTTTCATGACGTCACCCATCTGACCCGTAAGCTCAATCTCGCCCTTGCCTGGCATAATATTTACCTCTATCTGCAGCGTATCGCCACCTACGCTGGTCCACGCCAGGCCTCTGACAATACCCACATCATCCGTTTCATTCGCCATATCCACTTTGTAGCGTGGCTTGCCAAGATACTTTTCAATATTCTGTCCCGTTACCCTTATGCGCTTTGCAGGCTTTTCAGCCTTTGCGGCGCCTGCCTTGTCCTTATCCCTAAGTATTTCCAGCGCTGCCTTGCGGCATACGGCGCCGAGGCGCCTTTCAAGATTTCGCACGCCTGCCTCTCTCGTGTAATTAGCTATAATCTCTTTAATCGCGTTATCGCTTATCACAAGCTGCTCACGTGTCAGGCCGTTTTTTTCAAGCTGCTTGCCGAGCAAATGGCGCTTGGCGATATGAAACTTTTCATTGGCGGTATAGCTGCCCACCTCTATAATGTCCATACGGTCAAGCAGTGGGCGCGGTATCTTCCCCGCGTCATTTGCCGTAGCGATAAACAGTACCCTCGACAGGTCAATCGGTATCTCCACATAATGGTCCCTAAAGCGACAGTTCTGCTCAGGGTCGAGCACCTCCAGCAATGCCGCCGAAGTATCGCCTTTATAATCGCTGCTTACCTTGTCTATCTCATCGAGCAGCATAAGCGGATTGCTCACGCCCGCCTGCCTCAGTCCCGCCGCAATGCGCCCCGGCATGGCTCCGACGTATGTTTTTCTATGCCCGCGTATCTCTGCCTCGTCCCTCACTCCGCCAAGGCATATGCGCACATATTTTTTATTGAGCGCCTCCGCGATTGACTTCGCTATGGACGTCTTGCCCGTGCCGGGCGGTCCCACAAGGCATAATATAGGCGCTTCGCCCTTGCTTGTAAGGCTCCTGACAGCGAGGTACTCTATAATTCTCTCCTTTACCTTTTCAAGCCCGTAATGGTCGCGCTCCAAAATTTTCTCGGCTCTGCCAATATCGTTTAAATCCTTGGAAACCTTGTTCCACGGCATCTCCAAAAGCGTTTCTATATAAAGGCGCTCAACAGCGCTCTCCGAGCTTGCGCCCATCACAGTCTTAAAACGCGCAATCTCTTTTTTTATCTTCTGCTTGACTTCACTGTCCGCTTTCAGCTTTTCAAGCGCCTTTTCAAAATGCTCTACATCCGAATACTGGTCCTCACCGCCAAGCTCATCGCGTATATATTCAAGCTGCTCACGCAGAATATAATCCCGCTGATTTTTATCTATCTTTTCCTTGAGCTTTACCGCAAGCTGCGTGCGTATCGCCGCTATCTGCGCCTCATTCATAATAAGCGCGACAAGCTCCTCGCACTGCGTCTTTATATCCTCTATCTCAAACACCTGCTGCTTCTGCTCATATAAAAACGGCGTATTGATAAGTATCTGATTTATTAAAACCGAAAGGCTGCTGTCGTCATTAAAATATTTGTTGATGCTCTTTCCAATCTTTGGATAAAAACGCACATACGTCGTAAACACATCCTGCAGAGAACGTCTGAGCGCCTCCTCCTCGTCAGGCTCCAATGCGCTCTCGTCCAAATCGGCGTTTTCTATCTCCGCGCTAAAATATTCGCCGTCATTATCCTTTACTTCCAAAAGCCTTGCACGCGAAATGCCCTCAACCATTACCCGGTCAATGTTATTGGGAATTGAAGTCACCTGCTTTACGGCGGCAACAGTACCCATACTGTAAAGTCCGTCTTTTTCAGGTACCTCAGCTTCCTGATTTTTTTGTACCACGAGAAAAATCTCACCGTTTAAGTTTAGCGCGCGCTGCACTGCTTTTTTAGATATATCACGGCTTAGGTCAAAATGTATAATCATATGTGGGAGCACTGTCAAACCCCTAAGTGCTACCATCGGTAATTCAAACTCGTTCATCCAACTCCTCCATGCCGCCCATGCGGCCGCCAGCAATCAGTTTCAAAAAACGCCGCCCATAAAAGGCGGCGTTTTTACTTTAAAATCTGTCATCTCGCCTTTTTCTCGCGCTCAGTGCGTACTGCCTCGCGATGCACTACGAAAGGCTGACTTGTTCCTTCTACTGCTTCTTTTGTGATAACGCAGCTCTCGATAGTCTCATCAGAAGGAATTTCATACATTACGTCCATCATTATTTTTTCCAAAATAGAGCGTAAGCCCCTTGCACCTGTCTTGCGTTCAAGCGCTTTCTCTGCGATAGCTTCTATGGCATCAGGCTCAAAGCTTAACTTGACATTGTCAAATTCAAACAGCTTTTGATACTGCTTGACGAGCGCACTCTTGGGCTCTTTGAGTATACGTATCAACGCCTCCTTGTCAAGACCTTCAAGTGAAACATTGATAGGCACCCTGCCCACAAACTCAGGAATTAACCCATACTTTGTCAAATCCTGCGGCGTTACTTCCTTGAATACGGCGCCTATATCCCTCTGCGTCTTTTCCGCAATATCCTTGTTAAAGCCTATTGATTTGCGGTCAAGTCTCGCCTCTACAATCTTGTCAAGCCCGTCAAACGCTCCGCCGCATATAAACAGGATATTGGTAGTGTCTATCTGTATAAGCTCCTGATGAGGGTGCTTCCTGCCCCCCTGGGGCGGCACGCTTGCAACCGTGCCTTCGATAATCTTCAAAAGCGCCTGCTGTACACCCTCGCCCGATACGTCTCTTGTAATTGAAACATTATCGCTTTTCTTTGTAATCTTGTCAATCTCATCAATATAAATAATGCCGTACTGCGCACGTTCAATGTCGTAATCCGCCGCCTGTATAAGCTTCAAGAGTATATTTTCAACATCCTCGCCCACATAACCGGCCTCAGTAAGAGTAGTAGCATCGGCTATCGCAAACGGCACATTGATAATCTTGGCGAGCGTCTGCGCCAGATAAGTTTTGCCCGAACCTGTAGGTCCTATCATAATGATGTTGCTCTTTTGGAGCTCTACGTCCAAATCCTTATCCGCCATGACACGCTTATAATGATTATACACTGCTACAGACAGGACTTTCTTTGCCTCCTCCTGACCGATAACATAATCGTCAAGAAATTCCTTTATCTCGGCAGGCTTAAGCAGATTTATGTCAATATCGCCGTCAATCTGCTCATCTTCATATTCTTCATCAATAATATCAGCACAAATATCCACGCATTCGTCACAAATATAAACGCCCGCGGGTCCTGCAATAAGCTTCCTTACCTGGTCCTGGGTCTTATTGCAGAAGGAACACCTAACCTTTCCATCAGTGCTTTTTCCAGCCATCATTCTTCTCCCTTTTTATCAATACTTAACATCTTTTTATTTGCTTTCTTTCTGCTCTGCTCTCTCGGAAATAACTCTGTCTATCAGTCCATACTCGCAAGCCTCCTGAGCCGTCTTCCAGTTGTCGCGCTCTGTATCCGCCGCCACTACATCATACGGCTGACCGCAATTCTCCGCAAGAATTTTGTTGAGCTTTTCCTTTGTCTGTAAAATATGCTTAGCCGCAATCTCAATCTCCGTAGCCTGACCCTGGGCTCCTCCAAGCGGCTGATGTATCATAATCTCGGCATTGGGAAGCGCAAGGCGCTTGCCCTTAGTACCGCCCGCAAGCAAAAACGCGCCCATGCTTGCCGCCATGCCTATACAGATGGTAGACACATCGCACTTAATATACCGCATCGTGTCATAAATAGCCATACCCGCCGTAACAGAACCGCCCGGGCTGTTTATATAAAGCTGAATATCCTTATCAGGGTCCTCCGCCTCCAAAAACAAAAGCTGCGCTACCACCAAGCTTGCCGTTACCTCATTGACTTCTTCACCAAGGAAAATAATACGTTCTTTTAAAAGCCTTGAATAAATGTCATAAGAACGCTCTCCGCGACTTGTCTGTTCAATGACATATGGTACTAAACTCATATTTTTTCCTCCATCCTTATCTAAACTATCTGTTATTTCTCTACTGCCTGCTCAACGGCAAATTCCATTGCCTTTCTTATGCGGATATCCTCCTTGACAGCCTTCTCCTCATAAGCGCCCATCATGTCCTTAAGGTCTTCAAGCTTCATTCGTGAGCTTTCAGCCATCTGGTTCAGTTCTTCATTGTATTCATCCTCGCTTGCCTCTATGCCTTCTGCCTTGGCAACTGCTTCAAGTACAAGTCTTGATTTAATACGCTTTTCAGCCTGCGGCTTTATCTGCTCGAGCATAGCCTCCTTGGTAGTGCCCGTAAACTGATAATACTGGTCAATCGAAATGCCCTGAGACTGAATCCTACGCGCGAAGTCATCAAGCATCTGACGCTGCTGCGTAGTTATCATAGGCTCCGGAATATCCATCTTCGCTTCCGCGATTATAGCGTCAATGACCTTTTCCTCTTTTTCATACTTAGCTTCCTCAGCTTTTCTCTCGGCAAGATTCTTCTTTACATCTTCCTTATACTCCGCAAGCGTCTCAAACTCCGATACCTCGCTTGCAAACTCGTCGTCAAGCTCAGGCAGCTCCTTCTCCTTGATTTCCCTTACCGTGCACTTGAATACAGCAGGCTTGCCTGCAAGCTCCTCTGCCTGATAGTCTTCCGGAAATGTAACATTTACATCTGTCTCCTTGTCAATCTCAGCGCCGATAAGCTGATCCTCAAAACCGGGAATAAATGTATTGGAACCTATAGTAAGCGGGTAATTCTCTCCCTTGCCGCCGTCAAACGCAACACCATCTACAAAGCCTTCAAAATCAAGCGTCACCATATCGCCTGACTTTACAGCCCTGTCTTCTACCGATATGGTTCTTGCGTTGTTCTCTCTTTCTCTTTCTATGGCCTTATCAACCTCATCATCGCTGACAGTCAAATCAGCCTTTTCAACCTCTACGCCCTTATACTTGCCAAGCTCCACCTCCGGCTTTATGGCAACCAGCGCGGTAAACACAAAAGGCTTGCCCGCCTCAATCTGTACCACATCAATCTCAGGCTGCGATACTATATCCTCGCTGCACTCGTCAACAGCCTTGGCATACGCTGACGGAATGGCTATATTTGCCGCATCTTCATAAAAAATCTCCTTGCCGTACATCTGCTCAAGCATCTTGCGCGGCACTTTTCCCTTTCTAAAGCCCGGTACGCTCAGCTTATTCTTGTTTCTCTGAAAAGCCTCGTCTACCGCCTTTTCAAAATCCTCTATAGCCACCTCTATTGTAAGCTTAGCCATATTTCCTTCAAGTTTTTCTACCTGTAAACTCATTTTTATCCTCCATTCCTCATTCCCGATACACCTGAAAATTCTTGACACAAAAATAAAACCTATGTATCACTTTTGTATACAGTCATTTTGATATTATAACATAACAGACACAAAAAAAAAAGACTATTTTCCCTGAAAATAATAATATTTTTATTAAAAAAGAAGCCGCAGCCAATTATAATGTATTGTCCGCAGCTTCTTTTTTATTTTATTCTTTTTCAGAAGTCCATCACTTATTTAATAGACTCCTCATAGCTCTTAACCATACGCCTTACCATCTCGCCGCCGATGCTTCCGGCTTCTTTAGATGTCAGGTCGCCGTTGTAGCCTTCCTTTAAGTTTACGCCAAGCTCTGACGCAACCTCAGTCTTAAAACGATCCATTGCCGCCTTAGCCTCAGGAACCTCTACTCTGTTTGATCTGTTCTGCGATGCCATTAGTCTCACCTCCGTAAATAATATTTTTTGATATCTATCTTCAAAGACAAACGTTTTACCGCTTATCTTAATCCTATTATTTACGATGATGATTCTTTTATGAGTGGTATATTTTGCTATAAAATAACCATTTTTCTGTCAATTTTTCACGCCACTGAAATTGCGGTAAATCTTAAGAAAAACTCTCACTATATCAGGGTCAAACACTTTCCCCGCATTGCTGCTTATGTATTCAAGCACCTGTTCAAGCGGTATTGGCTCCTTGTATCTGCGCCTGCTAATCATAGCGTCAAACACATCTACAAGCTTCACTATGCGCGCCGAAAGCGGTATCTCCTCTCCCTTCAAGCCTCTCGGATATCCCGTGCCGTCCCAATTCTCATGATGCCCCCACGCGATATCGATTGCCATATTTATAAAATCGTTTTTTTCGATTCCGTCATATATGTCAATCAGCGTCTTCGCTCCGATTTCCGCGTGAGTCTTTATAACAGCGCGTTCCTCCGGCGAAATCGGCTCTCTTTTTAGCAAAATCTCGTCGGGTATCATTATTTTGCCTATATCGTGAAGACCTGCGCTTGACTCTATCGTATCTATAAAATCGTCCGTTATTACATCCTCAAACATGGGCGAAAGCTGCATGCCCTCCGCAAGCACACGGCTGTTGTACAGTATATTTTCATAGTGTGCGCTGCCGATGTTTTCTTTGCTCTCGATAAGCCGTGCAAGCGCCGTCATGATGTTCTTCTGCTCTATTCGCAGCTTATCCATCTGACGCGCCACGACAACACTGAGATGTTTGTTGTTCTCCTCCAGGTCTTTCTGCATCGTGTAAAGCTTTAAATGCGTGGAAATACGCATCTCGACCTCTGTCTTGTCAAACGGTTTAGGCACGTAATCGACCGCGCCCAGCGCAAATCCCTGGCTCAAATCAATCGCAGAATCCATCGCGGATATGAAAATCACTGGAATATCCCTCGTGTACGGGTCTTTTTTCAGCATTGAGCAAAAAGTAAAACCGTCTATCTCCGGCATCGATATATCCGACAAAATGACTCTCGGAAGCTCGTCGCTGTCCTGTATAAGTTTAAGCGCCTCCTTGACATTCTGCGCAAGAAGCGGCTGATAACCCATATTTTTTATTATTTCCTCAAGAATGATGAGATTTACTTCAACGTCATCAACTACAAGTATCTTTACATTCTCGTTTGAATTAAGTCTGCTCAACGCCAATCCACCTGCCCTTCCATCTCCTGAGCAAGCATCTCTTTTACTTTTTGGGCGCATTCCCTCGCCTTTTCACAATCCGATTTCCTGATTGACATTTCCATACGGAATACCGCCCGCTGCAGCTCCTTTGAACCGCCTGCCAAAAGCTGCTTTATAATAGAAGAAAAGCTCTCCGCCTTCTGCCAATTGTCCATATCCATGCTTATATTCAATTTTTCAAAATATTTTTTAAGCGCCCTGATGTTCTGCTCGCTGCCAAACTCATACATCAAATCCTGCTCAGCCGCAATATTGTTTATCTGGCTGGCTGGTTTCCAGATGCGTACAGGTGCCGGCTCTGCCGCTTCGTCCGCGGAAGTCTCCTGCTTGAGCCTGACTGTAAAAGAAAAGCTTGAACCCTTGCCCTTCTCACCATCCGCCCAGACTTTGCCGTGCATCATGTTGACGAGGTCCTTGGTGATGGAAAGTCCCAGTCCCGTGCCGCCATACTTACGTGTGACGGAAGCGTCCACCTGCGAGAAGCTCTTAAACAGCTTATCCTTGTCCTCAGTGGAAAGTCCTATGCCCGTATCCACTATCATAAAAAACAACTCTACTTCGTCGTTTATCCTAGTATTCAGGTTTACCTCCACTCCGACATAACCCTGCTCGGTAAATTTTACCGCGTTTGACACGAGATTGTTCAAAATCTGCGTAAGGCGCAGCTCGTCGCCCACCAGTCTGTCGGGAATACCCTGCTCGACGTTCAGCATAAATCTAAGTCCCTTGCGCATAGTAAGCATGCTAAACATTTTTTCCATTTTTGACATAAAGTCATAAAATGAAAACGGCTTTTCGTCAAGCTGGAATTTGCCTGCCTCAAGCTTTGAAAAGTCAAGGATATTGTTTATTATGCCCTCCATCGTGCTGCAGCAGTCAAGTATCATCTTGAGATAATTGCTTTTTTGAAAGTCCGTCTCCTGCTCCATCAAAAGCTCCGTATGTCCCTTTATGCCGTTTACCGGCGTGCGCAGCTCGTGCGTCACATTTGCGACAAACGCATCCCTTGCCTTCATGGAATCCTGCATCTGCATGGTAGTCTCCTCCACCTTGCGCAGACTTTCCTTGTAGCGCGTCATGTCTACCGCCGTACATATAAAAACCTCTCTCCCATCATACTCCTCAGCGAGTATTCTCATCTCTACGGGGAAACAGGTCTTGTTTTTTCTATATATATCAGTCTCTATGATTTCCATATGGGAATATGCCTTTGCAATCTGCACGTGACCGTCAACGATTTCAAACGTATCCTGAAAAAGCTCTCCCACATAAGCGCCCACAAGCTCGCTCGGCGTATATCCCGTCAGCCCGAGAAGTCGCTCATTACAAAAGCCTATGCACCCGTTTCCGTCATACCTTATAATACATTCTTGACTGTTGTTCAAAGCATAATACAAAAGTTCTTCACGATTTTTTAACATTTAATCCCCCATGCCACATCTATAACCTGATAACCACAAAATCTCCGCCTTTATTACGCCTCGTCTTCCTCATTTTCCTGCTCATTTGTGAAATCAAGAGATTCATCACTCAAAATCTTTACGGGGTCGAGCAAAAGCTTTACGCTGTCGCCTACTTTGCCAATGCCATGAATAAATTTGTTGGTTGACGGCGCATGTGAAATGTTTGGCGGCGGAAGTATATTCTCCTCGTCTATTGATACGACCTCCGCTATACTCGGTATGATAAGCCCTACCTCCACGCCCTGAACCTCGATGACAATAATGCAGGTACGGTCATTGTATTCAAACTTTTCCTTTCCAAAGCGCTCCGCCACGTCAATAACAGGTATTATCTTTCCTCTCAGGTTTATAAGTCCCTTGATAAATTCCTCAACCTCCGGAAATGGCGCGATTGGCTGCATCTGTATAATTTCATTTACATATTTGAGCTCCACTCCGAATACGTCCGAACCGATGGGAAAGGTCATATATTTGCCCCGCCTGACATCTCCCTGCATTTCAAGTTCAAGCTCATGCTCTAACTCCTGAATATTTTCTTCCATAGTTTCCTCTCATTCTGCCGCGCTTTGCGGCGTTATATCTCAAGCAAGCTTTATATTCACTAAATAAGTCCTATTGTCTCCAGTGTACTTTTCAGCTTTTCCATATCGATAGGCTTGCCGCAATACACGGTACAGCCAAGCTCAAATGCCTTTTTGACATTCTTCTCCTCATTCAGCGCGGTAGTCATAATGACTTTGACCGCCTTGTCCTCCGGAACATTCTGCTCCTTCTCAATGTCCCTTATGTTTTTAAGCGCCTGATAACCGTCCATTATAGGCATCATGACGTCAAGGCATATAAGGTCATACGGATTGCCCTCCTCAAGAGCCATCATAAAAGCGTCTATCGCCTCCATGCCGTCAACGGTCACATCACAATCGCCATAGGCTGAAAGGAACTTTAAGATTACCTTTCTGCTCGCGAAATCGTCCTCAGCAATCAATATTCTCATAATTTTTCTCTCCCTCTTATTTTTTATCTAATACATAATAAAGCTTTTGAGATATATTTTCAAGCGGCACCTGCCAAGTCACTGCGCCTAAGTCATACGCTGCCTTTGGCATGCCGTAAACTATACATGTCTTTTCGTCCTGTCCTATCGTAAGCGCGCCCGCTTTTCTCATTTCAAGAAGTCCCTGTGCCCCGTCGCGTCCCATTCCTGTAAGAAGTATTCCCACTGCATCGCTGCCTGCCGTCTTCGCCACTGATTTAAACAACACATCGACCGACGGACAATGCCCGCTTACCTTCGGTCCGGCGCTGCACTCCACCTGGTACACTCCATTTACCTTTATAAGCCTAAGATGCTTATCGCCCGGCGCCAAAAGCGCCTGCCCTTTTCTGACAGTATCCCCTGTCTTTGCCTCCTTGACGGTAATCTCACATTCGTTATTGAGCCTTTGGGCGTACATCTGCGTAAAGCCCTCCGGCATATGCTGCACTATTACAATTCCCGGTATGTCTTTTCGCAATCCGCTCAAGACTGTAGCAAGCGCCTCGGTACCGCCTGTCGAGGCTCCCATCGCTATGACTGACCTTATCTTTGAATTGGTATTCAGCTTTGCCATTCCCTTGCTGTTTACGGCAAGCTTATCCCACTCGGGATAAACCGCTTTTTTCAACCTGTCGCATATCGACTGGCTGCTTAGCTCTCCCGCCGCGTTTTTTATATTTTCACGACTTTCGTCAAAAGGGATAAAATCCGCCACTCCTGCCTCATACGCCTTGCCCTCAAGAGCCGGCGACGCAATCATCACTGTAGGAACCGGATACTGCGGCATAAGCCTGCTAAGAAATGTGATACCGGACATCCTCGGCAAATCGTTTGTGATAAGCATTACGTCCGGCTGACACTCAATTATCTTGTCTCTTGCAATATAGGCATTATTCGCCTCGGCGGCAATCACAAGCTGGTTATCCTTGCCGACAATCTGTTTGAGAACACGCCCAAGCTCAAGGCTCGCCGTCACAATCAATAGCCTCAATCCCCTCATGACCTGCCTCCTATATAAAATTCCCCGTCATCTATAATTATCTTAAATTTGTCTGCCTGTTTCGCCGAATAATGCTTTTCGCACTATTTACGATATATAGCCGGTTTGACATATTGAAATTCCGTGTTGTTCTGGCTAATCGACTCGGTAGAGCCTATAAAAAGGTATCCGCCGGGCTCCATCTTTTCGTATATATTATGCAGCAGCTTTTCCTTGGTCGGCTCGTCAAAATATATCATGACATTTCTCAAAAACACTACATGGAGCGGTTTCTTGAAAGGGAGCTGGTGCATCAGATTGAACTGCCTGAAGATTACTTCTTTTTTCAGTTCGTCCGTCACCTTATACTCTATATCATTAATTCTTCTGAAAAAACGGCGTACATATTGATGTGGGAGCTGCTCTACTGAATCCTTTGTGTATATGCCTTTTATCGCCTGTTCAAGCACGTTTGTGTCTATATCCGTGGCAAGCACCTTTGTGTCCCATCTCGGGTGCTCTAATCCCAAAAAATCCATACACAGCATTGCCAGCGTGTACGGCTCCTCTCCCGACGACGATGCCGCACACCATATGCGCCAGTCCTTTGTGTTCTCAGTCTTTTTGCGTAGGTACGGAAATACCTCCTGCTTGAGATACAAAAACTGTTCGTGTTCGCGCCAGAAATATGTATGATTGGTGGTAAGCATGTTCATAAGGTCCTTTGCCTCCGTCCCCGTGGGGAAACGCTCCACCAAATCCATAAACTCGTTATATGACGCATAGCCGTTGCGCTGTATGTAATTTTCAAGCCGCCCTTGTACAAGCACATGCTTTTCCACAAGGTTTATTCCCGCCTTGCGTTTTACATAGCGCACTATGCGGTCAAATTCCTGCTCTGTAATCATAATAAAACTCCACAGTGAGTTGGTTTTGTCAAAAAGCTCAATCCGTGTAAACGATTTTCTTGGCTAAGCTTTCAGCCGCGCTTTTGCCAGCAAGCGATGCGATTATTTCAAGTCCGAAAGGTATGGCCGTGCCCATTCCGCGGCTTGTGATGATATTATCCGTCTTGACCACCTTATCGTACACTACTTTTGCTCCAATCAGCTCGTTCTCCATATCAGGGTATATGCAAGCCTCCTTATCCTTTAACAAGCCCATATGTCCGAATATCATAGGGGCTGCACATATGGCGGCTATGAGTTTTTTGTTGTCGTAAAATTCTTTTATTTTTTGAGTGAGTTTCTCACATTTTTCAAGATTTTTCGTACCCGGCATCCCGCCCGGACATACGATTACGTCAAGGCTGTCAAAGTCAAGCTCGTCGATTGTAGCGTCCATTGCGACTTTTATATTATGGCTGCCTGTCACGTCCGGTTTGTTTGCGACTGAAACGCATACCGCCTCTATACCTGCGCGCCTTAACAAGTCTACTACAGTAAGCGCCTCTATTTCTTCAAATCCGTCTGCAAAAAAGATGCCTGCTTTTTTCATTTTCGTTTCCTCCGTTGCGGTTTGGGTTTATATTTTGTATTTTAACATTATTGCGAGTGGATTGCAACAAGTTAATGAGTGTTTATTTGGCGGGTGAAAAATATAGGTTAAATGTTGACATAATAAAATTGGTATGATATGTTTGGCGTAAATACAGGAAACGGAGTGATGATTTTTATGGAAAATGAAAAAAATATGGAAATCGAAAAAAAATATACGCTGAAACGCCTGCCTGATAAGCTTGACAAATATCAGTGCAAGGAAATCCAGCAGGCATATTTGTGCACTTCGCCCGTGGTGAGGGTGCGAAAATCAGGCGACAGATATTATATGACTTACAAGGGGAGTGGACTTATGGCACGAAAGGAGTATAATCTTCCGCTTGACAAAAGCTCATATGAGCATCTGCTCGCAAAGGCAGACGGAAACATTATCTCCAAAAAGCGCTATATCATCCCGCTTGAAGACCCATGTTTTGACAATACTTATGTTCCTTTGAAAAAGCCTGAGCTTGTGATAGAGCTCGACATCTTTGAACCACCGTTTGCGCCGCTTATTATGGCTGAGGTCGAATTTCCCGATACCGAAATGGCAAACGCGTTTATTCCTCCTGAATGGTTTGACAAAGATGTGACGCTCGACACAAAATACCACAATTCAGTCATGAGCAAAATGCGCCCTGACGAAATATCTTTTTAGCGCGACATCATCTCACAAGCCTTTGATATAAGGCTGTCGCAGCCTATATTGTCACAGCCTATATAGTTTTGGCGCTGTCCGCATTAAGCATACCGAGTTTAAAGTGTTTGCGGCAAAGCGCGACATAGCTGTCGTTTGCGCCCAGCATTACCTGCTCTCCGTCCCTTACAATGCCATCAGCATTGTAGCGGGCGTTGCAGGTTGCCTTTTTGCCGCACCAGCAGACCGTCTTTATCTCGTGTATAGTATCGGCTATCGCTATCAGACGCTCGCTGCCCGAAAAAAGATTGTTTTGGAAATCGGCCCTGAGCCCATAGCAGACCACGGGCACGTCCATAAAGTCCACTATATCCGATAGGAAATCTATCTGCTCTTTTGTCGCAAACTGCACCTCATCGACTATGACGCAGTCGTAGCTTTTTATTTCCTCCTCGCTCATTTCCTGCAGCTCGCTCAGCAATATACAATCCATTTCAAGACCTATGCGTGAGCGGATTTTTCTCGCGCCGTCGCGCGTGTCCGCCTCGGTCTTGCACAAAAGCGCGCGCTGCCCGACCTCCTCATAATTAAAATGCGTCATAAGCGCATTTGCCGTCTTTGAACTGTTCATCGCCCCATAGTAATAATATAACTTTGCCATAAAACCCTCTATACTCCTATTCCCGATGCGTCTTTCAAGCCCGAATACCTAATTTTCACAGAAAAAGCTTAATCTCTAACAATCTTAGAAATTAAGCTTTTTTGCAATGCGGATAACAGGACTTGAACCTGCACGGTCTCCCACCAGAACCTAAATCTGGCGCGTCTGCCACTTCCGCCATATCCGCGTGCGCGTACCGGTACGCTAGAACTTAATATATCAAATCACCAAATAAATGTCAAGCGCAAACTACACGGTCTCACACATTGTCAGGTACCTTGCTTATCACCTTTTTCCACGTGAGCACAAGGAAAATGCTTGACACGGTGAGCGACATTGTTTCCGCTATGGGGAATGCCCACCATACAAGGTCAAGCCCGCCGATTTTTGCAAGGATATACGCCGCAGGAAGCAGGATTACAAGCTGCCTTGCCACAGATACGACAAGGCTGTACACGCCGTTGCCGACCGCCTGAAATACCGAGCCCGCGATAATGCAGAACCACGCCACGAGGAAATGTACTCCGATTATTCTCAGCGCCTTTGAACCAATCTGGAGCATCTCCTCAGATGCGTCAAACAGCCCCAAAAGAGTTGACGGAATAAACTCAAACGCCAAAAATCCAAGGAACAGCAGACAGAACGCGTACACCATCGAATACTTGATAGTGCTCACCATGCGGCTGCGCTTGCCCGCGCCGAAATTGTAGGCGATAATCGGCACCATGCCGTTGTTCAGTCCGATAACAGGCATGAAGAAAAAGCTCTGGAGCTTGAAATACACGCCGAATACCGCTGTCGCCGTCGATGTAAACTGTATGAGGATTAAATTCATTCCATAAGTCATCACAGAACCGATTGCCTGCATTATTATAGAGGGTACGCCGACCTTGTAAATTTTGCCGATAATCTGCCCGTCAGGCTTAAAGCCTTTTACCGAAAGCTGTATCTCGTGGTTTTTCTTTATGTTGAATATAAACGCAAGCGTCGCGCCTACGCACTGTCCCATAACCGTAGCTATCGCCGCGCCCGCAACTCCCATCGCAGGAAAGCCCAAAAGACCGAAAATCAAAATCGGGTCAAGCACAATATTTGTCACAGCGCCCGAAAGCTGAGAAATCATGCTGTAAAACGTCATACCAGTAGACTGCAAAAGCTTTTCAAAAATAAACTGCGCAAACACTCCGAACGAGCATATGCAGACTATTGACAGATAGGAAATGCCCATCGTGTATATATCCGAATCCGTAGTCTTTACCTGGCTTAAGTAAAACGGCTTTACCGCCAAAAGCCCTACGAGCACAAACGCTATAAAGCCTAAAACCGCCAGGAAAATACCATTCATAGCCGTCTTGTTCGCCCTGTTGAAGTCCTTCTCGCCAAGCGACTTTGACAAAAGCGCGTTCACGCCGACATTGGTGCCCGCTCCGACTGCCACCAAAAGAGTCTGAACTGGGAACGCAAGCGATACCGCTGTAAGCGCGTCCTCGCTTACGCGCGCCACGAAAATACTGTCCACAATATTGTACATCGCCTGCACAAGCATAGACACCATCATAGGGAACGACATATTTAAAATAAGCTTGTTTACGGGCATAACGCCCATTTTATTCTCGCTGACTGCCGCGTTTTGCGTTTCTTTACTCATATGTAACAACTCCATTCTGTAATAAAATTCGCATTAAAATTCGTATTAACCCCTACATTAAAGGCGCGTGATTACAAAGATAGAATATATCGCCTTGATTGCCGCCTCAAAATCATCGTTTGATACGCCGATTATAATGTTCAGCTCACTTGAGCCTTGGTCTATCATTCTTACATTGACATTCGCGTGCGCAAGCGCCGAGAAAATCCTGCCCGCCGTACCGCGCTGCGCCCTCATTCCGCGCCCTACGACGGCGATAAGAGCCAAATCCGACTGTATATCAATGCTGTCGGGGTTTACCGCCTTGTTTATACCTGAAAGGATATTCTGCTCTTTGTCGACAAACTCGGACTGATGAACCATTACGCTCAGCGTGTCAATGCCCGACGGCATGTGCTCAAACGAAATATTGTACTCCTCAAATACCTGCAGCACCTTTCTGCCAAAGCCTACCTCCGAATTCATCATGTCTTTCTCTATATTAATCGAAGCAAAACCCTTTTTGCCCGCAATGCCCGTGATAACGTACTTCGACTTCTGGCACGTATTTCCCACAATCCATGTGCCCTCGTCCTCGGGAGCGTTTGTATTTTTAATATTGATGGGAATACCCTCTTTTCTGACAGGGAAAATCGCGTCCTCATGAAGGACTGTCGCGCCCATATAAGAAAGCTCCCTGAGCTCGGCGTATGTGATTATGTCAATGCCCTGCGGCTTGTCGATAATGCGCGGGTCCGCAATCAGAAAGCCTGAGACATCTGTCCAGTTTTCGTACACGTCCGCCTGGACTGCCTTTGCCACGATAGAGCCTGTAATGTCAGAGCCGCCGCGTGAAAAGGTCTTTACAGTGCCGTCTGCCATAGCGCCGTAAAAGCCCGGGATTACCGCGCTTTCCATATCCGCAAGCTGCTTTGAAAGGAGCTTGTTTGTAAGCTCGGCATCAAAAACGCCAGCCTCGTTAAAGCGGATTGAGTCCGCGGGATCGACAAATTCAAAGCCAAGGTAATTTGCCATGATAATGCCGTTCAGATACTCTCCGCGGCTTGCCGCGTAGTCCTTTCCCTTCTTTTTCTTGAAATTGTCGATTATCCTGTCAAATTCATTTGTAAGATCGAGGTCAAGCTTTAAGCCCGCGATAATCTCATTGTACCTCTCCTCGATTTTTGACATCTCTGTCATAAAATTGTGGTCTTTTTCCGCAAGCGCATAGCACGCATAAAGCATATCCGTAACCTTCGTATCGCCGTCAAAACGTTTTCCCGGCGCTGACGGGACAACAAATCTTCTCTCCTCGTCCGAGCGGATTATATTGCCCACCTTCATAAACTGCTCGGCGCTCGCAAGTGAGCTGCCGCCGAATTTTACCACTTTTTTCATAATATATTTCCCTCCACACTAATTCAACATAGATAATTTAATCCACGCGTATCATGCTTATAACATTCCCGTACTGAGCGGCCTTTTCTTTATACTCTTTCTCGGTCATCTCAGGCGTGACAAAGCCGCACTCGCCGTCGACAACGCCTGAAAGCACATCTGTCTCATCGCCAAATACGCTCTTGATCCTCGCCTCGTCCGTATCGGAAACGCGCACAAAAAATCTTCTCACGGCACCGTCAAGCGGAGATATTTCAAGCTTTTCGCTGTCCCACTTGACCTCCAAATGCTTGCCGATATGCCTTGCGCAGTCAAGCACGTCAGACACTACCGCGCTCGCTGTCGCAAGCTTGCCCGCACCCTTGCCGTAGTACATTGTCTCGCCGCCCATATTGCCGTTTACAAGAATCGCGTTAAACACTCCGTTTACGGCAAACAGCGGATTTTCAGGGCTTACGATAAACGGCGCCACTATCGCGTAATATTTGTCGTTCTTCTTCATGCTCTTGGCAAAAAGCTTAATCGTCGCGCCAAGCTTTTTAGCATAGGCAAAATCAACGTCTTTTATATTGGTGATGCCCTCCGTCGTGATATCCGAAAAGCTCACATTCTTACCATATGCAAGCGAGGTAAGGATTGCTATCTTGCGGCAGGCGTCAAAGCCAAGCACGTCGGCGTCGGGATTTTTTTCGGCATAGCCTTTTTCCTGCGCCCGTTTTAAGACATCATCAAACGCAAGCCCCTCCGTCTCCATTTTTGTCAGAATATAATTAGTCGTACCGTTCAATATACCCGTGATTGAAAGTATATCCTCCTGCGCAAGCGAAGTCCGAAGCGGCCTTATAATAGGTATGCCACCGCCCACGCTCGCCTCAAACAGATAGCTGCAGTTGTGCTCTTTTGCCACCTGCAGCAGCTCGGGCCCGTATTTCTCGACAAGCTCCTTATTTGAAGTGCATACACTTTTGCCTTTTTCAAGCGCGCGCCTTGTGAAATCATACGCCGGCTTGACACCGCCCATAGTCTCACATACAATCGCCACTTCCGAATCATTCAAAATAATATCCACATCATGCACCAGCACCTCGCTTACAGGGTCGTCCTCAAAATCCCTTAAGTCAAGCACATACTTAACCTCAAGCCCCTCAGCGAACTTATTCTTAATCACATCTTTATTTTTCCTGATTACTTCAAACACTCCGCTGCCGACCGTACCGTATCCCAAAATCGCTACCTTAATCATCTCTACCTCTCATTCCGCCGCTCCACTGCGCGACATTCTTTTTCCATTATTTATTGACGTCCCAAAATCTTCACATTACGCACTCCGCTTATCTGCTCCATGCCCGACACCATTTCCGACACATCGCCCGTAGTGTCAAGTATCTGCACGCTGAGCGAGAGCGATGCTATACCATTAATCGGAATGGTCTGGTGTATAGTAAGAATGTTCGCCCGAAACTCAGCGACCACCCTCAAAACATCAGACAACAGCCCCGGCTCATCGTCCATCTGGCAGGCGAGCGAAAGCGTAGTCCCCTGAGCCGAATCATGAAAAGGAAAAATATCGTCTTTATATTTATAGTAGGAACTCCTGCTTATCCCTGTCATGTCGGCTGCCTCCTGAACTGATGCGGCTTTCTTTGTCTCAAGCAGCCGGTTCACCTCCACGACTTTGAGCAAAACCTCTGGAAGCGCCCTTTTTTTTACAACATAGTAATCTGTTGTTTCTTTCATTATAAATCTCCATTCCGGAGCGTCCCTCGCACGCAGCGATAAAAAACGCCTCGCCAAATCCGCATGCTGTTTTGACGCGCTTGTTTTTCCGTCAAGGACATTTGTGCGTCACTGTGATACATATTATCATAACGCACAAAAAAGTGCAACACATTTATTGCACTTTTCACGTTTTAATTTTAAGGTTATTTTTTTATATACTGTTTTTCCGAAAATATTGTGTTATAATGTATGGTAGCTATTGCTATTTTTATTTAGAATAACAGGAGGAAAAGCTATATGGCTCACAAGAAAACACGGACAGTAAAGGGAAGCGTATCTATTTTCGTCGCTGCCTGCATTATGATTATCATAATCGTTTCTCAGATTTCCGTCAGCGTTATCGTAAATGGAATTTTAAACGACAACAACAAATCGGAGTTAATGTCTGAGGCGACGGAAAATGCTGAAATAATCAACGGTTGGCTGGAAAAGCAGGCAAGCATCCTCAATACCATAAAAGATGCTCTGGTTTACCAAAATGATATTAATCCCGAAAGAATTATGGATTATCTGGAACTTAACCTGCCGCAAAACGAAGACGCCCTGATGTACTACGCCTGCTTTGAATACAACAAGAGCGTACTTCCCGCAGACCATTCAACACTTGATTTGGACCCCACTACAAGAATATGGTGGACGGCTGCAATGGAAGCCGGCGGCATAGCATATACGGCGCCTTATGTAGACTTTGCGACCGGACAGATGATTATAAGTATCGCAACGCCCTGCAAGATTGCAGGCAAACAAGCTGTCGTGCTGGCTGATATCACTATTGACAGACTGGTTGATATTGTCAATGAAATAAGCGTAGATTCAAGCGTTCAGGCATTTATGCTGGCTGCTGACGGCAGCGTTATAACACACGAAAACAAGGCTTTCCTGCCAAAAGAAGAGGGAAACACGATACTTACAGAATATGTCGATTTGAATTTATCATCATCTGAGGCGACCGAATTTACCGATTACGACGGCAAAGAAAAATACGCGGCGGTCAGCACCATAGACGCTACCCAGTGGAAAATCGGCATAACAAAAGACCAGTCCGTAATCCGCATGCAGGTAGTCGACGCTCTGCAGGTCACATTCATCGGAAATATTATTTTAATGATTGTATTTACACTGCTTTTATCTTTCAGGGTAAACGCTATGTTGAAGCCGGTTTCTGAAATCCAGAAAGCAGTCGTACATATTTCGGAAGGCAACTTCGCGATCGATATAAGCAGGAACAAACAGAAAAAGAAAAATGAAATAGGAGTATTGCAGACAGCAAGTGCAGAGCTTGTAGATACGCTTACAAACATCATAAACGATGCAAACAATATTCTCGGAAGTATCGTAAAAGGCGACCTTACGAAACCTGATATGAAGCAGTATCCCGGGGAATTTAATAAGCTTTCAAAATCCGTAAATTCTATACGCAATACCTTGAATTACTTACTTCTTGCAGTGCAGGAGTCTACTTCCGGCGTATTAAACGGTTCATGTCAGCTCATGGAAGCCGCCGACAAGCTTTCAAAAGGCACGCAGACGCAGTCGGATTCAATACAAAAGCTTGAATCTGAAGTAAACGGAATCACGCAGCGCATCGACAGCAATTCCGAGCATTGCATGACCGTAAACAACAAGCTCGCAA
Source organism: uncultured Lachnospiraceae bacterium (assembly GCA_947623805.1). Taxonomy (GTDB): domain Bacteria; phylum Bacillota; class Clostridia; order Lachnospirales; family Lachnospiraceae; genus COE1. The sequence goes on along the minus strand of CANQHZ010000028.1, from coordinate 1,003 downwards.
GCCTCAATACTCTTATCGGCAATGGAAATGACGAAATGGTGGAGCTTTTCCATGTTATCGAAGAAATAGAGAGCATGTCCGCCGATATCAGAAAGGTTGTCGGCGCAATCGAATCTATCGCGCTGCAGACAAACCTTCTTGCGCTTAACGCTTCTGTAGAGGCGGCAAGGGCCGGCGAAAACGGAAAAGGCTTTGCGGTTGTGGCAGATGCCGTAAGAAATCTTGCAATAAAATGCGGTGCTGAGTCCAAGAAGACAGCGGAATTGATTGACGGATGCCTTAGCAACATTAGCAAAAGCAGAGAGTACGCAGATAAGACTGCCGTCTGCCTCCACAGCATAGTAAATGATTCTGCCGAAATTTCAGAGGCATTCCAGGCTATAACACAAGACACATCAAAACAGGCGAATACCATGAAGATTATTCGCAACGAAATTTCCAATATTTCAGATGTAGTATTGGAAAATACCGCGACAGCACAACAGACAGCCGCCGCAACAGAATCCTTGTCCAACCAGTCCAAAAATCTCGAACAGCTTGTCAAAGGTTTCAAGGTCGCAAACGCTGAAACGGATAAGATTTAATACAATTAATAAAGGCCAAACCAAAAACCGCTTGAAAACCATTAATGGATTTCAAGCGGTTTTATCAGTGAGACACGCGGGAATCGAACCCGCGACAACTTGATTAAAAGTCAAGTGCTCTACCGACTGAGCTAGTGTCCCATATTTATTTTAAGACAGAGAAACTGGGCTAGCTGGATTCGAACCAGCGAATGCAGGGATCAAAACCCTGTGCCTTACCGCTTGGCGATAGCCCAAGAGGGTGGGTACAGGGATTCGAACCCTGGGCCTTCAGAGCCACAATCTGACGCGCTAACCAGCTGCGCTATACCCACCATATATGAGATAAGGCAAGCTCAATCTCAAAACGTGCTCGAAGGGATTCGAACCCCCGACCCACGGCTTAGAAGGCCGTTGCTCTATCCAGCTGAGCTACGAAC
>CANQHZ010000027.1 GCA_947623805.1 uncultured Lachnospiraceae bacterium | reverse complement strand
ATCAAAAAAATGCTAAGCCATAGATTTTAATCTGCGGCTTAGCACTATATTTTATAGTTCAACTCCCAAAGTCAGGTTGTATTGTCAAGCGGCACATCGGACATGCATGAACATAATTTGTGAATTTTTGTGAAAATGGCATTTAAGCTATTTATTTTTTTCTTAGTTTATGATAAATTAGTTCAGTGAGAGATTTGCTACATAAAAAGGAGTTGAAATTAAAATGGCAAAAAAAAATGGCAAAAATAATACTGTAAATATGAGTAAAAGCAAAGCAAAGCGCGAGGCGCGCAAAAAAGCAGTCGCAAAGGACAAGCGCACAAAGCTTATGTGGAAAATCGCCGGCATCGTTGCAGTATTTGCTGTCATCGCTGCATTAGCCTTTGCTGTCGGAGGAAAAATATATCTGGCAATTATTCGTACCTCCCCAAATTCTGATATGAGCGCAGGACTTACGGCAGATGGTAAGATTGACGGCGTTGACGCAGTTTCATCGATAGAGCTTGTTGACTACAAAAATATTTCAGTGCCCGCCGACGAAGTAGCGGCAACAGCAGAAGAAGTTGATGAGGAAATTAACTCTACACTTGAAAGCCACACTGAACTTAGCACGGACGAAACACTCTCGATTGCTGACGGAAATCAGGTGAGCATTGATTATGTCGGTACTATTGACGGCGTCGAATTTGAGGGCGGCAGTGCAGAGGATTACTCGCTCACCATTGGCTCAGGCACTTTCATTGACGACTTTGAGCAACAGCTTATCGGACATAAACCCGGCGAAGAAGTCATTGTGGAAGTCACTTTCCCTGAAGATTACGACAATGCGGACGTTGCAGGCAAGGATGCAAGTTTTGACGTGACGATAAAGGGTATAATGGTTACGCCTGAACTTACAGACGAGTTTGTCGCGGAAAAGCTTTCGGAAACAGAGGGTGTATCGACAGCAGACGAATATCGCGCAAAGGTTGAAAATGACTTTTACGAGCAGCACCTCGAAGATTATCTGACAAGCTATATTATGGATAATTCCACAGTAAAATCTTATCCTAAAAAATACTTAAATACTTTAAAATCAATACTTAAATATGATGACACTCAAATGGCAGCGTATTATAGCCAGCTATTTTCCGGTTATGGCATGACATATGAAAATCCATGGGACACGCGAGGTGAAGACATAGATGACGAGCTTTCCTACGAAAAAGAACTCGTGACACGCGCCAAAGAGGAGGCCAAGACTAATATGGTATATCAGGCAATTTTTGAGCAGGAGGGACTTTCTATCGACATGGATGCAGCTATTGCCGAGATGACAGAAGAAAACGGCGAGGATTACGTCACAAATATTAAAAATACCTATGGGGACGGCTATATGGCACAGGCAGAGATGAAAACAGTCGTCACCGAATATTTAATGGATTTATATAAATAATATAGATAATTGCAACATGTTTTCTAAGCAGTCCGAATTTGGGGCTGTCGCACTAAGGGACATAAGTGCAAGATATAGTATTATTTAATTCAGGTGTAATAACATATCTTGTATGCATAGCCCTTGTTGCGACAGCCCCAATATTTCACCAGTCCAGCTCAAAGGCGGCAAATGCGTCTTTTTGTTCTAGTCTTTCACTTTTATAGCGCAGCATATATGCCTTTATCTCGGCATTCGCGTTTTTCAGGTCATCAAGCAGGGCATCAAAATTCTCCTCGTTTATACAGCCTGCATCTGCAAACAGACTATAATATTCAAGCTCATCTCTATGCTCCTCTATTATTATATCCCAAGCCTCCGGCGTGGCTGTACCCTTGGTGTGGTTCTTCAAATACTGCTTTAATTCCCGCTCCTCCTCGTCTGAAATGCCATACGGATGCAAAAGCCTGAAATAAACAATCCTAAGCTTGAGTTTCCGTTTTTCTACAGGATAAGATTTAATGTCATAATCCTTTCCCTCATAATCCTCCTCCCCACAGGTCCAAAGTTCTTCAAAGCCATCTAAATCATCAAGCCTTATCAATTTGATAAGGTTATTGTCCCAGCGCTTTATCCAGTCGGGCGTACCCACATATGACGGTTCGAGCAGAAAATAATCATGCAGCACTGTCACACCCATTGCAAGCATACGCCATATACCAAGCTCCCCAAAGCGCGCTTTCTCTGAAATGCCAAAGCTTACTTCCCTCAGACGCTTACACCCGAGAAAAAGCTCCTTCCCCCTGATTTCAAGCCCCGCAGGAAACGTAATACTCCTCAGCCCTTCCGCGTGAGCAAACGCCCAGTCGCCCACTTGCGTAACAGTGTCAGGAATATTTATCTCCTTAAGCGTCTTGCAGCTTAGAAATGCCTTGCGCCCTATCTCGGTAACAGGCGCATCATCTATACTGTCCGGCAGCAAAAGACTTGACGCCGTACCGCTGTATTTTTCAATTATAATGCTGCCGTCTTTTTTATGACTGTAACTTATAACACCATTCTCCATGGAATAAATCAACTTTTCCGGCATTTTTGTTTTCTCCGTGTTATTATCTTTATTTACTTGTTCAAGCCCGCATTACAGCTCCAGTCTTTCTATCTCCTGAAGTATGTCATCTTGTCGCTCATGCAGCATCAGGTCTTCATTGTGCTTTTGGTAATCAGGGCTGCCGTATATGCCTATAAAACGCGAACTGTATGCATTTACCGTCAGTTCCGTGACAAGCACTGTCATTTCATTGCCGTCCATAAAAGCTATCTCGCTAAAAGCAAATACGTTGTGCAGACGCGACTGTATTTTGGAGTTATCCTGTTTCATAGATGACACGGCGCTGTCAAAGGCTGTTTTTAAAAGCATAAGATTGTCAGCGTCGCTTTTGTTTTCAATGCGGAGTTGTTTTTCCCGCTCCTCCCAAAAGCGAAGTATTGCACGGTTTTTGCGCTTGTCTTCGGCTGAAAGAGTACCTGCTGTAGCTTTTGACGTAATCAGGCGGTTTCTGGCATCTATCTGCTTTTGCACCAACGCTAACACACTCTCGCCAGACTTTTCATTTGCCGTTTTCAACGACTTCATGCCATGCATTATCTCTGTAAGTATATCCGACTGCTCGAGATTTTCACGCATTTCATTTTCAAGCTTGTCAAGTATCATACCAAGCAGAGAAAGCCGCTCATCAAATTTGGCGATACGTGCGCGCTCTACCACCTGCGCCGAACTTGTGCCGTCAAGAATTTCCTCAATCTTATAGTCTTTTTTGTATTTGTTATACAGTTCATAAAAAGCTGTAAATTCTTTTACTATTTTTTCATTATGAAGATATTGTCCTATAAGCGTTTCGTCTACCTTTATACCATCTTCCTCGCATAAAAGAATTGTCGCGGACAAATCTTCCCAGCCTCGCGCCGTCACGTAGGATTTCCCACCGACAGTCGTTTCTACGCGGTAAAAATCGGACTTTTTCATATCAAGATATGTCGTCACAGCATTGTGTATACCTTGCTTTAGCGCATATTCTTTCCATGTGGGATAGTCCGCCTCAACCTCTATAAGTTTCATCCTGTCCATCGTCACCACATCAAATTCACGGACCGACTTGTTGTATTCAGGCGGATTTCCCGCTGTAATAATCACCCATCCATCGGGTACGCTATGCTTGCCAAATACCTTGTATTGCAGGAATTGGAGCATTGAGGGCGCGAGTGTTTCCGAAACGCAGTTTATCTCATCAAGGAAAAGTATGCCCTCCTCAATACCCGAGCTCTCCATAACCTCATATATTGAGGCAATTATCTCACTCATAGTATACTCAGAAATGTCAAACTCTTTTCCCTTGTAGCTTTTATGCGATATAAACGGAAGTCCAAGCGCGGACTGTCTTGTGTGGTGCGTCATTGAATACGACACAAGAGCGATGCCAAGCTCCTGCGCTACCTGTTCCATTATAGCAGTCTTGCCTATGCCTGGTGAACCCAATAGGAATATCGGGCGCTGACGCACTACGGGTATGCGATAATCGCCAAATTCATCTTTTTTCAGATACAGCTTAATTGAATTTTTTATATGCTCTTTCGCCTGTTTTATATTCATAATTCCTCCCACTCAATAATCACTCGGCAGCACTCCCTTTATCGCCCATGGCGGTATTTCAGGCTTGTCAAACTCATCGTCAAGAAACACAAACGCTACATCATAATTATACGGCGGCTTATGCTCTGGAAACACACCATAGCCGTCGGTAAAGTATATCAGCCCTTTAAGGTTTTCAAACTCGCCACCTTCAATCGCATTGTCAACATACTCAAATACGGGGCGGAAATCCGTCGCGCCAAACCCTTCAAGCTGCCCTTCTTTCATAAAGCTCTCAAATTCATCATCGTTAGTTATCTTTGTATCCTTTTGCACCTCTGAATCGCATTGAATTATATGGATATTTACCTTGCGGAAAAAATTCTCGCTGCTCTTTAATATGCTGTAGGTTTTGTTTAAAAAGGTCTGCACAATAGCTCCGCGGCATGAGCCTGACGTGTCAATTGCTATTACAAACTCCTTTATCTTATTTACGTCTTTGTATTCCAGCGGCTCCACCAGCGGCAGATTGCCATAAAGCGATAAGCCATAGGTATAATAGACATAGTCAAACTCATCGTCATTTATGCGTATATCCTCACCCGAGACGCAAAACCGCCGCAGGAAATCATCATAATCATATTCCTCCTTGGTCGCCTCCTCAAGATTTTGGAGCATGCCCTTGTTGTCCTGCTTATCCTGCGAAAATCCTTTCAGCTCCGCCTTTATCCGCTCACTTATCTTTTTCCATTGCGCCTGAGTGATTTCAAGCCGCTCTATATCAGCCGCTTTCCAGCTTTCATGGGCATCGCACTTAAAAAGCCGCTGCAGGTCAAAAAGCTCCGAACTTTCCGGCCTGTCGTTTTTCAAGTGTTTATATATTTTGTCCGCGGTAAGGGCTCCCAATTTCTGCTGCCATTCATCAAGCACCTTTCTGCGCGTCTTGTCGATTGGGAGCTCTGCCCCCGATATGCCAAGGCTCATTGCCACGCTTTCCGCCGCCATATCCGCGGCTATATCCCAAAGCTCCTGCTCCACACGGTCATATCGGTAGGTATGGTTGAAAATACAGTGAAGTATTATGTGAAGATACAGCCTTAATATATTGTTTGGATTTTTCTTATACTGATTTAACACATATGCCGAATCATAGCATATCGTCGTACCGCCGTCCGGAGCAGGCTCAAAATATACCTCGTCAGCGCCAAAACGCGCCGTTAGGCTTATTCCAAGCAGCGCAGTATCCAAAAATCTCATATTTACCAAAATCCTGTCCCGTGACAGCCTCCATATTTTTGCGGCTATTTCGTCCGCCCTCTGCTGCCTTTCCGAAATTTGCGCCATACTCTTGTCTTTGCCTCCGTTTTGTGATTTTATCTCCTATGCCACCTAAAGACAGCCCGTTTATGTAAAACTATTTGTGATAGCAATAATCCCCAAACTTACCCGATTGGCACAATATCTGCCATTTTTCTATATGCCTTATCCGATGGATGCAAATGGTCCCCACTATCGTATTCAGGCTTAAAAGCAGCGGGATTTGACGCATCGCAAAGCGCCGCATCAAAATCAATGCAGCCGTCAATCTCTGATGTTGTCCTAATCCAATCATTTACGGCGTTTCTTAAATCATTCCTGAAAGGTTCGTAAGTCCTCCATCCGTATATTGGCAAAAGTGTACCCATATATACTCTTAGATGGAGCTCTCTCGCCCAACCTATGTATCTGCGAAGTCCCTCAATCAACTCGTCTGCAGTTGGCAAATCACTCCATGGCCTGAACGGATTGACCTCCACGCCTACAGGATGAATAATGTCATTTATCCCATGCTGTATTATAACCGTGTCCGCGCCACTCACCTTTACCTCCCTTGGGAAACGAATTTCACCCTTTAAACCATAGGAATCATATGTGATGTTGTCGTACTGGCGCAAAATCCTCGTGCCGCTTGCAGCGCGCCTCACTACAGCCGTGTCTGTTATATTCTCATCAAAAATCCGCAGTGCAAGATAATCCGGCCAAGCCTGAGATGTGATAGAATCACCATAACATATTATGGCGCGGTTTTTGTCAGAAGTGTAAATCTCCACATTACTCAAAAAATAAAACCAGTTTGTATTGCGCGTGTAATCAAGTGGCAGCTCGCCGCTCTGCGTATAATCACCCACAGAATAAAAGCCCTTTGAAAGCGGTCCTGTAATTAACACAGCTGAACGCATATTTGTAAAGTCTTCCAGGTAAAAACTGACACTTATGTCATTGCCACGTTTTACTTCAAAGCTTATCTCATCGCTTACCGCCACTTCACCCGCAGGTATCGCAACGCTTGACTGACCTCCAAAAGTAACAGGCACACTGCTGTCCTCAACAATTGCACGCCCTCCGTTCTCAATTGTGCGTGCGACAAATACACGGCTTATAATCACTTTCTCGGTACCGCAAAAATTGTCAAGCGTGATTTTTAATTTATCTCCGTCAAACATAGGACGTATCGGGTATCTAAGCGTCAAATTCTTAGCATAATTTTCAGGTTTTCTATCGGCTATCGATATCGCATTACCCCATGTTGAAACATATTTTTTGTGTTCCATTGTATGGCTAATCCTCCATGCCGCCTTAGATTTGTTGTTTACTATATTATACAAAAAAAATATTGCCAATTCAATAGACGCTTATAATTCATCAGCAATATGTCAGACTTACCCGCCCCATTTTTATCTTATCGCCCGCATCAAGCCGCGTAGGTGTATTTATCGCAACAAATTCGCCATTTTTCAGCGTACCATTGGTTGAGTTTAAATCATACATATAAATTTTGCCGTCATGTTCCTCAAATCTGGCGTGCATTTTGCTCACGGTATTGTCATCTATCACATAGTCCGACATTCCTGCAAGCTTTCCGATAGTCATCGGGAGTTTATCCAGCGGTATATTTATATCCTCACCGTTAAATCTCCCTCTAAGTACCTTTTCCTCCAATATGCTTTCCTCAAGGCATATTGTCTCACCATAAAAAAATTCTTCCTTTTCACTATTGATTGTCTTATGCACAATTCTACTTGCCGATTCTACCGGTTTCTTATTCTCATTTTCCTGTAGCATTGGTTTTTCATCCTCATACTCGTCAAGCAGTTTTCCGAGCTTTCGCTTTTTATTTCCGTCATAAAAAAACATAATTCCGGCCACAAACGCCATTATCGCGGCTCCATACAAGCTTGCTTGCCTGCCTGTATCAAGCATAAACGGGCTATATATATTTATCGCCACGGCAGTTCCCACAATCCCAAGCGCAATAATCACACATATGATGCCTCCGATTATATCTCCTATATATTTTGGTTTGCTCTTTTCTTCCTCATCATATATATCCTCAATATATGCGCTTTCTATATATGGCTCCCTATAATTTATATCTGTCTTTTCTTCCTGAATTGGCACAGCCTTTTCCGGCATATGCTCAATATATTTTCTGATTTCGCCCATAACAAAATTAGGATTTCGCGTGTATCTGTATACCTGATATCCAATCATGACCGCACTCTCATCAGTGTGGTTTATCTTAGTCAAGAGCCTGTCAACAAGCTCCGTAAACGCCTGGCGCACATCACATTCATAATCGGGATAATAAATAAAATATGGCGTCAACTTCTCTATATCCACATATATAAAATCACAATCCAATATTACCTGCGCGCCGTCAAGCAGGTACTCCTCAAGTGTTTCAAAGAGCCTGATGCAGCCTGTAAAAATAGCCTTTAGCTCATGACTGCCAAGCTCTCTTTTCTCCAGCACGCGTTCCAGTGACTGTAAAGAATTTATCTCATAGTAAAATCTGCTCTCCTTGTCCGTCCTTCTATATGTCACAGGCAGCAAGCCCTTTATATTATTTTCCAAAAACATTCTCACACGGTAGTCTTTTTCATCAATGACGCCGTTTCCGAAAAAACTGCATTTGCTTAAAATCAGATAATTGTGATTTATGCCTCTCTCATAGCTTTTATTTGGCATCTCTGCTTTCATCCCATATCAATCCCTTCCCATTTATTGCCCTGAAAAACCTTATATCCTGCACCTGCCTTATGCGCTTTGCCTCGCCTGCCGCATCAATTGAAAAATCCAAGGCATCAATATATTCGCCAAGCCAACTGATAAGCGGCATATTTATTTTACAATGGTACGCCACTCTCACATTGTCCGCTGTAACTTCGACACTATATGTAAAATCTTTGAGTGCAAACAATCTTTCATCTGTAATCCGTCCTGCCGCAATCTGCGCCACATTGTATGCCTCCTGCCCATCCTTAATGCTGTTTTGGGTCCCACGAAGCGCTGCCTCATAAGCGCTCTGCTCCATAATACACCTGTCATGCACATAAAATGCCATAAAAATCATAACCGTCGTGAATAATATCACTAATGGCAATATCAATGCAGCCTCAACTGTAAAATATGCTTTTTCGCGCTTTTTCAGAGTTTTCCCTATATAACTCACAATATAATATCCCCCATATATATCGCATATCCCGCAAAAAGCGCAGGCAAAAAAGGTACTTTTGTATATCGCCCCGCTTTTTTAAACAAGATAAGCCCTATTGACACAAATGTCATAAATAGCATCGCATAACACACTATTATAAAACAGCCGCGTATTCCAAGCAGCATGCCTATGGATGTTATTATTATACCGTCGCCTCTACCTATCTGTTCACGCGTTATCTGCGATATTAAAAGAACCAATATGCCTATGCTCATTCCGCATACAGTGTCACCCAGCGTAGCGTTTCTATTAAATAATGCACCTATCACACATACAGCTGTCATCACCACAATAAATCTTACACTTATCTCTTTTTTAACAAAATCTATAATACCTGCTGCCATCAGCATAAGACCTGTCAATATCAATGCAAGTATATACATAATCTCCTCCCGTTGCTGCCATCAGCATTATCCGCCGCATTTTTCGCACGCTCCTCTTTCACCCACTTCTGAAATCGGCACAGCCGTCACGGTTCTTTTCAGCCCGCTGCATTTTAATGTCGAATGGTACCTGTTGCCAAAGTCTGTAATGAATACCACGCTCGTTTCATTATTCCCACAGCTTTCACACGGATAATATTTTTCACCGCTTCTATTGCGTTTATTTTCAAGGAAACTCAAATCAATTGACGCAATAGATAGTTGCAGATATGTGCATGTTCTCGAATTGTGATAGACACTTCCGGTCGGCGTGATATATACAATTCTTTCATTGTCACTATCCGCATTTGACCTGTTTTCGACATCATACCCTGTCCATGCACGCGCACAAATGCGATTGTACATATTAAGCCGGTCAAACCCCATCAACGATATCGGCGGCTTTACCTTGTACTCAGCTATCAGGTCTATACAGTCATCATCTCCCATCACACGCGAGCGAAGCCAGCTTATGCCTCCAAAATCATCTATAATATTTGATGTTCTAAAATAGTTTTCACCTGCTTCATCTTTTACCTTGTTTACCGCATAAAAAGTGAGCGCCGCCATCCCCGCTGCCCCTGCACTGCCGCCCGAAAGCATTTCATACTCGACCCCATGCGCTGCCATCTGCTTTGCCACAGAATGCATTGCCGCACTCATATTACTTTGAAGCCTGTATATCTCCATGGCAGACATCAGATTTAAAAAGGCGAATAAAAACAGAGGAAACGCCAGTGACGCTTCTACCGTCATGCTCGCCTTTAACTTACGTAACTTTTTCACATTAATCCCCCATTCTTGATACACCTGCGAATTTGTACACTAAAAACAAATTTGATCTCCATAATTCCGCTTTGAGAAATTCCAAATATTTACGGAAAATAAATCAACACATAAATAAAAATATTCTAACACTCGTTTTGGACAGGGAAGCATCCGGATATTCTTTTTGCATGAAACAGCTCAATTATTTAACATTGGACATATGTGTATACAAGACTTTCCTCCCTTCGTTTTATATTTATTAGTAAGCGTTTATTTTTAAGCCGTACCACACATGTCAAAAAGAATATCCGGATGCTTCCCTGTCACGGTTACTCATAACACATTTCCCTGTCAAAAACTACCTCATGTCCATATGAATTGCTAAATCCAAAACCGGTACGCATATAATCAACACAATTGTCTATGCGAAAGCTCTCATTTCCTTTTGTCTGTCTTATATCCATCTCCACTATGTCAAGACTTCTAAGCGTCTTTTCTTTTTTATCCATAAGCGCTATAAAAATTTTAAGATACTCCTCATACGAAAGTCCCTCGGATTTTTTACCGCCTGAAATCTTTGTTTCAAGCGCATCCATCAGTCCGCTGCTCCAGCTTCCGCTATTCTTTAAAAGAGGCACTTTTCCGCCGTCAAGCAAGGTATGTACATCATCAAGCGCTTCAACCATTGCCCAGATTGCAAGTATTATATATGTCAGCACCTGCGCCGCCTCTGGCACAGTCAGTAAAGTACATATTATAATAGCTATCGCCTCAACTTCCGTTTTTTTGACGCTGTCATTAAGCAGATAAATCATATTTGACACGGCCCTGAGCGCAAATAGCTTTTCGGCAAAATCCCTTAAATTTGATACATCGCTGTCGTTTCCACACAAAATATATTCAAGCTCATATTTTAGCAGACTGCCTTCTTTTACCCTACTGTAATTTCCACATGTCCTCGCAAGATATTCATTATAGATAAGCTCATCAACTATACCGTCAGGAGATTCTACTCCATCACGCAGACCTGTCCCTTTATTGACATGTCCCTGCTTCATACGCGCATAAAAATACTGCCCTTTGTCCACAGAAGACGCAGACAACCCGACACCTTGCGGAAGTACCAGATAAAGTATCCCTTTGCCCTTTACTCGGTCCGCCGCGTCCGAAATCATTTCATAGGAATAGCCTTCTTCACTTTCCGTACCGCTGTACTCCGTAATTTCATCATCTGACAAAAGTTCTTCAAAACTCTCCTGCTGCGCCTCAAGTTCTCCGGCTATATCTCTCGTGTCAAGCTCATTTGACTTTACTGTATCCAGCTGCCGTTCTACTGCGGAAATAATGTCGCCACCATACACCGCTTTCATATAATTTATCGCCTGAACTTTCCATACATTGCCGTTTTCATCGCTTGCATATGACAGTTCCTTTATCTCCAAATATGGGTTGTCAAGCTTCAAGAGAGTATTCCCATTCATAAATTTAATGTCATTATCAGGATTTAGGTTTTTATCCATGTAATAAGAAAGTCTCTGTTCAAGCCTGCCCGTACCTCCACTCGCGCTGCCGTATGCGCTGTCTATAAAAAACAAGCCGTACTGTTCTAAAATTTCTCTGCTATACTCCGCAAATACAGAGTCCATTCCCAAATCAGCGACAAGCTCCGACTGCGCCCTTGCGGCGCCTGCCGCCGCACCCTCTATGAGGGCTACAAGCAGCGACAGGATTATGCCAAACACAAGTGACAAATATACCGTAAGGTATGCGCCTGTATGACCGTTAAATTTTTCCTGCATTTTTTTGAATTTTAGACAGCGTGTCTTTTACAACTTTTGTAATAGTGTCTTTAAACAATGCCACGAGCGCAATGAGCACCACCAAAATAAGTACAATCTCCACAGTTCCCATTCCGTCCTCATCTCTTATAAAGCTTTTTAAATTTCTCATAATTTTTCTCCTCCGATTTTTATAAAATATTTTAAGTTAAAGATAATTTGTAAATGCCGGCACAACTATTATTACCATAATCATGCCTAGAAGCAGCATCATCGGCATAAGCAGTTTCGTACCTGCCTTTTCGCCAAGCTCTCTTGCCATATGCTTTCTTTCCTCAAAGGCATTTGCTGCTTCCTCTCTGAGCAAGTCCGCAAGATTTGACGAACCTTTTGTCACATTATGCGCCATCATCGCCGCAAGCTTATTGTAATTTGTCAGCTGGCATCTTAATCCAAAGCGCTCATAAGCGCTCATCTGCGATATTCCGTTTTGAATTTCGCGGACTGTAAAAAGCATTTCTTCATAAACACATCGTGTTTTTCCTGTATTTTCTTTTTTTGTTACATAATCTTTTACTAACTTAGCCCATGCATTTGTCGGTGTCATGCCGGCTCCGATAAGCAGCGCAAGTGAACTTACTACCTCCGGATAATCTAGCCTTAGCTCTTGTTTCCTATCTTCCACCTGTCTGTACAAATCTCTGTCAAAGCTATAGTACAGTAACAGCGCGATTAGCGGCGCGGCTATCAGCACAAGCAAAGCATTATAACTTTTTTTGAAACTCCAGCTTAAGCCTGTACCGTTTATTTCTGACGGTAGTGTCATAAATTCATTTTCACGGCTATCCGCCTCCGTCTGCTTTAGCTCATTCTCAAGCATAGTATCGGTATCATTGTCCGCCTTTGGGGGATATACATAGCAGCTCATGCTATGCTCTGTCTCATACAAATTGTAGCTTATCACTGCCGTAATCTTTACTACAACAGGCTGCTTTAGACTTTCGCAGAGCAGATGTCCATCGTAATCTATGTATTCACCATCTGTACTCCACTCAACCAAAAATGGAAAACCTTCGATACCATCAACGAAACATAAATCCTGCTGCACCATATCAATGCTTTGGTTATCTCCAAGCACGGTCTCCTCCAATATAGGAATAAAATCTTGCATAAGCGCATCAAGCTCTTTAGCGTCATATTGCTTTTCTTCTATTTCAAGAGATAACGCAATTTCTTCGCTGCCATTTTCCGCTACAAGCTCTACCTGTCTTACGCCATCTCCATAAGCATTTCTGTACAGCCTATTGTCCACAATATCCACATGTGAACGCTCCTTTATCCACAAAACCGCAGACAGGATAATCCCTAAAACCACAACCACCATACAAAGCATCAGCTTTTTTGTTAAATACTCCTTTTGACGCTCCTTTATATTGCCTGTAGGCTCAAGTGTCCTTAAAGCATCCCTTATATTATCATTACACAGCTTTTCAGCCAACTCCCCGCTCAAATCAACCTCCTATAATACTGCCACATTTTTAACCAAACCTATACATTTATTTCAAGTATTCTGTCAGCTATGCGGCAGGCCACAAAATAAACTGCCAAGCCTGCCGTCATAACTGCCCAGCCAAAGATATTGTGATAAAGACCCTCAAAATAATTCTTAGATGTCAGCGAAATATAAAACATAATTATAAACGGAATGTATCTCATAATTGTCTGTTCAAGCTTTTTCTCACTTATAACTATCTCTATCTCCCGCCTTACCTCCTGCTTATCGCTGATAATCGACGCAGTATTTGCTATTATTCCTCTCATATTTCCACCACTTCTTTTTGCAATCTTAAAAATATCAACAAAATCCCTTATATCGTCTGCGCCGCTGCGTTTTGCAAGGTCTGCCAAAATACTTTCCAGCTGTTCATTGTTGTCAAGTCGTCTGAGCATAAGCCTTAGCTCCGCAAGCATTAATGAACTTTTGCCGAACAATGCCGCTATCTCCTGCTGCGCCTCCTTAAACGCATTTTCAATACTATATCCCGCCTGCAGGTTTGACGAAACAATAAGTATCGTCTCCCTAAACTCTGTCTCCAGCCGCCGTTTTCGTTTTACACAAAGCTTTTCTTTTTTACCTTTTATCGTAACTGCCGTATACGGCACAGCAAAAGCCAAAACGACATAGCTGTCATAAAACAGTCGGCCAATCATTGCTGTAAATAGCGTGCATATCAAAATATGTCCTGCCAGTTCCTTAATGCTAAGCGTATAGCTATTATAGTCTATCGCGGGCGGAAGCCTGGACCTTTTTTCTATTCGTTTTTTATAACCTTCGTTTTTCATTTCATATCTCCTTATACCACATTATGTTATTAAGTAATTGCGAAATATCTTCTAAACCGTCCGAATTGAGCCAAAATATATAATCTTATTTCGCTCAGTGCCTTATTCCGGCTATATCAAGTTTATCCGTATGCATAAGCTTTCCTACCGCCTTGAGCTCTCCCAATACTCTGCCGTTTTCTTCACCACTCTCAATGAATTGGTATATAGGTTTTGTCACAATCTCGCCGTCCTCATAACCTATTATCTCTACAATCTCCAGCACTCTGCGCGACTTATCCCGCAGTCTCCCCAGATGTACAATAATATCTACACCCGATGCTATCTGCCTCCTGATTGCTGCAAGCGGCAAATCCATTCCCATAAGCACCATTGTCTCCAACCTGCTCAGCAAATCGCGCGCCGAGTTTGCATGCGCAGTGCTTAACGAACCATCATGGCCTGTATTGAGCGCCTGAAGCATGTCTATCGCCTCTCCTCCCCTGACCTCGCCGACGACAATCCTGTCAGGTCTCATTCTAAGAGATGCCTTTATCAAATCCCTTATAGTTATCGGCTTTACTCCCTCCTCACTGGAATTTCTCGTCTCCAGCCGCACCAGATTAGGTATCGACTGCAGCTGCAGCTCTGCGGAATCTTCAATTGTGATTATACGTTCGGTTTTTGGTATAAAGCCTGACATTACATTTAGAAATGTTGTTTTTCCCGAGCCGGTACCGCCGCTTATCAAAATATTGTACCCCGCAATGACGAGCCTTTGCAGGTCGTCCGCCGCCTCCTGCGTGATAGAACCAAATCTAAGCAAGTCTTCTATGGAAATGGGGTGATTCGGAAAACGCCGGATTGTTATTATAGGTCCGTTTAATGCTACGGGTGAAAGCACAATATTCACGCGTGCACCGTTTTCCAGTCTTGCATCAGCTATCGGCGCCGCCTCATTTACCGCTCTGTTGCACTTTGCCACTATCTGCTGCGTAATATCCTCAAGCTTTTCCTTTGACTCAAATCTTTTGTCCCAGCAAGACAGCTTTCCTGCTTTCTCAACAAAAATTCCCTCTGTACCGTTTACCATTATCTCTGTAACATCATCGGCATCTATAAGCTCCTGTAAAATATCCATTTTCCTCACGGAATGAAATATGCTTGTCCCAAGCTCATTGCGCTGCTCCATTGATAATGCATAGCCCCTGCTTACGCGCGAAACAATATCGTCCAATATGTCATGCACTTCATCATCAGACACCTCGCGCGACAGGTCAATCCGCTCTCTAAGCTGCGCGCTTATCTCACGCCTGCACTGTTCATATCTGTCATTTTCCCTCATCACAGCATATTATACCTTTCATATATTCTCCCAACCCCGACAGTGGCAGGCTCTCCAAATCCACCTCACAACTATTCCAGTTTTCGTAAAGCTCAAACACCTTGAATTTTTCTATTATCCTGCCATATTCCTTGGAAAGCAGAAGATTTTTAAACTGATTTAGCGCAGCTCTTGAACGCTCCGTCTGCATATCATTTAAAATATACAGCTTATCGCTCTTATCCAGCATATAATAAAATCCTCTGCAGCATTCAGTCAAATCCAGCACTATGTCGGTATACTCCCCCTCACTCAAAAGTGCCTCCAAAACCTCCTGCCACTCCTTTTCACTTATATCAAGTAAATCCGCATAGTCAAGCGCGGGCGGGAGATAATCTACCTTTCCGATAGCACGTTTTACCGCCTCCAGCTTATAAAAAAGCTTGTCCGGATGCCTTAGTGCAAAATACAGCAAGTCCGTCAAATCCGCCTCATATTTTGTCGCCAGCAATTCTTCAAAGCCTGAAAACGGCTGCATACTGATATACAAAACTCTCTGACCCATATCCGCCATAAGCTCCGCCGCACATAGCGCTGCCACATTTTGACCCGCGTGTCTGTCCGGCGAATAAAAGCTTGTAAGCCTTGCCCTGATACCGCTGCTCCTCACAGTGCCGCCACAGCCCTCATCAATCGCAAACTCCTCAAGTGCCTGCCCTATGACGGAATCCATCGATTGGTACTTTGAAATAAACGTGTATCCCTTTATACCGCTAAGACCGTTTTCTTTCAGTATAAATATCTTTGCCGCATTTACATTTGTGACATTTATGTCATAAGTATTCTCACCCACGAGAAATATTTCAAAGCCTTCCTCTTTACTTGCCTCCACAGCCTGATTTACCGTGGCAAACGCAAGTATTTCATAGCCTGCCGGACGTTTCTTTAAAAGATATGACTGAAATTTTTCAAGATAAAGCTCG
Source organism: uncultured Lachnospiraceae bacterium (assembly GCA_947623805.1). Classification (GTDB taxonomy): domain Bacteria; phylum Bacillota; class Clostridia; order Lachnospirales; family Lachnospiraceae; genus COE1. Next base: position 26,328 of record CANQHZ010000027.1, on the reverse strand, counting down.
TCCCCGTCACAAATCGCCAACTGTCTTTCTTTCATCCTACCTCCCATTTTGTCGCAACCAGCGACATATTAACTTATCTGCATTAAAATCACGCTTGCCAAAACTGGCACTGAAAGTCTTATCACGCTCTTTTTTTGCGAAAGGTCCACCTCATATGTGTCAAAAGTCCCAGTTAATACCGCTTTCCTAATGTACCTGCCAAGATAATAGAAACGCTGCCTGCTTTCTTCAAATATGAGTATTTTAATCACGGATGCCACGCCCGCTATGAGCATTGCCACCAGCAAGCATCTGATTAATCTTACTCCCTGCAAAAAACAGCTAAGCACCATAAATAATTTTATGTCACCCGCTCCCAAGCCTCCCAAAATATAAAACGGATAAAATGCCATAAATATTACTGCCGTCTGCACAAGCGCTGCCGCTGTCCCCACAAATGAAACTGACACAAATGTCGTAACCAACCCCGCTGCCATACCTGCCAGAATACATAAATTTGGAATTTTATAGCGGCGCATATCCGCATACGCGGCATATATAAGCACGCCTATAAGAACAACCATATCTCACCTGCCCTTCATTATAAATTTAATAATTTTCCGAAAAATTGTCGAAAACGACCTGAATCAAAAGCATTAGACTAAAATAGATTGTGACTTATATTAAAGCTGTTTGCCTTTGACATTTTTTGATTATATCAGAATAAAAAATATTGTCCACTCGAAATGTAAAAATTAGAACAACAAAATTTTTTTTGTTAAAATTTACCAAGTCGAATAATTGGTATATGGGTAATATTTGTGAATTATTTTGCGAATAAATATTAATTTGTCCGCCTATAATATTTCAAATGGATAAATTGCAGGTTAATAAACCGAGAAAGGACAGCCTTATGAAAACATATTTCAGTCTAAAGAGATTTTTGAAACCCTGCTCGCCTAATGCCACCTCTAACAAGACAAATAAGGCGCTGGTTACTGCGCGCGATATGCTTTTGGCTGATATCGAAAAGACACAATATGCGCTTGAAACAGCATACTGCGGTTTTGATTACGTGACGGACCCCGACCTCATAGACTGTTATATTTATGAGGTAAATTCAGCATTGAAACGATACCGTTTCCTGCTGCAACAGGCGGAGCTTATGCAGGATACGGACTTGGAGAATGAGGGAAACTCTCTGCAAAGCGACCGCGCAAAAAACGAGGAAGCTCCCGCATTTAGGGAAAATCCTCAGTTTTTTCCTATACACGGAAGCCTCTTTCTGCGTCATAATTTATGAAGTTTTCATTTATATCTGTTTTGCCGTAAGTCAATCCTGCGTATATGTCCTGAATGTTATCCATAAGCGGCTCCGACGTATCACTCTTACCTATTTCAGCGTATGCGCCGCGAAGCTTTACAAACATGTTTTTTATCGCTTCAAGATTGTCCGTGGTGTTTTTAAACAAGTCGCTTGCAAGCTCACGTTCGGCATAATTATATATCGCAAATAAATTTTTCGCCAGCTCATACTTAAAATCAAGCGCGGAGCGCATCTCATAGATGCACTCCAGCGCCATCTGCATATTTAGCGCAAACTCCTCAATATCGCCCGCACCATAAGCATTTAAGGCGTCACTTAAATATTCCAAAAAAATATCGTATGTCACTACCACAAGCTGCGTGCGGTTTGCCTGCGTAATGCGTCTTGTAAATATCTGTTTTTTTTCACTTGTCATAAGACACACAGCCTTTCATATTGATTTACTGTTTATTATTGTAATAACTGCAATACCTGCTGAGGTCTTTCGTTTGCCTGCGTAAGCATTGCCGTGGCAGCCTGCACCAATACCTGGCTCGTCGTATACTCTGTCATCTCTGTAGCCATATCGACATCCAGTATGCGTGAATATGCCTCTGTCATCTTTTCCTCTGTGGTGTCAAGGTTAGCTACTGTGTGCTCCAAGCGGTTTGAGTATGCACCAATCTTCGCGCGCACACTTGAGAGCTGATTGATTGCCCTGCTCACTATGTCAATGGCTTCTGTCGCCGTACTTTCCGTAGTTATGTCAAAACCGTCTATTCCAAGATGCACAGCGCTTAGTGCGGGAATTTCTATAGCGATTACCTGACCCTGGTTTGCACCTACCTGAACCCTCATCGCGCCCGTACCTGTCAGCTTAAGCTGGACGCTGTTTTTCATGACGGTTTCTTTATCAATTTGATTGCCGTTTTCGTCTAATGGCTCACCAGCCGCATTTAATTGAGTCTTCCTGCCTATTGTATATGCCGTCCTTGTCGCCTTGGTAGTAGAATATTTACTGTTCTCCATACTTCCTGCTGAAACAGGCAATGTAATTTTTCCTACTGTTCCGTCAGGCTTCATATTATATTCCACAGTAAAGCTGTTACTGCTGCTGTCATACGTTACAGATGTTATATGGTCTACATTTTGAGGCAGAACCGTGGAAAGTCCTTCTTTCAGGCTGTCGAAACTTGCATTTCCGTTGCCCGCACGGACAATATTTCCGCCATTGTTAATCTTTGTCGCGCCTGGTTTAGGATTACCGTTTTCATCCACATCAGCCATGTTATATTCATCAAATATACTTATATCACTAATCGTACATGTGGTGACATGTCCATTGGAATCTGTATAAGTAATAGATATATCCTTATACCTTCTTGTTTCAACATGTGTCTGCTTAGGAGGATTTACGTCATTGTTAGAGTCATAATTGACAGGAAGCCCGCTATTCTGATATGCGACAGTCGCTGTATTCAGTGAAACCTTTACCTCAAAATCACCGCTTGCCTCAAATACAAGGTCATCACCATCCACTGACACCCGCACGTCATCAGGAAATCCCTCAACATCGTCATCATATGTGCCGCTCTTGGCTTTTTTGATGTCACTCTCTTTAACAATTCCGTCTTTTACATTGTCTATATTATCTACACCGTATCTTTCTTTATGTACAGTGCCGCCGCTTTCGTAAGTTATCTCCTCATCATAATAAGCATATTCAAGCTGGTCTATCAAATATGTACCGCTCTTTACACCGTCCGAATATGATTTAAGCCTTACATTCTCGGAATTAGTATAGCCTTTGTATGCAAAAGTGCCGTCAAGCAGATTCTGTGCATTGTACTGTGTGGTTTCCGATATTCGGTCTATCTCTGTGACAAGCTGGTCTATCTCCTTTTGAATCTGCGCTCTGTCGGTATCGGAATTTACGCCGTTTGCCGACTGTATCGCAAGCTCATTCATTCGCTGTAAAATGTCATGCATCTCAGACATCGCGCCGTCCGCTATGCTCACTACGGAAAGACCGTCGTTCGCGTTGTCGTTTGCACGCTTTAAGTTATTAATCTGAGCATTCATCTTGCGGGCGATTGCAAGACCTGCCGCATTTTCCTTAGCAGTATTTATCTTGTAGCCGCTCGAAAGCTTCTTGACTGACAATGACAGCCTGCTGTCATTATTTTGTAAGGCATTCATTGCCACGATTGATGAAATATTGTAATTAACTCTCATTTTCCGTAACCTCCAAATTAAATGCTATAAGCTTTTTATCGCCGTCATAAAGGCTTTTGCCGTCCTGTAAAGCTCACTTGTCGCGACTGTGCCCTTTTCATTATCCACGGACGCGTCCCTATCCTTGCCAAAGCGATTTAAGTCAACCGTTTTTGAATATATCAGGCTTATCTGCACCTGCTTATCGCTGCCGTCCGAAAGCTCGTTTACGATACTCTGCTTTAGCTGTTCAAGTTCTTCTTTGCTTACAGCCTCATCATAAACAGCCATTCCAGAAATCCTATCCTGCTTTACATCAAACTCCGCCGCCACTTTACCAAGCTGCTTAGTTTCAAGCGTTACCGCCACCTTGCCCGCCTTTGCGGCATTGTGATAAATCTTTAAGTTGACTGATGTCAGCTCTCCCTTAATATTTACTGGAATTTCATAATTTTCTTCACGCGCAAGGCTGCTCGCCAATGACAACCCCTTATAAAGCGACTGCGCCGCTTTTATATCAAGCTGCGTTGCAGAATGATTTACCACATTTTCAACCGCCTTGTTTGCCACGCTTATCAGTTCCTGATAGCCCTCGTTGGCACTTGCCTTGTCCGTAAGCCTTTCGATAAAACGGTCGGATATATCCAAAGCATCGCTGTCCGCACCTGTATCGGTCTCCTGAATTTCGGATGTTTTTTGAGCTTGCCTGCCTACAGGTTTTTCTTTCCCGTCTTCCGTACTGCTCCTATCCGCCTTGCCAAAAATCTGCCTGAAAAAAGAACCCCTCTCCGATATCAGCATCTGCGCCGCCTGAATATTGTCTACACTCACGGTCTGTCCATAGTCCATAAGCGATTGGATTATGTCGTCCTCTACCTGCTGCGCTTCATGTATATTCTGCCGGAAGTTTTCCAAAGCCCGCGCCTTTTGTTCTTCAAGCTCCGGAGAGTTTTGTGACATACGTGTCATTTTTAAGCTGTCGGCAAATGCTTCTATTGTAGTATCCGCCGTGATGCTTACCTCTTTGAGCCTATTCACATCCGTTTTATCGGCAAGCTCATCGTTTATATCGCCCGAAAGCCTTGCGTAATATTTTTCCTGAGCCCTTGCGTCTTCACTGTTTTTACTGCCACCGTCCTTTGCGCTGTCATGAAAACCTGTCATTATCTGTGCGTCTATCGCCTTGCCTTTAGCTATCAAGGTCTCAAGACCGCCAAAGCTGTCGTCTATTTTGAGGTTTATGTCTTTTCCCGCATTTGACCTTATCGCGGAAAGCATATTTTTGAAATTCATCTCCGCGCCTGTCATGACTATGCTGCCGATTACCGCGCCATCCGCCTTTTCAATCTGGCGGAACATGCGGTAAACGCCTATATAGGCTTCACGCTCGTCTTCCGTAATTGCATTGCTTCTGTCAAGCTTCTGCAAAAATCTTGAAAAACGCTCCGCATCCGACGCAAAATCCTTATCCTGCTCATTGAGATAATCGTCAAGCTCGTCTAATGTCATCTCCAGGGGATTTTTCTGTTCGCGTATCATTTTTAGCGTAACAGCCGGCGTCATTCTGGTTATTATGCCGCAGACTTTACTGTCCGCAGCTTTTACGGCATTTATGTTTTCTTCTGTGATTTCCATAGTGTTGTAGCCGAGTATTCTTACCGCGCGCCTGTTTGCGTCTGTCGTCTCTATATTCATGTCTTCAAGAATATCGTCCACATTCCTAAACGCCTTGCTTATCCTGTCGCCCAAATCCTTGCGCGGTGCCGTCATAAGCGTCTCATACGCTGCCGCCGCATTTCTCTGGTGCCTGCCGTCGTATCCGCCCTGACCGTTCGGGTTCTCTGTAGCGTCCTGAAGCGCCTTTCCCTCGCTATGAAGCGATGCTATTGTATACGCCTTTGCACTCGTCGCTACTCTTGCAGCAAGCGCCGCCGGCATATCGCCAAGCTCTTTTGTCTTTGTAAGCGTTTCCTGATAAACAGCCGCCCGTATATCATTTTCCTCCGGCGTTTCGCCTTTGAACATCACGGCTCTTATATTCTGCTCAACTGCCTTCAAATCCTCTACAAGCCTTGAAAGCTCTGTAGTATCTATAGAAATGCCCATTCTGATAAGCTGTTTGTTTGCCTCTACGCTCATCATAAGACGCACTTCCTCAAGCTGCCGCCTTGCCTCTATCTCTTTTAATGACGGTTCTGACAGCTCCTGAATTTGCAGCTGCTGCTCCTGCTGCGCAAAAGCCTTGTCGTCAAGCTGCCTCTGCGCCTCAGAAAGATTTCTGATATTTAATTCAACGCCTGCCTCAACTGTATTATGTACGGCTTCTCCGGAAATGCCCTCAACCATGTCAATAATACCTTGCGCCTGCTCCGCAATAGGCGGCTCACCTGTCATTAGCGCTGACATTGGCGATTTGCCGTTTCCCATCGCATCAGCGCATAGTTTATATATCTTATCCGCTACGACGGGCAGCTCCAGCGATTTTAAATCTGACACAAGCGTCAGGTTTTTGGCATTTAATTCTATGCCCGACTCAACAAGCCATTTGGCGTTCTCGACTGCCGCCGCTTTTGTCTGCGCGTCTGTGTCAAGCCCCGCCTGCTTTACTATTGTCTCTATCTGACCTTTGAGGTTATCCCAGTTAATGCTGTCCGCCTTTTTGGAATAATATTTCCCATAGCTGCCCACGCCCTCGCTGTAATAGCCCTGCACCTGCCGTATGTCCGATGCGCTTGAAAACTGTGCCTTGTAAATATTTTCTATAGTGGGCGCCTTTTGGTTTGTCACCATATATTTTATGGCGTCGTCACTCAGTTCTGTTATATCCGCCGCCTGCGCCGCCGCGTCTTTAAGCTCCGCAATGTTTTCATCCGTGACTGGCAGATCTCTTTCCTCCAAAAGATTAGGCAAATTACTGCTGAGCTCATTCGCGTCAAGCTGGCTCCCCGTAACCTCCTTAACCATATCGGCGTCAAGATTGTCATTGTAGCCTGCTATCTCAACTCCCGATTTTGCCAAAGTCACCTTTATCTCGTCCACAATGCTGACATATGTTTCCACGTCTACGCTTCCAGGGTTAAAGCCTTCCTCCTGCATCTTCTGCAGATCCTCCCCTGAAACAAAACCGGACATCACTATCATAAAGTCCTTCTGGGCACGAGTGTTCAAATTGCCCGCCTGGTGCATAAACTCCTGCGCCGCCAATCCCTGGCCTTGATATGCCTCGTTATCCGTAACTTTATCCGCAATGTCCAATTTATAGCCGCTTTTCTGCACCTCATCAATGCTGGTATGCGGCTGGTATGTAGTTGTGATATCAATGTCAGTATTTGCCGCCTTCTGTGTGGAGAGCTGTGTTTCAAGATTAATGTTCATATGCGCTTCCCCATGCCTTCCTTATAATTACGGTCAAAATACTTTGCTAACCTATATGTCGGCAAATCCATCAAAAAACTTTATATTTAGGGTGAAAATTTTTGGCGAAGCAAAACTAACCTTTTAGCTTCGCTAAACACACAGGAAAAATTAAATAAAAACGCAATAGAAATATATGCCAATATCCCCATATACTCACATTCTATCGAACAAGCGCATCCAAAATCTCCGGATATATCCATGTACCAGCCTCCCTATCCAAGAGTTGATACGTACTTCCGTTATCCCACCAAAAGCAAGGAATACCAAGCTCCGACGCCTTTTTTACAAAATACTCAGTCCATTCGGCACGAACGTCAGTATTGTTTTTGTCCATACATCCAAATTCCGTAATCGCTACAGGAATTTTTTTGTCCGTAAAAATGCGCTTTATATCAGCAAAAATTTCTTCAAGCTGTTCAGTGTCCTCAGCGTTTGCAGCACTCCACTCAGAAGTGCCGTTTTCATCCTGGCAAAAAGAATACGGTTTATACATATGCACTGCGACGATAATATTTCCATCGGGCACTATCAGATCCTCCAAAGCCTGTGTTTCTGTATTCGTCGCATACGCCGATATCATAAGATAGCGTTCTCCGTTAATACCTCCTGTTGCACGTACCGTGTCAACAAATATTTCATTGAGACGATTTACCATTGATCTTAACTCCGGCGTCCCTTCATCCCATTCATGCTCGCTATCCCTAAGACGTGCTTCATTCATCCCCTCGAATATAAGCCTATCATCATAGTTTGCAAAACGTTCTGCAATCTGCGTCCACACTTTACGGTACATTTCACATATTTCATCTTCACGCTCTATTTCAAGGTTAAGCCATTCCTCATGATGAGTGTCAATGACAACATACAGATCTTCGGCAAGAGCCATATCGACAACATCAACAGCCCGTTGCATCCATCTCTCGGATATAATACCGTTCCCGTCAATATGATCCTCCCATGTTATAGGAATACGGACACTGTTAAATCCCGCAACGTGTATAGCACGCATCTGTGTACTGTCGATATCCGGATTTCCCCAATAATTTTCATAAGACAGCTCGTCTTCATCAGGCTTATATTCCCAAAGCCCTGTAGAATCCATTGCATTTCCAAGATTTATCCCATTTCCCAGTTTAGCGGCAAAATGCATGCTTTCCCTGCTTTTCCATATAAGCACCACAGATGCAGTGCTTATTATCAGTATAACAAACAATAATAAACTTATTACTTTTGTTCCTTTTTTCATTATACAAGTTCCTTTTCGTCAAAATCCGTTTTCTTTGGCACTGTATTCTTTTGAGGCTGCTTAAACGCAGCTTTCTTTCCAGCTCGCGCCTCTCTATTTGTCTTAGCCAGCCAATCCAAAAGAAGCACCGACTTTTCCTCATCGCTAATGAGTTCATTAATGTTAGTCACATTATAAAGCCGCTCACCTGAATGTATCTTTGTTTCATACACACAGTGGAGTGCCAGTTCATCCGTAAGCCATATAGTCAGCCTCTCAGGAAGACTTGACTCATCTGTGCTTGCATAACAATAGTTAAAATCGCAAAGATGCATTCGCCTGTAGGCGTCCTGCTCATCTTCTTCACTATAATACACTATTGTATCCAAAAGTATTCGGGGGTATTGACGTTTTTGGTAAAATGGCGTTGAAACCCTTTTCTGCGTATTGAGCTTCAGGTCTTCAAAGCTTCCACTGTCTTTTTTTATCTCTTGCGGAAGAACGGGTATTCTGTCGTAAATTATCTGTAAATATTCATCCCATGTACCCATGTAATCCGTAATCTTCAATGAATAATTCCAGTAGTCATCTCTTTGATTTACGAATACGACTCTTGCCTTCAATTTTGCCGTATACATATCATTTGCCAGATCGACTATTACATCTGTGTTTTCGGGTATATAAAACGGCACATCTAAAAGAACTGATATTCCTGTTTCCGATATATCCCTCGTAACACCACGTATCTGCCGAATGCCATTGTCTATCAGGCAATTCATCTTAACGCTCACGCGTTCCGACTTTCTATATGGCACTCGTCCATCAACAAAAAAGAGCGACATAACAAGCAAAAACAGGTTATAAACAAGCCAGAACAATACGACGATAGGACCGAATGAACCACTATCAAACATAATAAATATACAGTTTACAATACCAATAATGGACAATATTATCAATATAAGGAACGGTATCGTATAAATAAGATTCTTTCCCTTTTGATTCTGCTGTTCACCTTTGCTTGTTACTTTAAACTTCTTAAGCGTAATACCAAAGCTTTCTAAAATTATTGGTATAAGCATATACGGGAAAAGCACCGTCTCATAAATACTTGTCCATTTTGTTGAACGTATATTATTGCTAAGCATCCTCAGACTTATATTACTTGTAATATACATCGGAAGCCAAAACAGAATAACCTGTGGCAGCGTACACTTAAACACCATAAATCCAAAAGTCGCGTACAAAATCGGCGACATTATATAGATAAGCCGCTTTATCGGCGCATACCAGTACCAAATAGATGCCCAGTAATTAAGTTTTTGCGAAAATGAAAGATCCGAGGATGTATAAATGTGCATTTTCCTTCCCGTAGCTATAACACCTCTCGCCCATCTTATACGCTGCTGTATAAGTCCCTGAAGATCTGTCGCAGACATACCTGACGCAAGCGGTTCTCCCACTCCAAGACTTACATAACCCTCTTTCTCAATGAGAATACCTGTTGCAAAATCTTCAGTTATGGCATTCGTGTAAAATCCTCCGATTTTTTCCAATGCTTCCCTGCTCAATATGGTATTTGAACCGCCATAAATAACGCTATTGGTCTTTGTCCTTGCCACCTGAATATCCCTGTAGAAGTAATCCTGCTCATTAGGTATCCTTCCCTCGGAAAACAAGTTAAACTGGAAAAGGTCAGGATTATAAAAGCATTGAGGCGACTGGATAAATCCAAGCTTAATCTTATCCTCTTCCTTACGCCCCGCGTTCTTTATCTCCGCATCGACAAAGTACGGTACGAGCTTCATCAGGAAATCGCTTTTCGGGATCATATCAGCATCAAATGTGACTATATAAGGAGAAGTTGAATGTGCAAGCGCATTATTCAGATTACCTGCCTTAGCGCCCTTATTATCTGGGCGGTCGAGATAATTAATTCCCATCTGTGCCGCAAGCGCACGCATCTCGGGTCTTCTGTTATCATCGCACAAATAAATATGCACCTTGCTCTTATCAGGATACTCCATATGTTTGCATCCGTTTATCGTCTTATAAAGAAGCGACGGCTCCTCGCTGTATGTAGCTATAAATATATCAACATGCGGAAAAAGCGCCTCATCCACCTGCGGAAGTGCATATCCTTTTACCGACGACATATTGGCATAATGAACAAACGCTTCGACCATACCGAGCGCCTCGACTATTAAAAGTGAGATACCTGCCACAATAGACACTATGCCATATTCAAACGGAATAGTAAAAAATATACGCCATACCAAATAGATTATCGTAAAAAACATATTTATCAGAAACCACATTTTTCCTTTGCTGCTATGTAAAAATTCTCTCATTCAATCCCTCCTGCCGGCTTGTTATCTATGTTAGTTTCTTCTTTAAAAAAGTTAAATGCACTGCTGTTTATATTATACGGATAAACTTCGATTATGACATAATCAAAAGTATTCTCTTTCAAATAAGTTTCTATATCAAGCTCTCTTGTCTCCTCTAATGACCATATGGCATCTATGCGCCCACACATTGGCATCATAAACGCCATGACCGGTGAAAAATAAGAGTCGCGTATCATAAATATGCTGCATCCTTCCGGATTTTCTTCATTGACAATACTCTCATAAACTCTCAGACCATTAAGATATAGAGAATACTGCGAGTCTGAATATATATCCGTTTTATTTGTTAATACTTTTGTATCCATAAGCGTCTGTGTAAAACCGCCGTCATAATGTGCAGTCCTGCCGCTTTCCATCATACATTCACGTGTAAACTGCCCTTCAAAATGAGGCCATAACGCCGTAAAATCTTCTATTTCACAAAAGTTTACGCCTGTTTTCCTGCCCATAGAACCCAACATTCCCGATTTATATGTAACCATATCATAATTGTCAATATTCATATAATATCCGTCAGGATCCAAATCTTCATCAAAACTTTCTTTAAATTTATTTACGATTTCCTTTGTGGCACAAAACGCCGCCGGAATAGTCCAGTGATGGTCAGTCTTAAAAAAAGTATCTTCATAAGAAATCTCTTCATTAGGGATATATTCACCTAAGTCAAGAGTTTCCACTCCTAAACGGTTCAAATAAAACATCATCTCGTCAACTATGTAACCGGAATCATTTACAGGCATGCCTGTACGAAGCTTAGTATACTTTTTGTTATACTTTCCGGGCGGTACTACAAACAATACTTTTGTACCGCTTTGAGCGACATAATCCTGCAGCCGTTTTATTCTAAGCGAATACTCAAAAAGCCTCGTGTCTTCCTCGCGGAAAAATGACGCGTAATGCAAAAATCCTTCTTCATCCTTGATATAGCTGAAATTATTACATTCCCGCTTATCCAATAATACCTGTACATACGCATACGTCTCTATAAAATCCATTTTTCGGTACATATTCTCCGTAATCGCTGCATCAAGAGCCGAAACAGACGCCCCGTCGCCAGTAAGACATTCATTAAGGGGTTCATAACTATAGTAAAAGTTCACCGCCGCAAATCCAAATACCACAGCCATAAACATTATTGCAAAAATACGTTTTTTCAACATATACTTGTTCATTCATATCACCCCCGTTCAAAAAGCCTAGAAGTTAAAGTATATAAACGGATTATACGTTCCGCTTGCAAGATAGCTTACGCTCACGATCAGCAACAGCAGCATCCCTATCGGGTAAATTATCGTATATACCATATTTACTGCCGAATTGGGCTTTTTATACAGAATATTATTCATATTCCGCGCAATGGGCGTTGAAAACAAAATTCCAAGCACAATGAACACCCAGTTTTCACGTATGAGCATTACCGCAAGTTCACTGTAAAATCCATTGTTGTTGACTCCGAGCATATTCATAAAAAAACGTCCCGCCTGATACAAGTCATTTGCCCTGAAAACTACCCATGCCGCATTTACCACCATAAGCGTGTAAAAATGTTTTATGAAGCTGCTCTTCATCTTCTTCGGGTACTCAAAAAACCTTTCGGCAAGCTGGAATACAAAATAATATAAACCCCAGAATATAAACGTCCAGTTTGCTCCATGCCATATTCCCGTTAAGAGCCATACAATGAATATATTTCTGACCATGTAGTCCTGATTATTCACGCGACTTCCGCCAAGTGGGAAATACACATACTCGCGGAACCAGTCAGTAAGCGATATGTGCCATCTTTTCCAAAAATCTGACACAGATGTCGCTATATACGGATAATTAAAGTTTTCACCAAACTTAAAGCCAAAGCAAAGTCCCAATCCTATAGCCATATCCGAATAGGCGGAAAAGTCAAAGTAAATCTGAAGTGTATATGAAATACTACCAAGCCATGCCAGCATCACGGGTACAGGCATCCTATCAGTGCCGATTGCCGACCATTGAAAAACATTGTCTGCAATCGCCGCAAAGCAGTTTGAAAGCAACACCTTTTTGCCAAGTCCCGTGGTAAAACGACAAAGCCCAAGCGCAATCTTATCAAAACTTTCCTTGCGGTTGCGTATCTGATCGGCAACTGTATTATACTGGATAATAGGTCCTGCAATCAGCTGCGGGAAAAACGCTATGTAAAGTCCAACATAAAATGGATTTTCCGCCTTAGTTGTGCCTCGGTATACGTCAACGACATAGGAAAGCGCCTGAAAGGTAAAGAACGAAATACCTATCGGCAACGGAAGTTCGAAACGCGGCAGCACGCCGCTGTCAAATAATCCAAAACTATCAAGGACAAAGCTAAGATATTTAAATATAAACAATGCCGCAACATTTATCACAACTGAAAACCATAACAAAAATTTCTTATATATTCCCTCTGTATTTTCTACACCGTAACCTATAAGTGAATTTATCAGAATAGAATAAATCATCAAAAACACATATATAGGCTCTCCCCACGCATAAAACGCAAGACTTGCCACCAAAAGCAGAACATTTTGCAGCATCCGTGAAAATGAAAGTATATAATAAAGCAAAAATACAATGGGAAAAAAATAGAACAAAAATACAACACTTGAAAAAAGCATATTTACTCCTCATTCTTTCCCTTCATTTTTTTATAAATTATAAGTGCCGCGATAAGCGCTGCGATAAGCACAATCCTTATTGCCCAGATATAACAAGGTGACTGTATCACTTCCAGAAAATAATGCCGCTCTGCTACCATTTCAGGACTTACAATAACATGTTCCATACTGCGCCAAACCTCCTGCTACTTTAATCCTCCATACCGCACATAGCATTATCACTTTAACCCTTTCGATTGATAAGAAATGATGGTACCAAAAATAATATCATTATTATCAAGAGAAACAGTTCATTTTCATTCTTTATTGAAGTATTATACTCTGCAAGATCGTAAAGCTTTGTGAGTTCTGTCTGGATTATGTTGCCATGCTTATGAAGGTATGTCCGTATATTATAAAGCTCTTGTTCATACTTATCATTAAAACGGCTTATTATAACCCCGTCTTTTTCATAATCGAGAAGGTAATAATTTCCCGCTTTTGAAAACGAACCGTCTTCATAATCTTGTGCCCAACGATACCATTCGCGTACCTGAGCTGATTTTAAATAAGCTTTTGCTTCATCAATTACTTCGAAAACATGCTTTTCCGACAATACGTCATCGCGCAAAACAGCGTAGCGTTCTTTTAAGCATGTTATAAATCTCTCGTCCTTACAGAGCTGCTCAAAAAACGGTTTTGTCTGAAACGCCATCGTTTCAACTTCCATTTCATCCTGAAAATAATTGTTCATACCTTGGTCAAAATCCCAAACAGGTCCGATATAAAGCTTGCCACCAGAATTTTTGTACATATATGTGGAATGCTCTCCGGCGTCATAATTTCCGAAAAATTCATTTATCAAATAATAATCCACAAAAGAGTCTATATCTATATACTTATCATAAACCTTAAACAAATCAGCGTTATTTGAATATATCACTCTTTCAATATGCGAAAAATCTTCTTCAATAAATTTTTTTGCCTTATCGGTGAGCCTACGTTCAGACGGATATTTTACGCCTATCCACTCCTGCGATATACCGCTTAAGCGTCCATACGTATCAAGCATAACATCAAAATTAGTAAAGCGGTCTCTTCTCACTATATAACTTGTATAACTATTTTTTTGCTTAAATTGATCTATATTTACACGGTTTTCTCCCCGCGCTATGGTCTCCATAAGCAGATAGACACCCTCATATTCGTAACCTTTCTCTGTCGCCAAAAGCACTTCACAATATTTGCTGTCCGGCGACATGGCGCTTCCGCCTATCTCAGATGCAATGCGGTAACTTAGATAATTCCGTATCATACTCTTATCTGCAAGACTACCGTTTAAAATCCATTCGTCTCCTTCTCCCATTCCAAGCAGGTCAACAGGATTTTCAAGTTCCTCATCAGTTATAGTTTTGACAAGATACTGCGGTTTATCGAAGCTGATGGATGTGTGTCCGCGTTTTTTTATCCTGATACGACTTTGTACATCAGGCATATCCGTAAGATGATTTGTGCCGCCCGTAGTACCTATCACGGCAATGGAACCACCAATATAAGGATCTACACTCTCATCAACTATCTCTTGGCTACTCACAAACCGCTTATACTCTGCAAGTTCCCCGTCAAGCGTCAGGATCACGATAGGAAGATTTGACGAAAACTGCTCATCAACAATAAAATCCTCTGATATATGCAAAAGCGGGTCTTCTTTGCCTGTGTCGGGCGGAAGTGTTTCATATACTCCCTCCTGCGCCTGCTGTTTATCAGTATTAAGCGCTCTTTGCATCATTCCAAGCAAACCCAAAAGCACCAAACAAATTAATCCTATAATAAACCATGTGCTTTTTTTGTCCGTCATTGTTTACCTCATTTCTACTGGCTGATCTCATCGTCCTGCCTTACAAAACTTATGGAACGGACGCCCTCTATCGATGAGAGTGCCTTCATACATGAACCGTTTATTTTTTCCGATTTCTTAAGTTGCTGGTCTGATACCTCATATATCATTTCTGCCGAGTCGTCTTCGAGAGAAGTGTTTGAAAGGCGCATGGTGGCTTTTCCGTCAAACAGGGAATTTATCCCATTCTCAAGGTGTTCACATGCCGACGCATCAAGCCTTACTACGACCATTATCCTCTCATTATCCTTGACAAAGCCAAACAGGATAAGGAACATAAATATTATCATTGAGCCTATTCCCGCAATGAGATAATCGGACACGCCGCAGCATATACCTACCGCAATCGCCCAAAATATATACGCCGTATCGCGCGAGTCTTTTATTGCAGTACGGAAACGTACAATTGAAAGCGCACCCACCATACCAAGAGAAAGCGCGATGTTGTTTCCGATAACATTCATCACAAGCGTTGTAATCAGAACGAGCATAACAAGCGAAACATTAAAACGTCTGCTGTATACCGCTCCTGAATGTGATATCCTGTAAGATATGTAAACCAATATGCTTATCACACATGCCGCTATAAAATTAATTATCACATCCGACAAGCTGAGCGCTCCCGCGCTTGTTGAAAAATAATTGTAAAGTATCTCTTTCATAATCTAAATTCTTCCTCTCTTTGATATTCTGCGCGCCCTGCAGTATTTACTGTTCGACACCTGCATTTTATCTGCGCGGTTAATGATTTTCTTGATATAACTATACAAAAATCCGTTAAATTTTACTTCTAGCGTCACTTCGTCAGGTTTCGTCACAGGATATAGAATCAAATCCTCATCAAATATGTCAAAATTTGATTCCGTTGCCCTTAAGTTCATATCAAATGTGATACGTATGTCATTTTCATTCCTGTAATAAGCAAGCCTGTCATATTCGACAACACATTTGGGGCGGTAGCTCCTTGTAACCATGAACGTATAAAGAGCCTTGGCTATCTCTTCGGGATGCTCCAAAAGGAATTCATAATCGCCCGCTATCATTCGCTGCGCTTCCTGCCTGCTTATCGACAATGAGCGTTTTCTCTGTCCGCCCGCATCTTTTTGTTTTAATTCAAGCTTGACTGTGGAGGTATTCGTATCGTATACCCTAAGCCGTATTTTCTGCCGTTTGTCGTAACCATCTACTTTATCTTCAAAGTCATTGTCAAACAATGTATCAAAGTAAAGAGACCTAACCCGATATCCCTCTCCTTTGCCGTGCACGTCCTGCGACATCACCGAAGATAGCTTTTGTTTGATTTCATATACTTCCCCCAAAGGAATGATATATTTTAATTCTTTTCTGCTGACATCTAACACGCGCTCTCTTCCTCCTTGGGCAGCGGCTTCATCTCATACAGTTCATCGTATGTGTGGAAAGGCTTTCTCTCAGCCGCTTTTTTCTTCCCCCACAATGAACCTGTAATCCCTAATACGGCAAACAGACCTAAAGCAACATACAGCCCGTTATATATCTTAATATATGTAACTGCACTCACAACAGTCGCTCCAAGCAGCGCTGCAAACAGATACATCCTTTTCGCAAGCGCATTTTTTATATGAAGTGCTTTTAAAACTGATATTATAAGTATAGATAAGAAATAGAAGATACAGACGCCTAAGAAAGTAAACATAACAAAAAAACACATTTTTAATATCAAATTCTGTGTCATCGTATCTGCAACCCTTATTCCCACTAATCCGCATAAACACCCAAGTGCAACTATGCAAAGCGCCTGAAGATACTTATACCCCATAAAGCAAAGTACCAGCCCCGCCAAAATGAATGCTATGACCACTATAAATGTCACAAGTTCATAGTTAAAAGTTAATCCACCGCTCATATCAGGTATCTTCAAAATAAATTGTCCCATTCAAATTTCCTTTCATTATAATACTTAGCATACATGCATTTATTAATTTCATATGCTTTATTATATCATTAAATTTGAGCATTTTAAACATTTACCTGCAAAATTCTGAATATTTTGTGTAATTTTTGTAAAATTTATACAAAAAAACCGTTAAAGCTCTATGACTTTAACGGTTTTCCATTTTAATGAAATTCATTATGATTTTTACTAAAACTCAAACACAACTGCTGTAAGCGGCGGCATATTAAATGTAATAAACTGGTCCTTATAATCGCACAAGCCCTTTCTCGCCTTTAGCGTCTTTGACACCTTGTTGCCGTTGCCGCCAAACTTCTTGTCGTCGGAATTTAAAATCAACTTATACTGCCCATTAACAGGCACGCCTACCCTATATTTCTCATACATCACGGGTGTCATATTTATTATGAAAAGCATATTCTGCTTGCCGTCAGCGCTTTTTCTCACAAAGCTGTAAATGCTGCGTTCGTTGTCATCGGCATTCATCCACTCAAAGCCTGCCCAGTCGTTGTCAATCTCATGCAGACATGGGCTCTTTTTGTAAAGCTTTAAAAGCTCGCCCACAAAATCGTGCATACCCTTATTCAAAGGCTTTGCAAGCAACCCCCAGTCAAGCTCTCGCGCTTCACTCCACTCGCGCTCCTGAGCAAAATCCTGTCCCATAAACAAAAGCTTTTTGCCCTCATGGCCGAACATAAATGTATAAAGCGCCCTGAGATTAGCATATTTATCAATCTCATAGCCGGGCATCTTATTTACAAGAGAACACTTCAAATGCACAACCTCATCATGTGAGAACGGCAAAATATAATTCTCGCTGCTGTTGTAGCTCATCGCAAACGTAAGCTTGTTGTGATTGTCACGCCTAAAATACGGGTCAAGCTTCATGTACTCCAAAAAGTCATGCATCCAACCCATATTCCACTTAAACGAAAAGCCTAAGCCGTCGTCCTCGGGCTTAGCCGTTACCTTCGGCCATGCCGTAGACTCCTCGGCGATAGTAAGCACTCCGGGATACGCGCCATGCACTACTGAATTGAGATGCTTGAAAAACTCAATCGCGTCAAGGTTCTCATTGCCACCGTACTTGTTGGCTACCCATTCTCCGTCGCGCTTGCCGTAATCAAGATAGAGCATAGACGCAACCGCATCAACCCTGAGACCGTCAATATGGAATTCCCTTATCCAAAACAGCGCGTTTGCTATAAGGAAATTCTTGACCTCATTCTTGCTATAGTTGAAAATCTTTGTGCCCCAATCAGGGTGCTCGCCAAGGCGCTTGTCAGGGTGCTCATAAAGGCATGTGCCGTCAAATTCACAAAGTCCATGCGCGTCTCTCGGGAAATGCGCGGGAACCCAGTCAAGAATAACACCAATATTGTTCTTGTGGAACAAATCGACAAGATATCTGAAATCGTCAGGATTGCCGTAACGTGACGTCGGCGCATAATAACCCGTCACCTGATAACCCCACGAGCCGTCAAACGGAAACTCCGCAATACCCATAAGCTCCACATGAGTGTACGGCATTTCCTTTAAGTATTCCACCATTCTGTCTGCAAACTCACGATAATTGTAAAAGCCGTCTTCCGTGCCGTTAGGGTGCTTCATCCAAGAACCGATATGGCACTCATAGATTGACATGGGCTCCTTGTTCATGTCTTTTTTGTCCCTGTCTGTCATCCACTTGGTATCGCCCCATTTGAAATGCCCCAAGTCATACACTCTTGATGCCGTACCGGGACGCATCTCTGCATAATTTGCATAAGGGTCAGACTTGTAAAGTTTTCTGCCGTCGGGAAGTACAAGCAGATATTTGTACATCTGTCCCTCCTGCACGCCCTCGATAAACGTAGCAAAAATACCGCCCTCGCCAAGCCTTTCCATAGGAGCCGCACTCTCGTCCCATCCGTTGAACTCACCTATGACATAAATCTCCCTCGCGTTAGGCGCCCATACCGCGAAAAAATAACCGTTTTTCCTGCCCTTTTTGCATGGATGCGCACCCAGCTTTTTGTAAATGTCATAATGTGTACCCTGCCCAAATACATATTGGTCAGCGTCAGAAATAAACACCGTCGTATCCGTACTCATTTTTTCTACCCCCATTTTTTATTATTGTAGCCCCAACTACATAAAGTCCCTCTCCTTTAATACAATCATATCCTCGCTGTCGTATCTCTTTGACAAAAGCACATCAACAAAATTCTTGAGCTTTGATTTTTTGGATTTCCAAATGGCTTCGTCTACAATGTCCCTCACTTCGTCCTTTGTGACCGCATGATTGCCACCCTGCATATTCGATATCCGTGTATAGAGCGCAAGCGTCCCCATATCATCAATGGAATATTCAAGCGCGAGCGCATAATTTTTGGCATATGCCACAAGCGCCTTACTGTCCATCTCCATCAAGTCAATACGGATATTGAAATAATCGGTTATCATTGCCTGTTTTTCGAGCAACTTAGTAATTTCTTTCTTGGTATCCTCCATAATGACTATTATGCCAAGGCTCTCTTGATTTAAAAACGTCGTCATCTCATAGAGCTTTTGCTCTGTCATGCCGTTTGCCTTCTCTATAATAATAGCACCATTATTCAATTTATCAAAGACTTCTTTTAAATTTCTTGAATTTAATTTCTCACCTGTAATTTTTGCCACCTTGCCTGAAAAGTTCGCGTCAATCGCTTGAAATTCCTTAACAAGATTTTTCGCAAGCTTAAGTGTATCAAGTCCTGCCTCACCGGTAATAATCACATTGCCCGTGTAAGCTGCAAGCGTCATTTTATCAAGCGCAAAGATTATCTGCTTTTTAATCTTTTTCGTGACGGCAAAATTCTCAAAAAGCTGCTGCTCCTCCGGCGAAAAGCTCCTTATTTCCTCAGGCTTTGCTCCGTTTGCCTCTTTTCTCGTAGCCGCAAGAATTTTATCCGAAAGACCGCCCAGCTCTGCAGTGTTCATCTTAATTTCCTGCGTCTTTAGGGCATCCTCTTTAGCCATCTCCGCTATGCTTTCCTCATCATCCGGGTCAAGCTGCTCCTTTACGTCTTCATCTTCCTGATAATTGTCTGCGGTTTCTTCTTCATCCTCCTCATATGCCGTTTCATCAGTATATTCTTCGCTATCAGTATATTCTTCCTGAGTGTAGTCCTCATCAGAGTATTCTTCGTCCGGCTCCTCTTGAACATCTTCATTGAATGTATATTCTTCTTCTCCGTCCGTATATTCCGCATCTTCCTCGGCATTGTCCTCGACTTCTTCTATCTCGACAAGCGCCTCGGAAACCTGTGTATTCGGCATTTCCGCCGTACTGCCTCCAAGTTCGTCCGCCACAAGTTCCTCAAGCCTTGTGCGCGGTTCTTCCTCAGCTGCCCTTTCCTCGAAACCGTCCGATATCTCGTCCTTGACAGAATTATCAAAATTGGCAATAATCTTGCCTGTCTGGTGTATAACTCGTTTCTTTATCGCCTCTTGGTTTTTCTGTACATTCTCCTGCTTAATTTGTTCCCACTCCGCAAGCACGTCCTCCAAATTCATCTGACCTGTCATGGGTCTAAACTGCTCCTGCGCATCGTCACTGCCTGCTGCCTTGACTGGCTGTTGCTCGCGTTCAAGATAAACGTTCTCCGCATTTTCCTGCATTCGTTTCTGCTCGTCATTTACGGACTGCTCCGTGGTATCGCGCAGAGACGTCATATCGACGTCTTTTTTAATAAAGCGCGCATCCTCACCGGGCACAATCACCTTTTTGATAGCGCCCGTGTCCGGCTTGGGACTTTCCTCAGAAACATTGCTCACCATAGCGGCTACCTTGCCTGTAGTATATGAGGGCTTGGGTTCCTTTGCCTGTTCCTCTTTTTCTTCTTTGAGCAAATTTTCAAGGCGTTCTTTTGTGGATACATAAGTCCTCGTCTCAAAAGATTTTTCCTGCTCTAAATCTGCATCGCTGTCGGAGGATATGTCGTTAATATTGACCTCTTTCATTCCGTCAAATACTAATCTTTCAAGATTTATCGTATTGTATTGGCTCATGTCCATAGCTGCGGCAGTATTTGCGCTCAGCGCCTCGACTGACGGCGTCTCGACCGGCTGTGCCTCTGTGGGCGCCGCAATTGGCAGACCATCCGTATTGTAAAACTTATCGACATAAAATTCATCGGTATATTCCTGAGCCGTACCACTTTCCTGCGGCAAATAATCTCCTACTGTGCTGTCTTCGCCCGCATAACTGTTATAACTCCCATTTTGTTGCGTTTCATCCTGATAACTGCCGCTTGCATAACTTTCGCTCGGATAATTTTCATCCGAATAGCTTTCATTTGAATAGTTTTCATCTGAATAGTTTTCATCTGAATAATTTTCATTTGAATAGTCTTCATTTGAATATTCGTTATCGGAGTAATCAGCGTTTTGATAGTTTACATTGTCATAGCTCTCATTGTTGTATTCAGCATCATTATATTCCGCGTTATAGGCATTATTGTCATAGCCGTATGCGTCTGAATAGTCCTGCTGTCCGTCATAACCTGTTTCGGCGTAGCCTTGTTCTTGAGCATAACCTGTCTCCGCATAGCCTTGCTGTCGGTCATAGTCGTCTTCTGCATAGCCTTGTTCTGTGTCATAGCTGTCATTGTATGGTTCTTCGCTGCTGTAATTTCTGTTATAATTTCTTGACATTACTTCGTATTTTGCTCTTTGTTCAGCAGTCAGGGGGGCATGCAGCATCTTCAGCTCCATAGCTTTCATGACATATGCGCCATCGCCGAAAAATAAAATAATCTCGTCACATACCTCCACGCATTTTGTAGCAAATCCTACTCTGTGATATAGGTAAGCGAGTTCATATATCCATTCTTCCTGATAATCCTTTTTCTTAAATTCCTCCAAAAGCTCAATACGTTCTTCAAGGCTTGCCTCCTGCGCCTCAAGAATACGATAACGCAAAGTATAGACCCCGCTATCTCTCGGCGCGAGCTGCACAAACTCTTTATAATACTCAACTGCCGCCACCACGTCGTCAAGCTCAATCGACACTTCGCAAAGGCACTGAACTACAGAGCGATTTGTCGGATAACGTCCATATGTAATCAAAAGTATCGCTCTGGCATCTTCATTGCGCCTGTTTTCCCTATACAGTGCCGCAATCCTTAAAAGCATAGTAATATTCTTAACTCTCCTCCAGTCAATCTTATCCGCTATGTCTGCCGCTTCCGCATACTTTTTTTGATTGATTAAATTGCAGATTTCTTCTGACCGAACCTTATACTCGTATTTATCCAAGTAACTCACCCCTGTAAATACTGTCCCTTATACATTAATGTTGATGTTAAGAAACTCTCAGGCAACATCTTTTGCCGATTTCCACATTTTAAATTCTAAAATAGCATAAATACTTAGAAACTCTTAGGCGGCGTCTTTACCGTATTAGAGCTTCCTAATGTTTTTACACTACTATCGACAGTTTATCATACAGAAATTTTGATGTCAATGCCGATAAAGGTTCAAATTCATATATTTTGTGTTTTTTTGACGACTTATATACTAAATCTTTGGTTTTTGCGCCTAAAGCATATTTGACAACTGCGCAAACTGCTCAAGCGTCAGCGCCTCTCCTCTGACTGTCGTCGGCAGCTGCAGCCTTTCAAGCGCAGACAGCACTTTATCCTTTGTAAGTCCTAGAGCCGCGGCGTTGTTTAGACTGTTTACAAGTGTTTTTCTTCTCTGGTTGAATGCCGCTCTTATAAGCTCAAACATCAGCCTTTCATCATTTACGTCAACAGGCGGCTTGCTGTGGTATGTCAATTTTATGACAGCACTGTCAACATTTGGGCGCGGCATAAAGCAGCCTGCGGGCACTGTAAACATAACCTGCGGCACGGAGTAATATTGGACTGCTAGCGAGAGCGCTCCGTAATCCTTTGTCCCAGGTTTTGACTGCATGCGTTCTGCGACTTCTTTTTGCACCATTATCGTGATGCTTTCCAGCGGCACGTACTTTTCAAAAAGCCCCATGATAATCGGCGTGGTAATATAATAAGGTAAGTTTGCGACTACCTTTATCGGTCTGCCGTCATTTTTTTCGTTTACTATCCTGTTTATGTCCAGCTTTAAAATGTCCTCGTTTACGACAGCCACATTATCATATGCGGAAAGCGTGTCCTCCAAAATTGGCATAAGCTTTTTGTCTATTTCCACGGCGATGACCTCACGCGCGCTTTCGCAGAGATACTGCGTCATAGTGCCTATCCCCGGACCTATTTCCAGCACGAAATCGTCTTTTGTTATCTGTGCCGCACTTATGATATTTTCAAGGATATTTGCGTCTATGAGAAAATTCTGCCCGTACTTTTTTTGGAATTGGAAATTGTATTTTTTTAATATATAGATTGTACCTGTGGGATTTCCGAGAGTTGGCATTTTGTATGCTCCTTTTTTACATATTGTCTGTGTCTTTTTAGTCTGGAAAAGGCGGGGGCGTCATTAATAAATATAGTGGTATTATAATTATATTTGCGGGAAATTTCAAGAGAAATGCTGTTGAAATATGCTTATTCGTGATGGATTTGATTTGGGATTTGGGATTTCCGAAACTGCTTATTATTTTGCCGCAAAAAGGGACTGCCGCATTAAGGAATATAAGCGCAGGATATAAAATCAGTTAATCTAAACATAATGTTATATCCTGTATGCCTAATCCTTATTGCGGCAGCCCCTAAATTCAGGCTGCGGCTTTTCCCAGCCGCGTATCAGTTCTGACGGCTTCGGGAAAACGTCATCTATTGCCTGCTCCCCTCTTTTGTGCATGGAAGTGTTCAGTTTTGGGAATTTTGTTTTGGTCTAATAATTCGTTGCAAAGCCAACAATTCCGCTTGTTTCATTTGGAGCATAACTTAGAGTTTGAGCGCTCCAGCCGCCATCTTCATACCAAAGTATGTCATACGCACATATCTTTTTGCTTTCATATTTTGAAAGACTGCTGAGATCATCAATATCATTCTCATAACAGAAATTAACATATTCCGCTGTCAAATCTTCAACAGGAATACCATTGTTTGCTGTATATGATAAATCATAATTATGATTCTGCCCCGCATCATAAGATATGTAGCTTACTCTGCCGTTCCATAAGCCGTTCACAAGGTTTCCGCTTATTGTATAGTTCCGGCTTCCATCTAAATAAATATGCTTTACAGTGCCATTTCCATTAGGCGCGTCATTGCTCCATGTGCCCGTGAACAGATAATAATAATCACCGCAATCCATAAAGATTATGCCGTCGCCTGTTCTGCCTCCGCCTGCGTAGCCGCCGTAGTAGAAGTAGTAGCCATTGCTATATTTATATACGCCAGCGCCTACGCCGTTCCCGCTGCCGTCGGGCGTATATACGGCACGGTCGCTTACCATCGCGCTTACATATGCTCTTGTCTCGTCTGAACCATCTACTTCAAGCATTGAAGTATAATCCTGCGCTGACATCAAGGCGTACACCTTCTTGATAAAATCAGATGCATCTGCCGCATTTACAGGAGATGTAACGTCTACTGTTGTCTGTATCGTATCTGTCGTCTGTATCGTGTCTGTTGTCTGTGTCGTATCTGTTGTCTGTGTTGTGTCCGTCGTCTGCGTCGTGTCTGTTGCCTGCGTCGTGTTTGCATTAGGGATGAGCAAGGTCTGGTTTGCCCAGATTATGTTTGGATCTTTTATCTGATCCTTGTTGCTGTTGTAGATGTCCTCCCACTTGTCTGCGTCCCCGTAAAACTGCTTTGCGATCTTGCTCAGGCTGTCACCCGTCTGCGTGGTGTACGTCTCATCTGCAAATACAGTCATGCCTGACATCAGCATTGTTGCAGCCGCGGTAAATGCTGCAAGCTTCTTTAATGCCTTTTTCTTCATTGTTTTTTACCTTTTCCTTTCTGTTATTTAGTCATGAACAACTGCGAATAGCTTCCGCAATCATCTGATTTATAGTGATGTAATCACTATCATACCCAATGATACCCCCCCCCCCTGTATGCATTTGTCAATACTTGAAACACACATTTTTTCATATATTTTTTATTTGACATTTGACGGCATTTTACATTCAGATGGATAGGCTGCACCCAGATTAGCGAAAAGCGCTTTGCAAAAAACAGGACGTATAGAAAATAATCTACACGTCCTAATGTCGTTACTGTATTAAATTCTTAATTCGTTATGCCATCTGCATAACTTCCACTTCCAGCGCTTTCTTTATTCTTTATATCCAAAATAGTGCAATACCTCATTATCTCCCGAAATACCCTCTATCAATGTTCTTTTAATAGCAATCTCTTTGTATAACCCTTGATAATATTTTCTAATGTCATCTCTGTTTTTTTGTAAGTTCAAATACGTCGACTTATCTACACTGCCACTATTTTCAGCTATGTATAAGCCGTTTTCCATTTTCCGAACAGGCCATTCTCTCACAAGCGTGTAAAAAGTTGTATACAGTACACCTTTCTGCTTCAATACATTATAAAATTTTTTGCTCAAACAGTTTATGTCATTATCATCAAAATACGCCAGTGAACTAAGACAAATAACCAAATCAAAATTTATATCAGGCCATAATTCTTCTATTTTGCCATCTTCTAAAATATTAATTGATGCGAAATTTTCTTTTTTAAATCCTCTCTGCCTGCATCTTTCAATCGCACTCTCGGAAGTATCAATCCCATATACTTCAAAACCAATCTCACTAAAAAATCTCAAATTTGCTCCCGTTCCACATGCAAATTCAAGGACCTTGGGTTTTACTCCCTCCTTTGTATTTATTGAGAGAATATATGGCTTAATAATGGCATAATAATAGCTTATCATCGATTCACTTGGCCATTCATTTCCCCAACCTTGTCTATACATATTATCAAAAGCTTTCACATTTTTAGATTGATACTCTCCCATTTTCTCACTCCCAAAAATATAATTTCTAAATAGCAGCATAGTCGATATCATGTCCGATTACCCCCCCCCCGTACCACTTTGTCAATATATAAGCTTAATATTTCTATGACTTGAAAGTTTTTCCTTATCAATAAAAACCCCTGACATAAAGCTGATGATTTTATACTTTATATCAGGGTTTTATAATTCCGTATTCAGTTGTTTATGCCATAGATATGTCTGTGTAATATATGGCCAGTTATTGTCCTTGCTTTTCATTCCAGTACATTTCGGCAATGCGGGCAGCCTTGTCTGCGTCCATACCGCATTGTGTGATAAGCTGCTGTATAGCGGCTTCTATGGTGCCGTTTATGCTTTTGATAGTGTTTATGATGCCTTTTTCGATACCCTTTTCAATACCTTTTTCAATACC
>CANQHZ010000026.1 GCA_947623805.1 uncultured Lachnospiraceae bacterium | reverse complement strand
CGGCATTTAAGCCGACTGGCAATAAGTTGATATAAAGTTATCTCTGAAAAAATATAGTGCTAAATCTTAAAGACGGGCTTTGTGCGCTTGTCCTTTGCGACTGCTTTTTTGCGCGCCTCGCGCTTTGCTTTGCTTTTACTCATATTTACAGTATTATTTTTGCCATTTTTTTTTGCCATTTTAATTTCAACTCCTTTTTATGTAGCAAATCTCTCACTGAACTAATTTATCATAAACTAAGAAAAAAATAAATAGCTTAAATGCCATTTTCACAAAAATTCACAAATTATGTTCATGCATGTCCGATGTGCCGCTTGACAATACAAAACTGGCAGAATATAATACAAAATGTAGTTACAGAGCATTTTTTAAGCAACAAGGGGGAAGATTGAGAATGCAAGTAGAAAAAATTCCGATACCTGCCGCAGCATCCATAAAGGTGAGCAAAGAGGGGAAATCCGCGGTATTTCAGACGACGATAATCCAGACTACGGATAATAAATATATATACGCACTGCCGGTTCATGTGGATAAAAAATTAATTAATTTTGAGCTGAAAGGCGCAGTAAAAGAAATAAGAGTAGAGGTCGCGCCGTTTGAGTTTTATGCATGGAAAAATGTTTCTATAATTAAATTTATTGAAGATGGCAAAAATTATCTTAGGATAAAGACAAGCACGCGCGGCATAAAGTCTACGCCCTGGCCTGAAAAACCGCTCAACATATCGGAAAATAAAGGAATAATAGACCAAAGTGTAATAGAAAACATTACTAAGGAAAAGAAAGCGTCACAAATAGCCATGCAGGAGCAAACCGCGGCGCAGGCATCAGCACAATAAATAAAAGGAGCAAGGAAACAGGATTGAAACGTTTAACAATTATTATGGCGGCTGCGATATCGGCTGTACTGCTTGGCGGCTGCCGGGACGATATTCCTATAAATTCGCAGAGCATTGGCGACAGCATAAAGGAGACATTTAAGGCAGGTATCGTAGATTTTTTTGCAAACGATGATTTGGAGAATACGCTCGGCATAAGCAGCGAGCGTGCGCAGGAGCTTGAAAAATCTATAGAGAGCTATATAGAGGATTATGAGCTTGACGAGGAGGCTGTTGAAAAAGCAAAGACTGCGGTTTACGATACGCTTGAAAAGGCGAAAGGACTTTCGGACGATGAGCTCGACGAGAAAATAGCCAATATTTTTAAAAATAATGATTAGAAAATAAATATGCAAAAACCCATCCGGTTTGATGATGTCCGGATGGGTTTTGTTTTTATAGCATACGAATGATTTCGGTATACGGAGTGGTGCGCAAATCATGATAAACCGTGCCGGTAAATACAATGGGGCTTGACAAAACATCTTCATTTATCTGTGATATCTTGCCGTTGATATTTCCGGTAATGCAGATGCGTCTATCGACATACATGTTGGCTATGCGAGTGAGTATCGGTTTGATGGACTTGCCGTATTTATCAAAGCCCTGCTGTTCAAACACACGGATTGCCTGAAACGGGGTCAGTGCAAGCCGCTGCGCTCTAGGATGCGTCATAGCCTCATAAGTGTCGGCGATAGCCGCGATAAGGGCATATGGGTCAATGCGGTTTTCCTTTAGACGCGCGGGGTATCCGCTGCCATCGCAGCGCTCATGGTGCATAATCATCACGCTGATGACGTGCGGTGGAAGCTCTCTGTTTTTGAGAAGCTCATAGCCAAGGTGTATGTGATGCTGCATCTGTATAAATTCTTCGGGGGTAAGCTTGTCAGGTTTCCAAAGAAGCTCATCGGAAACCTTTGTCTTTCCGATATCAAACAGAAGTCCCGATATAGTGAGCGTATCCAAATCATCTTCTTTCATGCCAAGCCACTGACCGAACACATAGCACAAAAGACCGCAGTTGAAACAGTGATTATATGTAATTTCATTTTCGTTTGGCATCATGTTGTAAAGGTAATCAAGTAGCTGTTCGCCGTTCATTACAGTACCCATGACGTCATCGCGCAGGGAAAGCAGCTTTGTGAGATTGAGGTCAAGCCCTGTATCGAGTACACGCGTCAGTTTCATGAATGAATTGAGCGACAGAGTATAGGTATCGTTGAAACGCTGGAAGTGAGAGCTGGTATGCAGCTGTTTGTAATGTGTGATATCTATTTCGGAAGGTTCTGACAGTGGAATATATTCAAAATTGTATTCACACAAAAGATGTATCATTTCATCTGTGAGAGAAGTATTTGCTTTGACTAAAATCTCTTTTCGCGGTGAATATATATCCTCATAAGTTACCATACCCGGTTTAAGCGACTGCGGGGAAAGCTTATACATAAAAAAACACCTCATTTATAATTTATAACAAAAATTCAATAAAGACCGATAAAATCAATCCAAAATAATAATAACACAATTGCCGTGTATTGTATACAAAAATTTTTATATAATAAAATTAACAAAATTTTTGCACATATTAAAATATTTTTATATAAATTAAATAAAATGTTGAAATGAAATAGCTGATATGATAGCATAAAAATGTATATAGCGAAAAAGGGGGAATTATAAAATGCGGAGAAAAGACTTCAGAATACCGTCAAAAGATGGGGTTCACAAACTTCATGTGGCTGTGTGGGAACCTGAAAGCGAGATAAGAGCGGTAGTGCAGATTTCACATGGCATGATTGAGATGATTGAGAGATACGGCAACTTTGCGGAGTTTTTGAATAAAAACGGCATTGCAGTAGTCGGAAATGACCATTTGGGGCATGGTCTGACGGCGGGAAATGATACGGATTTGGGGTATTTTTGCCCTAAGAATATGAGTGCGACTGTGGTTGCTGACCTTTACAGAGTGACAAGGTGCGCAAAAAAGAGATATCCGGGCGTGCCGTATTTTTTGTTTGGGCATAGCATGGGTTCGTTTATGGCGAGACGGTATATAATGACGTATCCTGATGCTTTGGATGGTGCGATTATCTGTGGCACGGGTACTAAAAGTCCGCTTGTGCTGATGTCGGGAATGACCGTGGCGGAGGTTTCCAGGCTGTTTTTCAGCGACAGGTTTCGGTCCAGGCTGCTTAAGCGCGCGGCATTTGGAGGGTATCTGAAACGCATTGCGCAGCCGAGGACTTCAAATGACTGGCTTACCAGGGACAGTGATATTGTGGACCTTAATCTTTCAAATAAATACTGCAATTATGACTTTACCGTGAATGGGTACAGGACTTTGTTTGAGGTGCTGGCGTATATTCAGGACGTCGGTAATATCAAAAAGATTTCAAAGGAGCTGCCTATTTTTCTGATTGCGGGGGATGCCGACCCTGTGGGAGATTACGGCAAGGGCGTGAAGAAAGTGTATGAGGCATACAGGGCAGCAGGTATCGAGGACGTGAGTATGAAGCTTTATCCTGATGACAGGCATGAGATTTTGAATGAGCTTGACAGGGACGTGGTTTATGCCGATGTGCTGGAGTGGATAAATGAGCATATGAAATAAAAAATTTTGATTAAGTTCTTTTGTTTTTCGGGGAATAGTAGTAGACTATTTATTAGGGTAATTAAAAAATTAAAATAATTGGAGGTATTTTTTATGAACATTTTGGTTATCAACTGCGGAAGCTCATCGCTTAAGTATCAGCTTATTGACAGCAATTCGGAGGCTGTTTTGGCGAAAGGGCTTTGTGAAAGGATTGGTATTGACGGGAGTGTGCTTACACACCAGCCCGCGGGCAAGGACAAAGTGAAGATTGAGACGCCTATGCCTAATCATACGGTTGCAGTTAAGCTTGTCATTGACGCTTTGACGGATGCATCGCATGGCGTTATCAAGTCGCTTGACGAGATTGGCGCTGTGGGACACCGCGTAGTGCATGGCGGAGAGAAATTTGCATCATCTGTGGTCATCAATGACGAGGTCATGAAAGCGATTGAGGAGTGCAATGATTTGGCGCCTCTGCATAATCCCGCAAACCTTATCGGTATCAATTCATGCAAGGAGATTATGCCAAATGTGCCTATGGTTGCAGTATTTGATACAGCTTTCCATCAGACAATGCCGGAGAAAGCATACCTTTATGGACTTCCCTATGAGTATTATGAGAAGTACAAGGTTCGCCGCTACGGGTTCCACGGTACGAGCCATGATTATGTATCGGATAGAGCGGCTAAGATGCTTGGCAAGACAAGGGAAGATTTGAAGATTATAGTTTGCCACTTAGGAAACGGCGGCTCTATTTCCGCTGTAGACCATGGCAAATGTGTAGACACGAGCATGGGCCTTACACCGCTTGAGGGACTTATCATGGGTACACGTTCAGGTGATATCGACCCTGCTATATGTGATTTTATCTGCCAGAAAGAAAATCTTACTCCTGCCGAGATGAACAATATTCTAAACAAGAAATCCGGCGTGCTCGGTCTTTCAAAGGTTTCGAGCGATTTCAGGGATATTGAGGCTGCGGCAAATGACGGCAACAAGCTTGCGAGGGTTACGCTTGATGCATTCTACTATAGAGTTGCTAAGTACATTGGCGCTTACACGGCGGCTATGAACGGTGTTGACGCTATCGCGTTTACGGCGGGCGTTGGTGAGAACAATATTTCGGGACGTGTGGAGATTGCGAAGTATTTAGGTTATCTTGGCACTGAAATAGACTTGGAAAAGAACAATATGCGCGGCGAGGAGAGAATTATCTCTAAGGACGGCAGCAAGGTTGCTCTCATGTGCATCCCGACAAACGAGGAGCTTGCGATTGCAAGGCAGACTTTGGCGCTTGTTAAGTAACGATATCTGTAAATGAAATATGATAGAAAGGATATGCCATCACTGGGAGGTGTGAGGCATATCCTTTTTCTTTTGGCGAATAATCAAATCAGAATAATTTTTTAATGCTTTTTTCCGGAAAAAATGATAGAATGGGTAAAGAGCAAAATGTGCCGTCGCTTAAGACGGCAGGAACGGAGACAGACTATGTATATAAACCTCCCGGAAAATGTAAGTTATATAATCAGCAAGCTTGAAGACGCGGGTTTTGAGGCATATGCCGTAGGTGGATGCATAAGGGATACGATTTTGGGCAAAGAGCCTGATGATTGGGATATCACTACATCGGCGACGCCGTTTCAGGTAAAAAAGATATTTAATCGTACAATAGATACGGGTATACAGCATGGTACGGTCACGGTAATGTTAAATCACAAAGGCTTTGAGGTAACGACATACCGTGTGGACGGCGAGTATGAGGACAATCGTCATCCCAAGGATGTAAGATTTACGTCGAGCCTTATAGAAGACTTAAAGCGCCGTGATTTTACGATAAACGCCATGGCATACAATGACAGGAACGGATTGGTGGATGAATTTGGCGGACAAGATGACCTCGACAGTGGGATAATCAGATGTGTGGGGGACGCTGGGGAGCGTTTTGCGGAGGATGCACTGCGCATAATGAGGGCTGTGCGCTTTTCGGCGCAGCTTGGGTTTGCCATAGAGGATAGAACTGCGGGGGCGATAGTAGAGCTTGCGGACAGGCTGAAAAACATAAGCGCTGAACGCATACAGACGGAGCTTGTCAAGCTCATCACTTCGCCGAACCCGGATTACATCAAAATAGCTTACGACCTTGGAATTACACGGATAATACTGCCGGAACTTGACGATGCGTTTGAGACATTGCAGAATAATCCGCACCATATGTACACTGTGGGTGAACACATCATGCACTGTCTGTGTAATGTCCGAAACGACAAAGCATTGCGGATTGCGGCAATGCTGCATGACATAGGAAAGCCGCTGACGCGCACGACTGATGAAAAGGGAATAGACCATTTTCACGGTCATGTCGAGCTAAGCGAGGAGATGGCGCTGAAAATACTAAGGCGCTTAAAATTCGACAATGACACTATCGCTAAAGTAAGCAGATACATCAGGTATCATGATTACAACATAGAACCGACGCACGAGGCAGTGCGCCGCGCTGTGAGCAAAATCGGCGAGGAATATTTCGGACAGGTGCTCGAGATAAAGCAAGCGGACATATTAGCGCAAAGCTATTATATGCGGGAGGAAAAGCTTGCACTGCTCTCTAAGATTATGTCTGTGTATAATGAGATAAAAGAGGAAAATCAGTGTGTGTCACTGAAAAACCTTGCGGTAAACGGCAAAGACCTTATCGGACTTGGTATACCTACGGGCAGGGAAATCGGAGAGATATTAAACGCGCTTTTGGAGGACGTACTTCAAAACCCCGAAAATAATGAACGCGAATATCTGCTTTCAAAGGCTGAAAAATTCAAGTAAAATCAAGTAATAAACAAAAACTCTCCCACATAAGATAGATTAGTAATTTTATCACTTATGCAGAGGGGGACTTTTCTTGAATGACAGGACTGTGAATGTTCTAACCCAATATGACATGGAGGTGACGCGTACCTTTAAAGGCAGGGGAACAATTGTCTGCGATACGGACAAAGGCGTGCGCGTGCTTAAAGAATATAAAGGTAGGCTTGAAAAGCTTGAGCTTTTAGACCGGCTCCAAAGCGGAGTGGACAGCTCAATCAAAACGGACGTTATTGTCAGAAATAAAGAGGGCGGATTGTCCGTCAGGGATACGGACGGGAGCGTGTATATATTAAAGGAGCAGGTAGAGGGCAGAGAATGCAGTTACAAAAATGAAGACGACATAATCAGCGCTTTCAAGGCGATGGCCGTACTCCACACAAGCCTTGTGGCAAAAGTGCAGGACAATGGCGGCGAGGAGATGCCGGTCTGTTTTTATGCCGATGAGATGGAGAAACACACTCAAGAATGTAGGCGCGTCAGGAATTACCTGAAAAAACTTCGCATAAAGTCTGATTTTGAACGTATGCTTTTCGGACAGTATGATTATTTTTTTGAAAAGGCCGTAGATATAACGGAGCAGGCAAAAAAGGAGCCGCGCAAGGATTACGAGGAGTATGTGCGCGGCAACGGACTGTACTGTCACGGCGATTATCAGTATCACAATGTCGTATTTCCCAAAAACGGCGCGGGGAAAACGGGCATAATAAACTTTGAACATTTTGCGCATGACGCGGGCGTGAGGGATTTTTACTTGCTTTTCAGGAAAGTTTCCGAGAAAAGCGACTGGTCGGAAAAGCTTGCCGAAAGTATGCTTGAGGCATACCAGAAAAAAAGGAGTTTCGCGCCATGTGAGTGGCGCTCGCTTATTTTGAGGCTGTCTTACCCTGAAAAGTTTTGGAAAATTATAAACTTTTACATAAATTCAAGAAAATCCTGGATGCCGGACAGAAATCTCGAAAAACTCGAGGGGCTGGTGCGTCAGGAGAAATATAAGGAGAAACTTTTGAAAAGTCTGATGTAAAAGTTTAGGCTTGTGCTTAAGGGGATTATTTTTTATAATTAAGGGAAAATAGAGCTTATACGAAAAGCAAGGAAAACAAAAAATAGCAGGAAGAAAAGAATTTGAGGTGCGATGTGATGAAAGCTGAACAAAGCAGGATAAATATAGCTCTGGCGCAGACAAATATTGTGTGGGAGGATAAAGAGAAAAACTTCAAAAAGGCAAAAAGCTGCATAGAACAGGCCGCGGCGCGTGGAACGGAGGCAATATTTTTCCCCGAGATGAGCTTTACGGGCTTTTCGATGAATACCGAGATTACCGGCGAGTTGGATGGCATGACTGTGGACTTTGTATGCGAGACGGCGCGTAAATACCATATAAACGTGGGATTTGGCTGGGTGAAGGCTTGCGGTGAAAAGGCGGAAAACCATTATACCGTTGCGGATAAAGCAGGCGCAGTGATTTCGGACTATGCAAAAATACACCCGTTTTCATATTCGGGCGAGGACAAAAAATTTAAGGGCGGAGAGAAACTTGGCTTTTTTGAGTTGAATGGCATAACGTTTTCAAACTTTATCTGCTATGATTTGCGTTTCCCCGAGATTTTTCAGGCGGCGTCAAAAAGGGCAGATGTCATAATTGTGCCTGCCAACTGGCCCGCAAAGCGATGTGAACATTGGAAGACGCTTTTGAGAGCGAGGGCGATAGAAAATCAAGTGTATATGCTCGCGGTCAATTGTGTGGGAGAGATAGGTGGCATAGAATATACTGGCGACAGCATGGTAATAAATCCAAACGGAGATATACAGGCATTGACGTCGTCAGGGGAGGATATACTGTATTATAGCCTTGTAAATGACGTAGGCGAGTTTAGGGCGGCATTTCCGACAAAGGCGGACAGGCGGGAGGCATTGTATGCCAGTGCGACGATTTCCGCCTTGTAAATGACTGTCCAAACAGGCAAATGAGGATAGAAAGGCGCAGGCAAAAAACATATGAGATGCATTTATAAAGACATTTTTTTGATTTTATCGACGGCGTTTATAATTGCGGGCTGCAGTTTTCAAAATATCTCGGATGGTTCCACTTTGTTTCAGGAAAAGGACACGAATGAGACGCAGACATATCAGGAGGAGGCAGTGCGCCCCTCAAATATTTATGACTCCGAGGATACGGCTGTAGTAGTAAAAAAAGATTACGAGGCG
Organism: uncultured Lachnospiraceae bacterium; assembly: GCA_947623805.1. Classification (GTDB taxonomy): domain Bacteria; phylum Bacillota; class Clostridia; order Lachnospirales; family Lachnospiraceae; genus COE1. The sequence goes on along the minus strand of CANQHZ010000026.1, from coordinate 34,592 downwards.
GGCACTGTGCAGTTTCAAAATATCAGAACCTCGCGCCGCTATACGTTAAACTACAGCGGCACTACAAGGCTCTACAATCGCCACGGCGAGGATATTTCCATGAGCCAGCTCGAGGAGGGCAGTGTAGTGACAGCGCGCTTTTACAGGGAAAATAAGGCGCTTTCGTATGTAAAGGTAATTTCGGACGGAATTTACTACAACAAGCTTGATGATTACTCGATAGATTTGGAAAAGGGGACACTTTCTACTGGTGGAAACATATACAATATAAGCGGGCATATCGTCGTTATCTCTGACGGAAAAGAGGCTGACCTCATGGACGTAAATCAAGTGGACGTGCTTAGCGTATGGGGCTTTGACAACATGATTTACGGCATAAATGTGGAGCGCGGGCACGGTTATCTGCGCCTGCAGAACGAGACATACTTTGTGGACGGCTGGGTTGAGGTCGGCGACAGGATTATGCGAAAGATTACGGAGGACATGCTGCTTGTCGTGCCGGAGGGGACATTTGATGTGACTGTAAACAGCAAGGGCAGCCAAGCCGTGCAGCGGATAACCTTTGCGCGGAACGAAGAAATGGCGTGGGACTTGGGAAGTGTAGAGATTACTGTGGTGCAGAAAGGCAGCATTATCTTCACTGTCTCTCCTGCTACGGCTAAGGCGGCAGTGGCGATAGACGGCAGTGCTGTGAACATTTCCAAGCCTGTAGAGCTTGATTACGGCTTACACCGTATGCGCGTGACGGCGGAAGGGTATGATACGATATCGCAGTATATAAGAGTGGCGGAGCCTACGGCCGGAATTGACATAGAGCTGCAGAAAAGTGAGGAGGAGAGCTTGCAGGAAGAAAGCAGTGAGGAAAAAGATACAAGTCTAGTCCAAAATGACAACACCACTACCAGTCCATCCGGCACAAAAACGCAGACGAGCTCACAAAAATCGGATGACGATGATGAGAAAGAGAGCACTGAGGAAGAAAGCAGCGAAGAAAAGGAAAGCAGCAGTGACGTCGATGATGACGATGTGGTATCATCGGACAGTGGATACAAGGTGTATATAGACGCTCCGGAGGGAGTAGAGGTATACTTAAACGGCAATTATATAGGCATAACGCCGACAAGCTTTGCGAAAAATGCAGGCAATTATGTGGTTACACTGAGAAAAGAGGGCTGTCAGACGAGGAGTTATACATTGCAAATAGACAGCGAAAAGAAGAATGTAAATTACTCTTTTACGGAGTTAAGTGAGCTGGATTAATGACAAAAATGACAAAGATAATAAAAATGTTAATAAAATAAGCAAAATTTATTAAAAATTGCGTAATTTTTCTTGACAAACAGATAGGTTTTGCTTATAAATAGATATAGGCGTGTGCGATACACACTAAATATAACTATTTCAAAGAACCAAGAGGAGGAGTTTACAATGAACAAAACAGAATTGGTTGCAGCTATTGCAGAGCAGGCAGACATGACAAAGAAGGATGCAGAGAAAGCTCTGACAGCTTTTACAGAGGTTGTGACAAAGGAATTAAAGAAGGGCGGAAAAATTCAGTTGGTTGGTTTCGGTACATTTGAGGTTGCTGAGAGAGCTGCAAGAGAAGGCAGAAATCCTCAGACTGGTGCAGCAATGAAGATTGCAGCATCAAAGGCACCCAAGTTTAAGCCGGGCAAAGCATTGAAGGACGAAGTAAATAAGTAATTAATCGTGCCTGATTAAGAACAACTGATGTATATCAGTTGTTCTTTTTTTGCAGTGGAAATCAACGGGGAAGTTAATAAGGGAGGAAAACTATGCGCTTAGACAAGTATTTAAAGGTGTCAAGGCTTATAAAGCGCCGCACTGTGGCAAACGAGGCGTGTGACGCAGGCAGGGTACTCATAAATGATAAGCCTGCCAAGGCCTCATCTGCAGTCAAGGCAGGGGACATATTGACTATTCAGTTCGGAAACAAGGATGTCAAGGTGGAGGTGCTGGACGTCCAGGAGACTGTCAAGAAGGACGAGGCAAAAGAGCTTTTCAGATATTTATAGTCATATATCGGATTTATTCCCAATATATTTATATGGACAGAGCATAAAGCGTATTGGGGATGGAGGAATGATATATGGACAATATTTCAGGCACTTCAGGGAACGCAAACATCGGCAAGCATAGACTAAGCATGGACCAGAGGCGGGAATGTAAAATAACGGGCGTAGTTGAGGTGCATTCCTTTGACGAAAATACCATACTGCTTGAAACAGTAGACGGTGTGCTTACCATAAAGGGCAGCGGACTTCACGTAAGCCGCCTCAGTCTTGACAAGGGCGAGGCGGACGTTAGTGGAAAGGTAAACTCGCTAAGCTATTCTGAGCGCGGCTCTCTTGCCAAAAAAGGAGAAGGTCTTTTGACAAGACTGTTTGGCTGATGAGCGACACTATTATATCGGAATGGCATTTTTGGATTGCTGCCATAGCAACGGGGGCTGTGATGGCGTTTGCGTATGATTTACTTCGTCTTTTCAGGCGCCTTGTCAGGCACGGCAGGCTATGGGTTGATGCTGAGGATTTATTGTTCTGGACGCTGTGTTTCTTTGCAAGCTTTACGCTTTTGTATTATGGAAACAATGGCGTGATACGCTTTGCGGCAGTCCTGGGCGCGGGAGCAGGTATGCTTGCCTATGAGCTTACGTTTGGAAAAATTTTCGTAAAGTACAGTTATCTGCTTTTAAATAAGATTTTTACGCCTATATGCGGAATTATTAAGAAAATATTAAGAAAATCAGATTTATTTGCACGAATAAGGTTGACTAAGCTCAAAAACAGCCTTAAAATTAAAATAAGCACGGTCTGCAAACCTATTTTAAGAAAAATGATAAAAAAGCCCGCGATTAAAAAGGGAAAGGAGGAACGCATATATGCCACGGACATCCAAAATGACAAGGGCACTGAAGGCGCCTGTGGCGGCAAGCCCAAAAGGAAACAGGAAAAAGTCAAACGGCAGAAAAAGAAAGCCTGAGTTTCTTCGTTCTCGCAATGAAAACCGCTTTGGATTGACGATAGTGACGATAGCGATAGTAATAATGGTGGTTGCAGTAGGCGTACATTCCTATTCCCTTAGAGAGAAAGAGCAAAAATACGCTGCAAGGGAGAATGAGCTTGAACAGCTTATCGAGCAGGAAAACGCCCGAACGGATGAGTTAAAAGAGCTGGAAACATACACAAAGACAAAAAAGTACGCAGAGGAGGTAGCCAAGGATAAGCTGGGGCTGGTGTATGACAATGAGATAATATTTAAGGAGACCGACTGAAATTTGCTGCATCTGATTTACTTTAAGTATTTAAAGTAGATAAGATGCAGTTTTTGTCAATAAAAAAAGTTCAAAAACATAAAATCCTTTCGCAAATTTGACAAAAAATTATGCCGTGGGCATTTATACTGGTATAATCAAAGCGCGAAGGGAGATTTTAGTGATGAAGTTAAAAGAGAACAATAAAATAGATGGTTATTTATTTGCGGGTTACAGCAAGAAAAAGCTGTATTGCCTTTCAAAGACTTATGAGGAGCTTTCCAAGCTTTATCGCGATATGCCGCAGGAAGAAAGCATAGGCGGTAGAAACGACATTCTGTATCAGCATCAGATGTATCAGGCAAACCAAGTGTTTGCAAATCATTTAAGCGAGATATCGCAGGCGTTTGCAGAGGTCGCTGATACTACTGTGCGCGTAAGCGTTCCCATGGAGCACAAACGCAGGGCGCTCATACAATATCTCAGGAAAAACGGTATTGCTGTGCGTGGGATTATGTTTTTGGATAGCGGTGACTTTACAGACAGGATAAGTATAGAGGCAAGGCTAAACGGCAGGCGTGTGCTTGGTGCGGCGGAGTTTGGAGGGCTTTTGTCGCTTTTTTTCAACAGACGGCTTGCTCCGGCGTATGAGAGCGCGCAGCAGCTTAGCAGACGATACGAGACATTCATATTTGAGGACGAGCCTCGTTATGCTGTGATGAGTGCCGTTTCAAGGGCGGTAAAGGAGGGCGAAAAAATTTCAGGTGACAATTTTTCGCTGGAGGAATATAATCAAAATCAGACAATTCTCATGATAGCGGACGGAATGGGCAGCGGTGAGATTGCGAATAAGGACAGTCAGGCAGTCATAGAGCTTATGGAGAAGCTCCTTGAGGCGGGATTTCACAAGGAAAAGGCGTTTGCGATGGCAAACAGTGCGCTGTCATCTCAGGCGCAGTGCTGTAAGCTTACGACGCTTGATTTGTGCTCACTTAACCTTTTGACAGGTGAGGCTGAATTTCTTAAGGCGGGGGCAGCGCCAAGCTATATAAAACGCGGCAGTCGTGTGGAGGAGATTGCCTCAGATACGCTCCCGCTCGGCGGCATGGCAGAGCTTTATCCTATGCTGCAGTCGGCGCGGCTGGAGCATGGGGATATGCTGATAATGGTTTCCGACGGAATAGCTGACGCATTTGATGACAAGGTTTTGGGAGGGCTTGCGCAGGCGATATCAAAAAGCAGCACGCTAAATCCAAGAGGTCTTTCGGATTATCTGCTAAGGAGCGCAATAAATCTTCAGGGAGGCCATATAACTGACGATATGACAGTGCTTGTATGCTCAGTACTGAAAAACATATACAAGTGAATGAGAAAGTAAGCCGCTAAAGCGGTGTGGGGGACTACGGTAAATGATAAACAGGGTGTTGGAGTACGCGGCGCAGCAGCATATGTTTGAGGAAAAGGATTATGTAGTGGCAGGAGTGTCCGGCGGTGCGGATTCGGTCTGTCTTCTTTTCATGCTGCTTGAGCTCAAAAAGGTATTTGATTTGGAAATCGGCGTTGTGCATATAAATCATCTCATAAGGCGTGAAGCGGGGGAGGACGCCGAATATGTGAGAGAGCTTTGCAGACAATATGACCTACCTTTTACGCTGGTAGAGTGTGATGTGGAAAAGATAGCGTCAGAGAGGCATATTTCTGTTGAGGAAGCGGGAAGAAATGTCAGGTACGAGGCATTTTACGAAGCGCTTGGCGAGAGAAAAGGCAAAATAGCCGTGGCGCACAATAAAAATGACTGCTGTGAGACATTTTTGTTCAACCTTTTCAGAGGCAGCTCGCTTAGAGGACTTGTAGGGATAAGACCTGTGCGCGAAAAAATAGTAAGACCGCTTATGTGTCTTGAGAGGGCTGAAATAGAAGACTTTTTGAGGGAACGCAATATTAAATTCTGCATAGATGCCACAAATTTTGAGGATAATTATACAAGAAATAAAATCCGTCATCATATACTTAAAACAGCTCAAAGTGAAATAAGCCCGTCTGTTATAAGCCGCATAGGTGATGCGTGTGAAAGGATTAAGGACGCATATGACTTGATAGAGGCGCTTACCGCGAACGCGTATAAGGAATGTGTGGTGTCAAATGAGCAAAGTGGCGCAGGTCATGCATTTGTGCTCTGCAATATAAACGCAGAGCGCTTTGCCGTTCTGCATGATACGCTGAAAGGCTATGTCGCAATGGAGGCGCTCATGCGCGCTGCAGGCAGCAGAAAGGATATAGAAGCGGTCCATGTCAGGCAGCTGCTGGAACTGTTTGACAAGCAGTGCGGGAGAAGCATAGACTTTCCTTACGGATTAAGGGCATTGCGGACTTATGAGGGCGTGACGATTGGAAAAAGGGAGGCTTTTGACAAAAATGCGGACGAGTATCCGCAGATAGAGGTGACAAAGGAGCAGTTAGAGAGCTTAGGGGAGGGCAAAAGCCTTTCCTTTGAGTGGGGAAAACAGGGAAAAATCGAGTTTTCTGTCATAAATAAAAGTAATTTGCAAAATATTGAACAAAAAAAGTATACTAAATGGTTTGATTATGGTAAAATAAAAGATAATATTGTCATAAGAACTCGGAAAACGGGTGATTTTTTGACAATAAATTCGTCAAATCAGCACAAAACCCTGAAATCGTATTTTGCAGATGAAAAGATAGCGGCGCAGGAAAGAGACAGCATTTGTCTTTTAGCCGAAAACAGCCATATCATATGGGCAGTCGGATGGCGTATCAGCAATTACTACAAGGTTTTGGAGGATACAAAGCTTGTCCTTAAAGCTGAATTTACGCAGTACGTAAACCATTAGTTCAGTGTTTGAGCCGCTCTCAAGGCGGTATCGGCGGCATGGAGGATTGATATGGCTGAAAATGTCAGAGTATTACTTTCAGAGAAAGAAGTGGACGCGAGAATAAGCGCTATAGGAGAGCAGATAAGCCGCGATTACGCGGGAAAGCAGGTACACTTGGTATGCGTGCTGAAAGGCGGCAGCTTTTTTATGTGTGAGCTTGCAAAGCGCATAACTGTACCCGTGTCTATTGATTTTATGTCGGTATCGAGCTACGGCGGAGCCACAAAATCAAGCGGTGTGGTGAAGATAGTCAAGGACTTGGACGAACCGCTAAAGGACAAGGATGTTATTGTGGTGGAGGATATCGTCGATTCGGGCAGGACGCTGAGTTATCTCTTGGAGCTTTTGCAGCAGCGGGGTCCCAGAAGCCTTGCACTCTGCACCTTGCTTGATAAGCCGGACAGACGCGTGATAGACGTGCATGTTGATTATACAGGCTTTGAGATACCTGATAAGTTTGTGGTAGGTTACGGTCTTGACTACAACCAAAGATACAGAAATCTTCCCTATATTGGGGTGGTTGAACTAAATTAGCGTAAAAGCAGGAATAGGAGAAAGAAATTGGGAAAAGGCGCAAAAGGAATTAATTTAACTTTTATAATTATAATGATTCTCGTGTTTGTCACTATATGGGTAGGCACTATCAGGGGGACCGATGATTCCTACACAAAGGGTGAATTTGAAAGTCAGCTAAAAGAGGGACTTATAGTGGATGTGGAGATACACCCAAATGAGCAAGTCCCTACGGGTACGGTTTATGTCACGTTGAAAAATAATCAGCAGAGGACGCTGTATGTGTCGGACGTGGTGGAAATTCAGGAAACCCTTGAAAAATACAATATAGACCCGGTAGTCAGGGACGTACCGCAGGAAAACTGGTTTTTGACGGAGCTTTTGCCGCTGCTTATGCTGGTAGTGGTGATTGTTTTTATGTTCAGCATGATGAACGCGCAGAATGCGGGCAACAATGGCGGCGGTAAGATGATGAACTTTGGAAAGAGCCGCGCAAGGCTTTCCACGGGCGGAGATATTACACTCAAGGACGTTGCCGGACTTCAGGAGGAAAAGGAGGATTTGGAGGAGATAGTAGACTTCCTAAAAGACCCTCTCAAATATACAAAGGTGGGCGCCAGGATTCCCAAGGGCGTGCTTTTGGAGGGAGCGCCCGGTACGGGTAAGACGCTGCTTGCCAAGGCTATTGCAGGCGAGGCGCATGTGCCGTTCTTTTCAATATCGGGTTCGGATTTTGTGGAAATGTTTGTCGGCGTCGGCGCGTCACGCGTGAGGGACTTGTTTGCGGATGCCAAGAAAAATGCGCCGTGTATCGTGTTTATCGACGAGATTGATGCTGTGGCAAGGCGCAGAGGTACAGGTATGGGAGGCGGACATGACGAGCGCGAGCAGACATTAAACCAACTCCTTGTAGAGATGGACGGATTTGGCACAAACGAGGGAATTATAGTGATGGCGGCGACGAACCGTGTGGATATACTGGACCCCGCTATCTTAAGACCGGGACGTTTTGACAGGAAAATCAGCGTAGCGCCCCCCGATGTAGGCGGCAGGGAAGACATTCTCAATATTCATGCCAAAAACAAGCCGCTTGCCGAGGATGTGGACTTAAAACAGGTGGCGCAGACAACGGCAGGTTTTACAGGTGCGGATTTGGAAAATCTTTTGAACGAATCCGCGATATGCGCAGCAAAGGACAACCGTGCGTATATAGTTCAGGAAGATATCAAGAAATCTTTCATAAAGGTAGGAATCGGAGCGGAGAAAAAGAGCCGCATTATATCCGACAAGGAAAAGCGCATCACGGCGTATCACGAGGCGGGGCACGCGATACTTTTCCACGTGCTGCCGGATGTGGGACCTGTGTATACCGTGTCAATCATACCTACAGGCCTGGGTGCGGCGGGATATACAATGCCGCTGCCTGAACGTGATGAGATGTTCAACACAAAGGGAAAGATGATGCAGGACATTATGGTATCGCTTGGGGGACGTATTGCGGAGGAAGTTATATTTGACGATATAACTACAGGCGCGTCAAGCGACATTAAAAAGGCGACAAAAGTTGCCAGGGCAATGGTTACGCGCTATGGCTTTTCAGAGAATATCGGCGTTATCAACTATGACGAAGATGACAATGAAGTATTTATCGGGCGAGACCTTGCGCATACGAGAAGTCATTCTGAGGCGGTTGCAAGCGCGATAGATGTGGAAGTCAAGGCGATTATTGACGAGTGCTACAAAAAGGCAAAGAGCATTATCATGGAAAATGAGGCTGTTCTCCATAACTGCGCAAAGCTTTTGATTGAAAAAGAAAAAATCGGACGTGATGAGTTTGAAAAGCTTTTTGCGGATAATGCGGGTGAAAAGAATGAAAATGACGAAAAAGAGAAAGATTTGGTGAATATACACAAAAATTAACTTACGGCTTTGTAAAATTTGTGAATTGTATAAATGGACATTATATGGTATCGCTGATATAATACAAAATGTAACCCCAATATATTTATAGTTTTTTTGCTATACCCCAATAGGAAAGAAATACCTTCTCTAAAAAGAAACAGCATTTATGGCTGTTTCTTTTTTGCGCTCTTTTAAAATTTATTGAAAAATAAAATTGCAGGGACAGGCATAAAACAGTTGACAAACGCAATATGTAATAATATACTTCCTTTTGGTATATTTTTAGTGTCTGCGCATGGAGGGGTGTGCAAGGTGGAGGTTTGTATATGGAGAGAGTGTTTGAGATTATTGAGGAGCAATTGCATTTGACAGGAATAGAGCTTAAGGAAGATATGACGTTTAAAGACGATTTAGGGGCGGATTCGATAGATTTGGTGGAGCTCGTGATGGCATTTGAGGATGAGTATGGCATTGAAGTGTCTTATGAGGAGCTGGAAAAGCGGGTGCGCACTGTAGGTGATGTGGTGGAGTTTTTGAGAGAGCAAGGGGCTGATATCTGATGACTTCGTCATATAAGCGCTGTGGCTGGATAGACGCGCTGAGAGGATTTGCCGCCTGTGCTATAGTGTTTATCCACATTGTAGGCGGTTGGACATCGTCTGTGTCGATAGAAAGCCTAGGCGGACCGAGGCGTTTTTTTGACTGCGTCTTGATACAGGTACTTGTGCGCTGGGCAGTGCCGTGTTTTGTGATGATTAGCGGATATCTTTTGCTGGACGATAAAAAGGAGATAAGTCTGCAAAAGACGGGAAAATATATTGCAAGAATGGCGGCTGTGCTATTGACTTTTGGCTTGCTTTATTGCCTTATGGAAACAGCGGCGAGTGATGGTTTTGGAGATATACCGCATGTTGTGGCGGTTTCTGTCAAAAATCTGCTGGAGGGACGTAGCTGGACACATATGTGGTATGTGTATATGATGCTTGGAATGTATCTTATGCTGCCATTATTTAGGGCGTTTACAAAGAACGTAGATGACAGAACCTACAGATTTATGCTTGCCATATTGTTTGGACTGACTATAGTGCGTCCGGCAGTGAACAGGCTGTTTGGTATTGCGATAGAAATAATGATACCTATAAATACGGTATACCCTTTTTACTTTTTAATGGGATATTATATAAGAAAACATAAAATGAAAAGAAGTCGTTCTATGCTTTGGCTGGCGGCAGGCACTATAGGAATGTTAATCGGACAGGCATTTGGAGCGGACAATTCGCCGGATAACTTGCTGGTGGCAGTTTATTCCGTTGCGATATTCGCACTGGCGGCAGATAGCTCTTTCCTTGAAAAGTGCAGCAAAAACAGGATAATAAGTCAAATATCCAAATATTCTTTTGGGATATATATTATACATCCGTTTTTCCTCAATGTACTGAATAAGGTGCTGCATATATATCCTGACATTTTCCCCGTTGTGATTGGAGAAGCAGTGTTTTTTGCCGTGGCTGTTGTCTGTGCTTACTTATCCGTATGGATTTTGTGTAAAATCAAGGTAATGCGGAAGATTTTATTATAAATAATGTTTGTTGCAAAAATCCCTGCCTGTGTGGTCAGGGATTTTTTGATGCGAAAAATTTAAGAAGCGGGTTGAACAGCATATATTGTATTTGTATCACATAAATTTTAATAATATAATACGCAAGAGGGTATTGCGGTATGATGAATTATCTGTGGGGCGGGATGCTGATAATCGGAATTATATATGGCGCGCTTAGCGGAAATATGCAGGCTGTGACGGATGCCGTGCTGTCATCGTCGAAAGAGGCCGTGACGCTTGGTATATCAATGCTTGGTATTGTAGCGTTTTGGAATGGACTTATGGAGGTAGCGGCGGAGGCAGGAGTAATAAGTTCACTGACAAATGCCATATCACCGCTTATGAGATTTTTATTTCCGAGGATACCAAAAGGACATAGAGCGCTTGATTCTATGTCGGCAAATTTTGTGGCGAATATTTTAGGCTTAGGCTGGGCAGCAACTCCTGCGGGGCTTAGGGCAATGAGCGATTTGGAGCAGCTTGAAACGGAAAGAGGAAACAAGGAATATATGGGAGAAGCAAAAGGACGCGCGGCAAGCAGAGAAATGTGCGTTTTTTTAATAATGAATATATCATCCTTGCAGCTAATTCCCGTAAATATAATAGCGTACCGAAGCCAATACGGCAGCACCAATCCCACAAGAATTATTGCACCCGCAATTGTGGCGACGTTTGTGAGCAGTATTGTGGCTGTGGTCTATTGTAAGGTTATGGATAGGGAAAATAGAATTATCAATCAAAAATAATTATAAAAAAACATGGACTTTTGATAAGCCCATGTTTTTTATATAATCGGCGCGACAGGATTCGAACCTGCGACCTCAGCGTCCCGAACGCTGCGCTCTACCAAGCTGAGCCACGCGCCGCGATATCAAGCAACGAACCAAATACACTTCTTCTATTATATAGAAATTAAAAAAAAGTGCAAGTGTTTTTTCAAAAATACTTGAAAAAATCCGCAAAAAATCCTAAAAAAAATATAAAAAATCAGTTGAATACGCAATACAGTAGTGCTAAAATCCATATTGGAATAAATAACGTAAAAAGGGGAGAAATGAAAAAATGGAACCGTATGAAGTGTTTAGGGATTTGGCTATAATAATAGTAGCCGCGAAGCTGTGCGGCATAGTAGCCAGAAAGCTTAAGGCTCCGCAGGTAGTCGGAATGATTGTCGCGGGACTGCTCATAGGACCGAGTGTTTTAGGCTGGGTGCGCCAGACCGATTTCCTCGCTGATATGGCGGAGATAGGCGTCATATTGCTTATGTTTTCCGCGGGACTTGAGACGGATTTAAAGGAGCTTTTAAAAACAGGACCGATTGCGTTTCTGATTGCGTGCGCGGGCGTGTTTGTGCCGCTTGGAATGGGTGCGCTTTTGTATAAGGTCTTCTGGTCAGCGCAGGGCACGGAGGAGTTTTACAAGGCGATTTTTACGGGGTGCATTATGACGGCAACGTCTGTGAGCATTACGGTACAGTCGCTTAAGGAGATGGGACATTTGCAGAGCCACGTCGGCACTACGATTTTGAGCGCGGCGATAATTGATGATGTTATCGGCATCATAGTCCTCACGTTTGTAATTGGCTTTAAGAGCCCATCGTCGAGCCCAAGCAAGGTTGTTTTAAACACTGTACTGTTCTTTGCGCTTGCCGCTGTGCTCGGCGTGATTTCCTACAAGATATTCAAATATGTTGACAACCGCTATCCGCACACGCGCCGTATTCCCATTGCAGGGCTGGCGTTTTGCCTGTTCCTTGCGTACGCGGCGGAGAAATATTTTGGTATAGCGGACATCACGGGTGCATACGTGGCGGGCATAATTCTGTGCAGCATAAGGGATTCCAAGTATATAGATGAGAAAATCGACATCAACTCCTATATGTTCTTCGGACCTGTGTTTTTTGCAAGCATCGGGCTGAAAACAAATATAGACGGCATAGACAGTTCGCTCGTGCTTTTCTCAATAGCATTTATCATTGTCGCGCTAATCTCAAAAATAATCGGCTGCGGGCTGATGGCGAGACTGTGTGGCTTTAAAGGGTACGACTGTCTTAAAATCGGTGTAGGAATGATGACGCGCGGCGAGGTAGCGTTGATAGTGTCTCAGAAAGGGCTTTCTGTGGGGCTGATGTCTTCCCAGTTTTTTACAGCTGTGATATTACTGATAATCGTATCGTCGGTTCTGGTGCCTATATTGCTTAAGCTGCTTTACGCCAAAGCGCCTGATAGCGCGGCGGCATAAACGTCAAATAACGCCAAATCTTAACGCCCTGTGGGTTGACATTTTATAATGACAAAGATATACTTAAATCGACAGGTCAAATAACGGGTTGTCGATTTAAGTGGCAATTATTTATATACGGCAAAAGAATGAAGGGTGAACAGATGATGATTAAAAAATTTTATGGCTGTGGCTTGGCGCTTTGCCTTATGGCTGCGGTTCTTGTAAATAATGGGATAGTCGTGCAGGCGGCTCAGGACAGCAGACAGGCCCCGACTAATGCAGAAACCGAAAAAGCGACAGAAACTAGTGTTGAGGGAGAAACCGGCAGTGAGCTTTTGGAGTTTACTCAGGAGGAAATAGAGAGTTTCTATGATGATTCCGTATTTGTGGGTGATTCCGTCATGCTCGGTTTCCGCAATTATGCCCAGAAACGCAAGGATGATACGCTGCTTAGCCGCATGAAATTTCTTGCCGCGGGCAGTCTTTCGGTAAACAATGCGTTTTGGGACACGAAGAATAAAAAGAGCGTTCATCCCATATACAAAGGGCAGAAACGTTATATCTGGGACAGCCTTGCACTTATGGAAAGCAAGCGCGTGTTTATTATGCTGGGCATAAACGATTTGAATGTTTACGGCCTTGAAAAGACGCGCGATAAGTACAAAGAACTGATAGAGAAAATAGAAGAAAGCTGCCCCGATGTGGAAGTTTATATAATGAGCATGACATATGTGCTCCACGGAAAAGAAAAGGGCAATCTTAAAAATGATACAATCCGTGAGTTCAACGCAATGCTTGAGGAGCTTGCTAAGGAGAACGAGTGGGGCTATGTCAGTCTTGCCGATTCGCTTGCTGATGAGAACGGCGATTTGGCGAAGGAGTTTTGCAGTGATGGCTTTGTGCACCAGAATGCGGCGGCGTATGATGTGTGGGTTTCGGTTTTAAGGGATTATGCCGCGCAGCAGCTTAGCAATGCTGAAACGGAAGAAAATAATGCCAATGAAGTCGAGACAGAAGAAAGCATAAGCTCTAAAAATGCAGAAATGAGGAAAAAATGAAAAAATTAACATATAAATTGTGCGGGTTTACGGTAATGCTTATCAGTGCGGTACTGCTTGGCGGTTGTGGCGGGGCGGAGAAAAGCACTGCTGCAGTGTCAAATAATGCATCAACTCAGGAAACGGATAAGGCGGCTGAAGAACCAAAATCAATAGATGAGATATATGACGAGATAACTAAGAATGTAGAGCTGATATCGCCTGTAGAGATGGATGACGACTTTATCTCAAATTATTATGGTATAGAGCCGGATACATTGGAGGAATATGTCTTCTCGATGTCCGAGGATGCGACAAGCGCGGAAACGGTCGTAATTATGAAGGCGAAAGACGAAGCTTCGGTAGCGGACATAGAGGCGGCGCTTAGTACGGTAATAGATGAGAAGCGCGCGGAAATGGAGAATTATTTGCCCGAGCAGTTTGAGATTGTGGACAAAAGCTCTGTGGATTCAAAGGGCAGCTATGTATGGCTTGTGATTTCTCAAAATAAGGACGCAATCCTTGAAATAATAGAAGCAGGCATCTAGGAGGGCGGCAGACAGTGGTTTTCAGTAGCATACCGTTCTTATTTTTCTTTTTACCGCTTTGCCTGATTTTGTATTATCTTGTTCCTTATAAATATAAAAACACGGTATTGCTTGTATTCAGCCTCATATTTTATGCTTGGGGCGAGCCTGTATATATTTTGCTGTTGCTGTTTGCCACGATGGTGGACTACTGTAGCGGCAGGCTTATGACGCGGTTTGGGACGACGGCGGGCAGAAGGCGGATTTTTCTCATTATTTCAGTGGGAATAAATCTGTCTGTGCTTGCCTTTTTCAAATACGCGGATTTTTTAATTGGGACGGTAAACGGGATTTTTAATACGTCCGTCAAACCGCTTGGGCTGGGGCTGCCTGTGGGCATCAGCTTTTTTACTTTTCAGACTATGAGCTATACCATTGACTTGTATAAGGGAGAAGTGCCTGTTGAAAAAAGCTATAAGGATTATCTGACATATGTGTCAATGTTCCCGCAGCTCGTGGCGGGACCTATCGTGCGGTATGCGACTGTGCAGAAAGAATTGCGCGGGCGCAGAATAGATAAGACCGAGGTTTATGAGGGGTTTCTGCGTTTCTTGCGGGGACTTTTTAAAAAGGTGCTGCTGGCAAATAATGTAGGTGCGCTCTGGGAGGAGATACATCTGCTTGGAGTGGAGGGAACGTCCGCCGCGTCAGGGATACAGGCTTTGGCGCATATGTCGGCTGCTACGGCATGGCTTGGGGCGGCGGCATTTACGCTGCAGCTTTATTTTGATTTTAGCGCGTACAGCGATATGGCGATTGGCATGGGGCGTATGTTGGGGTTCCACTTCCCTGAAAATTTCGTATATCCGCTTTCGAGCGTTTCCATAACGGATTTTTGGCGTAGATGGCATATTTCGCTTGGTACGTGGTTTCGCGATTATGTTTATATTCCGCTGGGAGGCAACCGAAAGGGTACGGCGAGACATCTGAGGAATATGTTTGTCGTGTGGTTTCTTACGGGACTTTGGCACGGTGCGGCTTGGAATTTTGTGCTTTGGGGGCTGTATCATGGCGTACTGCTTGCGCTGGAAAAATATGTGTGGGGGAAATGGCTGAAAAAGCTGCCAAAAATTTTCCAGCATTTGTACTCGATAATTATTGTGGTAGTCGGGTTCGTCATTTTTGTATGCGAGGATATGGGTGAGATTAAGCTGTTTATCAGCTCGATGCTGCTGCTTGCGGGTAATCCGTTGTGGGGGAGTGAGTGCTTGTGGTATCTTGGCAATTACGGCGCTGTGCTGTTTGCGGCGGTTGTGCTTGCGTTTCCTGTGTATCCATGGATAAAGGAGAGGCTGGAGAGGATTGAGGCGTCTGCGGGTGAGCAGAGCTTAAGGATGAGGGCGGTTTATATTGTGTCGGCGGTCGGATATGTGGCACTGTTTTTGGTGTCTGTGGCGTTTTTGGTGAGTGACACTTACAATCCGTTTTTGTATTTTAGGTTTTGACGTGGGGCGTGATGCTGTTGAGTGGCGCTTGGTGAGTGTTGTGTATTGTGGCTGTTGGGGGGGAGAGCGGTAAATGAAGGCTGCTGTGAGGAAAATTACGGTATATGGCATTTTTACATGCGTGCTTGGCTTGGCGGCTTTGCTTGTGCTTTTGGAAAAAAAGGAATTTTCGGAAAATGAAAACCGTTATCTTGCGAAAATGCCTGCTTTTACGTGGGAAGCTGTGAGAAGTGGGGATTATATGGATGGTGTCAACGATTACCTTGCCGACCATTTTCCGCTGCGCGATGCGTTTGTGGGGGCGAGGACGGCTGTGCTCAAGGCATTGGGCAAGAGGGAGATAAACGGTATATTTTTGGTTGATGATGGTAGTCTTATTGAGGATTATTCTGCGCCTGAAAATACGGAGAGGATTGGGAGGATTTTTAAGAGCTTTGCGGAGAAGCTTGACGGCAAGGCGGAGGTTCATCTAATGCTTGTGCCGACGGCTGTGTATGTAAACAGTGATAAGCTGCCTGCCAATGCACCTGTCAGAAATCAGATGGATACGGCGAGGCGACTGTATGAGATGACGGAGATTGCGCCGATTGACTGCAGCGATATGCTTATGCAGAGTAGGGATGAGGGGGAGATTTATTATAGAACGGACCATCATTGGACGACTTTCGGGGCGTATGTGGGGTATAAGGCGTTTTGTGAGGAAATGGGGTTTGAAGCGGAAGCGTTGGGGAACTGGGATGCGGAGGTTGTGACGCAGGATTTTTTTGGGACGTTGTACTCAAAGGCGAATGATTACAGCTTAGATGGTGACAGAATAACGATTTATACCCGTTCTGATGACTGTCTTAGCGTCAATTATACGGATACGGGAGTAGTCACTGACAGTCTGTACAATTTGGAATATCTGGAGAAAAAGGACAAGTATTCGCTTTTTCTTGACAATCTTCATCCGCTGATAGAGATTACGAACGAAAATGCGCAGAGCGATAGGACGCTTGTGCTTGTCAAGGATAGTTATGCTAATTCTATGGTGCCGTTTTTGGCGCATCATTATGAGAGGATTTATGTTTTTGATACTAGGTATTATAAAAAGGGAGTGGCAGCGTTTGTGGAGGGGCTTGACTGTGAGGTTGATGTGGTGTTGGTTTATAATATGAATACGATTGATGGGGATTTGGGGGTTGGGGGAGTTTATTAGATTGTTAGGGTGTAGCTTTGTTTAGATTAGTTTTAAATTATGTACCTTTCCCTTGTTTTTGCCTTTATGTGGTGTTTTACAAGGGAAAATTTTTTTATGCATTTAATCATTACAGATAATAAAAGTTTATGGTTTTTGCTGATTTTTCAATAGATTTATGATAATATATCAGTGGTAATTATTTGAAAATATTTTTTATAGAATATGAGGTATATTATGACAGAGGCGGAAAAGAGATCAGCAGCTACTAAATTTTACAATGATTGGCGGGGCATCGGGGACGAGAAAAGCGACAGCCAGCGTTTCTGGATTGAGTTTTTCAGCAATGTGCTTGGGATAGGAGATGTGACAAAGAAAATCATTTTTGAAAAGCGTGTAGTCGTGGACGGTCAAACGAAATTCATAGATGTCTATATACCTGAGACAAGAGTGCTGATAGAGCAGAAAAGCATAGATAAAGATTTAAGTAAGAAAGCACAACAGTCAGACGGCACAATGCGAACACCGTTTGAGCAGGGACGCAATTACGCACAATGGATGATACCTAATGAAACACCCTTATGGATAGTTGCCTGTAATTTCAAGACCTTTGAAATACACGATATGAATAAGCCAAATGAGCCTGCAACGGTCATTCCACTTGAGGAAGTGCGCAACAAGCTGCCGCTGTTTGATTTTATGTTCAAAAAAGAAGTCAAGGAGCTTTCCCACGAAATGGAAATATCGGTTAAGGCGGGGGAGATTGTCGGTCTGCTTTATGATAAGCTGATAGTGCAGTACAAAGAGCCTGATGAGCAATCTTTTAAGAGCCTTAATGCTTTGTGTGTGCGCCTTGTTTTCTGCCTGTATGCAGAGGACGCAGGTATTTTTGGTGCGCATATGATGTTTCACGATTATCTGAAAGACATTCCTATAAATGGTTTTCGCAAAGCACTTGTAGAACTGTTTAAGATACTGGACACTAAGCCAGAGGACAGGGACAAATATTTGTCGGAGGATAATCCAAAGCTTGCAGCGTTCCCGTATGTTAATGGCGGACTGTTCGCAGATGAAACCATAGAGATACCGCCGTTTACCGAGGAAATCAAAAGCCTACTCTTGAATAAAGCGAGTGAAGATTTTGACTGGTCGGACATAAGCCCGACTATCTTTGGGGCAGTATTTGAAAGTACATTAAATCCTGAAACGAGGCGGAGCGGAGGTATGCACTATACTTCCATTGAGAACATACACAAGGTTATCAATCCGCTATTTATGGATGAGCTTAGAGCCGAGTTTGACGAGATTAAGGGGATTGCAGTAGAACGAACAAAGAAAGCAAAGCTGAACGCATTTCAAGAAAAACTTGCGAGATTGAAATTTCTTGACCCAGCGTGCGGTTCAGGAAATTTCTTAACGGAAACCTATATATCAATGCGCAGACTAGAAAATGAAGTTATCTATGAATTGCAGAGCGGGCAAATAGTGCTTGGAGATGCAATCAATCCTATACAGGTATCAATCAGTCAGTTTTATGGAATTGAAATCAATGATTTTGCCGTAACTGTCGCAAAGACGGCGCTATGGATTGCGGAAAGTCAGATGATGAAGGAAACAGAGGACATAGTGCATATGAGCCTTGACTTTTTGCCGCTGAAATCGTATGCGAATGTGATTGAGGGGAACGCATTAACATTAAAGTGGGAAAGCATCATCCCGCAAAATGAATTGGATTACATTATGGGTAATCCACCGTTTGTAGGGTATGCCTATCAAAGCCAAAAGCAAAAAACAGAAATGGCAATGATTATGGGCGATATGGGGAAAAATATGGATTATGTTTCCTGTTGGTATCGCAAAGCGGCAGATTATATGAAAGGTTCAAAGGCAAGGGCAGCACTTGTTTCAACTAACTCTATTGCGCAGGGTGAACAAGTGGCGGCACTTTGGAGACCGTTATTTGCTGAGGGTGTTCATATAGATTTTGCGCACCGCACATTCCGTTGGGACAGCGAGGCGAAAATAAAAGCGCACGTTCATTGTGTCATTATAGGTTTTAGTGTAGCACCCTGCAAAAAGCAAAAAGTAATATACACAAGTGAGCGTTCGATAAATGTGGGTAATATCAATGCTTATTTAGTAAATGCCGAGAATGTGTTTATTGACAGGAGAAGTAAACCATTGTGCGATGTACCCGAAATGTTCAGGGGCAGCCAGCCAACAGATGATGGAAATCTGATATTGACAGAGGAGGAGAAAGAAGAATTTATACGGAAAGAGCCACTGACAGAGCGATTTATAAGACCATTTATGATGGGGCGTGATTTTATACAAAGACAGCCGAGGTACTGCCTATGGTTAGCAGAAGCAAATCCACAAGATATAAAAAACAGCCGCTTGATTATGGAACGTGTGAAAAAAGTGCAAATATTTAGGGAACAAAGCAAAAAAGCGGCAACAAGGGAGAAAGCGGCTACACCAACGCTATTTGATGAAATACGCATAAGTGATACAGATTATGTAGCTATCCCAAAAGTATCTTCAGAGCAGAGGCGTTATATTCCTATAGATTATCTCTCAGCAGATGTTATACCAGGGGATAAATTATTTGTTATGAAAAATTCATCCCTTTATCATTTCGGGGTAATTGTTTCCAATGTCCATATGTCATGGATGAGAGCTGTTTGCGGAAGATTAAAAAGTGATTACAGCTATTCAAACACAATAGTTTACAATAATTTTCCTTGGTGCAATCCCACAAATGAGCAGAGAGAAAAAATTGAGCAGACAGCAAAGGGGATTTTAGCAGCCAGAGCCTTATATCCCAATAGTACGCTGGCGGAGCTTTATGATGAATTGTTGATGCCGACCGAACTAAGAAAAGCACACCAACAGAATGACAGGGCAGTTATGCAGGCATACGGCTTTTCGGTTAAGGACACTACAGAGGAAAGTTGCGTGGCAGAACTGATGAAGATGTATCAGAAAATTACAACTGTGTAAAAATATTATCTGCATTTTTAGTGAAAGCGAGGAAAACACAAGTGAATATTGTTGGACGAGTAATTAATGATTATTTATTTGAAGAAGCACTTGGAAGTGGAAGTTTTGGAGATGTATACAGGGTATCGAAGAACGGTAAAAAGTATGCCGCAAAAGTCTTGTCGGAGACTTATATATTAGATGAATTTAAAAACGAACAGAATCGAATTACGAGAGAAATTGACGTTTTAAAAAATGTAAAGGGTAAAAACCTGATTCAATATCAAGAGGATTTTTATTTTGAAAATGAATTTGGCATCATGGAATATGTCATTGTAATGGAGTATTTTGAAGGCATAACTTTGAGAAATTTTTTGAAAACAGCATCTTCGCCTGACGTATTAATTCACATTTTTGTGGATATTTTAAATGGGGTAAAGGAGTTGCACACTACAATAATTGAAAGAGAAGGTATCATTCATAGAGATTTAAAGCCAGATAACATAATGATTGATAAAAATTTGAATGTTAAAATCATTGATTATGGCTTGAGCAAAATTATAGATTTTTCTTCAATAACCTCAACAGGAGCACAAATCGGGTCGCCATTATATATGTCGCCAGAACAGTTAAGGGACAGCAAGCACATTGACTACAGGGCTGATATATATGCATTAGGAATTATTTTATATGAAATGTTGACGAAGAATATTCCATACAAAGCAGCAACATTGCCCGAATTGCTATTGAAAATATTGAATGATCCAATTATTCCGCCTAGACAGTATAATCCTAATATTAGTGATGGGTTGGAAAGAATTATATTTAAAGCGACTGCGAAAGAGCCATATGCACGTTTTCAGACAGTTGATGAGTTCATAGATGCTTTTGAAAAAGATAATATTCAAGAAGAACTGATAACAGTAGGAAAATATTACGCTTGGATATATCGAGAGAAAGATGTGACAGAGCAATTTGAGAATGTAAATAAATCGGATATTATTTATCCTATCCATGTTCAAAATTGGATGAAAAATTTACATTTATATTTTGCAAAAAATAATTTTAAAAATGTAATTATTGATCCTTCTACACAAAGATTATCGTATGTTGCATTTGCTAATACAAAGGGGCTGATAGATCTACCTTATTCACCAGATAAGGGAGTTATTTCCTTAGAATATTTACATAATCCAAATAAGCGAAAAGAATATATCGAGACATGGTATTCTACAGTGTCTATGGGACAAAAATTGATTTTACCATACCATTATATCAGCAATACAGATTATTCTGTAGATAAAATAGATGATTGGATTAAAATAAACATTCAATTAATTGATGAAAGCGTACAGGTGGTAGATGAAGGAAAAGAGAAGTATGCAATGATATCAATAGGGCTTGGTCATTTGGTGTTTCAGGCAGATAAAATATTGTCTTATTTTGTTCATGCACAGGTAGATGGATTTATTGTACAGGTTTCCGATATGAAACAGTTAAATGAACAATCGTTGGGAAGTTATCTTGATTTTATGATTAATTTGCAAAAATATACGAATAAACCTGTGATTGCATTGAAAGTTCCTATTCCTTTAGGGCTGACATTGATTGCGAAGGGAATACATGGTTTTTCTCTGGGGCTGGCAAGTATTGATTATTTTGATGAGCAGTACATAAAAGAGGAAAAAGATTCATTTAATTTATACTCAAAATTTTATTTTCCGCAAGTATTATCATTTTTGACATATCCCAAAAAGGACACATTTGCATTTAAACAGCTTTATGACTATTTTGGAGGCTGCAATTGTAAGTGGTGCAGTGGAAAATCAGCGATTGAAATAGGCACAGGAGATAAAAGCATACAGCTGCATCATTGGCAGATGATGATAGAGGAAGTTGATAAGATAAATGAATGTGCAGTAAATGATAAAATTACTTATTTGAAGGATCGGATTAAATCAGCTTTAAATAATCTTGATGCGATACCAAAAGAAATTTTGGGAACTCAAAAAAATACAGACTATTATAAGTTACTGAAAAATTTAAAAAAGATAATTTAGAAGCAAAGTAGCAGGTGAGAGATATGTTTGTAAATGAAAAAGCATTAGTAGAAAAATTGGTTTCTGATTTGCGGGAAAGATTTGGGACACATTATATTGTCAGAGAGTTACGGGGTGGAAATAATATTGCAGATATTGTTTATTCAACTGAAATTAACAGAAGCAATGTTGTGTTTGATGAATATTTTAATGCGTATTATTATTTTAGTGATATTTATAATAATAAAAAAGTTAATTTGGAAGATGTCGAGATATCAGATGGGCAAATTGGAAAGAAATTTTATCATTTTCTTCGAGAATTAGAAGATATGGGGTATGTAAAAATTGAGGGTAATTATATTACCTCTGTAAAAAAGGTAGATGCTGTCACTAAAAATTTTATTGCTGTAGAAGCAAAAATTTCTGATTGGAAATCTGGTTTGGAACAAGCGGTCCGATATAAGCAATATGCCAATGAAGTGTATGTTGCATTAAGTTCAGAATATGTGTCCAAGGTTGACAGACAACAGTTTAGGGATTTGAATATAGGTTTAATGAGCGTTTCTTTTGGTAAACTAAAAATACCTATTAAAGCAAAAAAGCAATCGGTAGAAAAGTTGGATATTCAATATTATATTGAGGATCGCTTTTTGAAGCAATTGCAACTGTCAGAAATTGTATAATATTTTAGCTTTTATGTGTTGGAAATGATGCTCGGAAAAGGGATATTTTTATTGCATTTACATATGCAGTGGTTTAGGGAGGAGTGGGGAAGCTGTGAAGAGGGAAACTGTGGCAGTATTTACAAAGTATCTGCTTGATTTTATGTATTTTTTTGGAATGATAGTCACTGTGTCGCTTCCGTGGAGTGTGCGGCTTGTGTTGGATTTTTTTAATTATGAGAGCTTTGACGGGCACTATAGGGAGATTGTGGTTATTTATTTTGTGCTTGGAGTGCTGGCGATTATGATATTAGGTGAGCTGAGGAAGATGTTCCGCACTGTGCTGAATAATAACTGTTTTGTGCGCGAGAATGTCGTGAGCCTGCAGAGAATGGGGACATACAGCTTTTTTATCGCCGTGGTGTGCCTGTTGCGGACATTTTTGTATATGACGGCGGCGATGCTCGTGCTGGTGCTGGTGTTTGTGATAGCGGGGCTTTTCAGCAAGGTGCTTGCGTTTGTGTTTGACAAGGCTGTGGATTACAAGCTGGAAAATGATTTGACGATTTAGTGATTGTTTGGATTATGCTGTGGCACAAAATAGCGGAGGGCGACGTAATGGCGATTATCATAAATCTTGACGTAATGATGGCAAAGCGCAAGGTCGGGCTGACGGAGCTCGCAAAAGAGGTGGACATCACGCTTGCCAATCTTTCGATTCTTAAAAACAATAAGGCAAAGGCTGTGAGGCTTTCTACGTTAAATTCCATATGCAGGGCGCTGAACTGCCAGCCTGGGGATATATTGGAGTATGTTGAGGATGAGGCAGATGAGGGGGAGGAGGAGTAAATTTTCCCTACAAAATTGTAAGTTGTTCTCATTTTGAATATCGTTTATAATCGTAAGTGGTAGTTTGGGCTGCGCTGTCTGTAGGGCTGCGCGGGCTGGGTTGCCGCTTATTATTTTGTTTGGGTGCAGGATTGTGCGTTTAGATGAATGTATTTGTCAATACATTGTATATACGAAAGGAGCTGGCGCGAGTGAAAGAGCTTTTTCTGTTGGAGGATGATTTGAGCCTGATAAATGGGCTTTCTTTTGCCATAAAGAAACAGGGTTATGAATTGATTGTGGCGCGTACTGCGAGGGAGGCGGATGCGCTGTGGGAGGAGGGCAGATATCGTCTTGCCATTTTAGATGTGTCATTGCCCGATGGTTCAGGCTTTGACTTTTGCAGGAAAATTAGACAAACCTCTGCGTTGCCGATTATGTTTCTCACTGCCGCTGATGATGAGACGGACATAATCATGGGGCTTGACATAGGTGGCGATGATTATATCACGAAGCCTTTTAAGCTTGCCGTATTCCTCTCAAGGCTTAATGCGCTGCTGCGCAGGAGCGAAGGCTTTGGGGGGCAGGCGGGTGAGCTTTGCTCCAATGATATTAGCGTGAGACTCACAAGGGGCGAGGTCTGGAAAGCGGGCAGGCGGATTGACCTGACGGCGAGTGAATACAAGCTGCTGTGCTTTTTTATGGAAAATCCTAATCAGGTGCTTTCCGCTGAACAGATTTTGGGCAGGCTGTGGGACTGCGACGAAAATTTTATAGACAACAATTCGCTTACCGTGTATATCCGCAGGCTCCGCACGAAGATTGAGGACAATCCCAGCGAGCCGAGGCATATCGTGACAGTCCGCGGAATGGGATATAAATGGAATGTTTCTGGCAGAGGTGAGTGATGAAGATATTTGCAGACCGAAAAATTAAAGCCCTTTTTGCGGGTATTTTGTCCTGTGTTTTATCCGCTATGACAGTATTGGCGCTATTGCTTTCGTTTGACGGGGGCAGAGCGGCGCTGTATGTTGTGGCGGTTTTTTTGTGCGAGGGAATCGGCGTGTTATTTTTGTGTATCAGGTATTTTGAGGTGCAGCACAGTGCCATGGAAGATGCCGTTTCGCAGATTGAGGAATATATATCGGGCAATATGGACTCATATATAGAGTGTAATGACGAGGGTGAGCTTTGCAGATTGTTTCACGAGATAAACGCGCTGGCGTCGATTTTGAATGCCCATTCGGAAAGAGAAAAGAACGCCAAAAAATTCCTGCAGGATACGATATCCGATATTTCGCATCAGCTGAAAACCCCGCTTGCCGCGCTCAATATTTACAACGGAATACTTTATGAGGCGGAGGAGCAGTCGGATATTAGGGAAATCTGCCAGATGTCAGAGCAGGAGCTTGACCGCATTGAAACGCTGGTGCAGAACCTTTTGAAGCTTGCAAGGCTTGACGCTGGCACAATCGTGCTGGAAAAATCAGTGATAAATGTGGCGGAGCTTGCCGCGGGCGCAAAAAGACAGTTTTTGTTCCGCGCAAGACAGGAGAAAAAGGAAATACGCCTGTCGGGCGGCGATGACATTATGCTCTGCTGTGACAGGACTTGGCTGCAGGAGGCGCTTGGAAACCTGATAAAAAATGCCCTTGACCATACTGATGAGGGAGGGCTTGTCTGTGTGGAATGGAGCGCATTTGCGTCGGTTGTGCGCATTGCGGTAAGGGACGACGGCTGCGGCATACATCAGGAGGACTTGTATCATATTTTTAAGAGATTTTACAGAAGCCGTTTTTCAAAGGACACGCGGGGGCTGGGGCTTGGACTGACGCTGGCAAAGGCGATAGTGGAGGCTCACGATGGCACGATAGAGGTGGACAGCGAGCTGGGCAGGGGAACTTTATTTACGATGAATTTTCTTGTATGAGCATTGGGAAGTCACATTCCTACAAAGCTGTAGGGCGGCTGTAGGGGAGATGTAGGATTTGGCTGTTATGATAAAAAAACATTAAGAAACACTAAGGCAGCAAAAGACGCTGCCCAAGTGTTTCTAAATGTTTAGAAAAATGCCAAAGGGCGGGCATTTTTCAGGATGACATTAATATTTTGTGAAATGTTGAAGTTGGATATTTTTCATGGTGATGTTAATATTCCGTGAAATGTTGATGGAAATTGTTTTTCATAAAGATTATTGATGTTAATGCTTTGTGAGATGCCAAGGGCGGGCGTTTTTCGCGAGAAATTTAAATTTAGGAGGTTTGAGATGAATTTATTGGAAGTCAGAAATATTTGTAAGACATACGGGAGTGGCGAGACGGCTGTAAATGCCTTGAAGAATGTCAGCTTTAGCGTCGCCAAGGGCGAGTTTGTGGCGATTGTCGGCGAGTCGGGGTCTGGCAAGACCACGCTTTTAAATATGCTCGGCGCGCTTGATACACCGACTTCGGGCAAGGTGCTGATTGACGGCAAGGATACGTTTTCAATGAAGGAGAGGGAGCTTACTGTATTCCGCAGGCGCAATATCGGCTTTATATTTCAGTCGTTTAACCTGATACCAGAGCTTACCGTGGAGCAGAATATGGTGTTTCCTGTCCTGCTTGATTACCAGAAGCCAAACGGGCGGCATATGGAGGAGCTGCTTGAAGCGCTGAAGCTAAAGGAGCGGCGTAGGCATCTGCCAAGCCAGCTTTCGGGCGGGCAGCAACAGAGAGTGGCAATCGGACGCGCACTTATGACACGTCCGTCACTTATTCTTGCCGACGAGCCGACAGGCAATCTTGACTCGCAGAACAGCAGCGAGGTTATCGCTATGTTAAAGGAGGCGTCAAAAAAGTATGAGCAGACAATTATTATGATTACGCACAACCGCGGCATTGCGCAGACAGCCGACCGCGTGCTGCAGGTTTCAGACGGCGTGCTGGCCGATTTGGGGAGGTGCGGCGAATGAAAAGCTATCTTGGGCTTATACCGATTTCAGCGTGCGTGCATAAACGCCAGAGCCGCATGACGCGGATTTGCATTATTCTTGCCGTGTTCCTTGTGACGTCTATTTTTTCCATGACGGAGATGTTTACAAGGGCAGAGCTGGAAAGCATGAGAAATAAGCACGGCGACTGGCATATCGCGCTGTGCGGCATAACGGAGGAAACGGCGGCGCGGATAATCGAAAATGAAGATATTGCCTTTTCGGAATGGAAGGACGCAGCCCGTGAAGATGATGACGAGGGCTATGATTGTCCGCAGCTTTATATTAAGTTTAAAAGTGAGCGCGGTCTGAAAAAGACAATAGACGGCGTAAAGCAAAGATATAATCTTTCAGATGTCGATGTAAAGGAAAATACGGGCGTCCTGCTGGCGCTTGGGGCAAGCAGCCGCGGGAAGGCAGACGGGTTATATCCCTTAGCGGCAGCCTGCTTTGTAATCATACTGGCGGCGGGAGTGTTTATGATTTCAAGTTGCATGAACAGCAATGTGGCGCAGCGGACAAAATTTTTCGGAATGCTTAGGTGCATAGGCGCGAGCAGGCAGCAGATTGTGCGTTTCGTGAGGCTTGAGGCGCTAAACTGGTGCAAAACGGCAATTCCAATCGGCTGTCTGTCGGGCATTGCCGTCTGTCAGGCGGCGTGTGCGCTGCTGAAGCTTCTTGTAAAGGGAGAATTTGCCGATATGCCGCTTTTGGCCGTGAGCGTGAGCGGGATTTTGTGCGGCGCGGCAGTTGGCGTTATTACGGTGCTTTTCGCGGCGGCAGCTCCTGCAAGAAAGGCGGCATCAGTACCGCCAGTGGCGGCGGTATCGGGAAACGCCGATAAGCCTAAGAATATCACAAATTCGGCAAACACAAGGCTTTTCAAGGTGGAAATATCCCTTGGAATCCGTCACGCGGCAGAGGCTAGGAAAAATCTGTTTCTTATGACGGGTTCATTTGCGCTTACGATTGCGCTGTTTTTGGTTTTTTCGGGTTGCTTTGACCTTGTGCAAAGGCTCCTTCCGTCGGAGAGCGATTTTGCGCCTGACCTTGTGATTGCAAGCGCGGAAAATGACAATTCTCTGGACAAAAGCCTTGTGGAGCGGATTAGGGAAATACAGGGCGTAAGCGATGTTATCGGCACAATGTACGCGGCCGCGCTTCCTGTAAAGATTAACGGCAATGCGGCTGTGATAGACTTGATTTCCTACGACGAATATATGTGGCAGTGGTCGTAAAAATCCATAATAAACGGGGAAATGTCAAAGGCTTATGGCGATTCGGGCTATGCAATGACGGTTTTTGCCCAGGACAGCAGGCTTGATGTGGGCGACAGGATAGAGCTTGGCAGCGCAGAGCTTGAGATAGCCTGTGCTGCTTCTGAAGGAATAGGCAGCGTAAGCGGTTCGGCGGTGGTCGTCTGCTCCGAGGAAACATTTGAGCGTCTCGTAGGCGCGAGAGGGTATATGGCAGTTTATGTCGTATTGGAAAAGGGAGCTTCGGAAGAAACTGTGGACAAAATCAGGCGCATTTCGGGAGACGGCGTATTTTCAAACCGCAGGGAGGAAATGGGTGAAATGCACGGCAGTTATTGGGTATTTCGGATTGCGGCGTATGGATTTCTGACAATCATATCGCTTATCACTGTGCTGAATATTATGAACAGCATTTCAATGAGCGTGTCCGCGCGGACAAGACAGTACGGCGCAATGCGCGCTGTCGGAATGGAGAGCCGCCAGATGACGAGAATGATAGCGGCAGAGGCGGCAGCATATGCGGTATGCGGCATGGCGGTCGGGCTAGTGCTGGGGCTTGCGCTTCATTACCTGATTTATGAGAAGCTTATCATCACGCATTTTGGCGGCGCGTGGAATGTGCCGTTTGCTGCTGTTGGGAGTGTGGCTTTGCTGGTTTTTGTTTCGTGTGTCGTGGCGGTGTATGCGCCAGCGAAGCGGATAGGCGGTATGGTGATTACGGATGTTATAAATGAGTAGACAGTAGTGTTATCTAGCTGGGGAGGATAAACGACGAGCAGAGAGGTGGAGGCAAAAGGATGGAACATCGCTTTAGCGGAAGATGTTGAAAATCAATTCAGACGTTAACTGTCGGGCAAAATTAAGTAGAGATGTGTCAGTATTCTAAAAGTTTTTTGAAAAAGTGTCGATATATATTAAAATTAATTGATAAAAAATAGCAGAAACAACTAGGCTAATGCTTAGAGCGGGAATTGGAAAAGGATTTTACAAATAGAGCGGAGGGAATTTCTATGAGCATTGCATTAAATAATAATTACATTAATAGCAATTACAGCGGTAACTCTACTGTTCAGACATCTGCCAAAGCACCACAATCAACGGAAGGCGAATCGGTGACATTTGATCGTGAACTGTCAAATATGAAGTCTAAGACATCTGGTAGTTTTGTGACTCCAATTACAGAAGAAGATGTCCGCAGAATTTGGGATGAAAAGGTGCAGGCTAATCAGGATAAAAAGATGACTATATATGAGATGCTGGCTGCCCGCCCGTTTGCAAAAGAACTGATGTATTATTTTGAAGGTTCATCGAGATTATATACATTTGATGAATATGTCAAAGAAATGGAAAAGCAGGTCAAGGCAGCAGACGAATTGGGAGTTTACGGAGATTAAACGAATGGAATTTAGGAACTTATTGAAAGCTCAAAACCGAGATGAGCTGAGGCAATGGCTCCTGTTAAATCACGACAAAGAAAACGAATGCTGGGTTGTCGTCAAGCGTGGTCGCCCTGTTGATGATGAAACATTTTGGTACATTGATGCGGTGGAAGAAGCCATGTGTTTTGGCTGGATTGACAGTACCACAAAGAAAATGGATAATGGCGTTACGGCACAAAGATTAGCTCCTCGAAGAAAAGGAAGTTTATGGTCTGAACTGAATAAAGAACGCTGTCGCAGAATGGAGCGGTTGGGGCGAATGACAGATGCTGGTCGTGCTGTGCTGCCGGATATGACGGAGAAAGGTTTTGTGATTGACAGCGATATTTTAAAGGCGTTGCAAGCTGACGCAGAGGTTTGGAATAATTTTCAAAGTTTTCCGCCACTCTATCAGCGTGTAAGGATTGATACGATCCAGATTAAGAAAAAACAGCCGGAACTTTTCCAGAGCCGCTTACAGAAGCTTTTAGATAACACCAAAGCAGGCATTATGTATGGCGAATGGAATGACAATGGACGGCTGATTGTAGAATAATAAATTCTATTGTTCATTCTTCTTGCTGGAATACGGCTCAGACGGTAATTGTCGGGCAAAATTAAGTAGAGATGTGTCAATATTCTAAAAGTTTTTTGAAAAAGTGTCGATATATATAAAAATTAATTGATAAAAAATGTCAAAAGCAACATAGTCTTTCAAAAAAATTTTTATTGCAAAAGCGACTGAAACATCATAGAATAAATTAAGGAAGTATGAGCAAGCAAAGAATAACTATGTAAATTATCGTTATGCTGGCATAACGATAATTGGAATAAGCTATACTGATAAAGGAGGTGTTTTTTATGGCAACTTCAAGCATTACGAAGAATTTTATCATATCTGGTCAGAAACAGGTGGAAATGTTTGCCGATGCGATTGAAGCGTCTGCCAACGACAAGACACCTCGTGTTCCGATTAATGTTACCTATTTGCATGGAGCAGATGAGATATTAAAATTCATGGAGAAAAGGAAGAAAGCGGATGCAACAGACAAATAATTTTACTGTGCTGAACATTCGTGAGTATTTGGTGAATGAGGATAGAAAACTCGGAGAGGAAAAATTGAGACAGCTCCTTTCCGAGTTTTCATGTCCATTAAATGTGGACGTTCAGCATTTTTTAAGACAGCATGCCATTGAATTTTCAAAGAAGCATCAGGCAGTTACATATTTGGTACTATCTGTGGAAGATGCGGAATTGCTGGGATATTTTTCCATTACGATAAAACCTCTTGTTGTGAGAGCAGAGCCATTCAGCAATACGGTAAGACGTAAACTTGCAAGATTTAGCGAGATGGATAGAAGTGAACAGACATATAATATAGCTGCTTATTTGATTGCGCAGCTTGGAAAAAATTATAGTGACAGGGCAAAAGGCAGAATAACGGGACAGGAACTGTTGGAAGCAGCTATCAGACAGCTTCAAATCTTGCAGTATCAGGTTGGTGGCATGGTAGCATTTGTGGAGGCGGATAATAATGAAAAGCTGCTTTCTTTTTATGAAAATTATGGATTTAAGCGCTTTGATGCCAGACAGATTGCATCACAAACAGATGAACCACGTGAGTTAGTGCAGCTTTTAAGGCTTCTTTAAACCAGAATTAAAATTTCATAGCGGCAGTAATCTGAGGGCATATGGGAGTACAGATGTGACAATTCATATGCCATTTTATTTTGGAAAATGGGATGATTTTTAATTTATGCGCTTTTGCGTTAGGGACAGGATATTTAATGAAAATTTCATAAAAGAATACGTATGATTATGGTAGAATAATAAACACATGAGTAGGTATGTATGGAGGTAAAAATAATGAAAAAGAGCTTAGCGGCGATATTACCAATGATATTTGTTTTGATGATAACAGGGTGTGGCAATTCAAACAGTGCAGAATCTCCTGCTGAAATTGATGGTCAGCTATCGAAAAATGTCGAACAGGCAGATGCGGAGGAAAAATCAGTATCCGAATCCACTGATGATGTAGCAGGATTAGAGGATGAAGCTGCCAAGGAACTGACAATGGACGCTCTTTTGGAATTGTATGAAAACGGTGGTCTGGCATTAAAGGTGGAGGAAGAAGGTCTGGACGGATTTCTTGCATATGGGAATATGGAACTGGTTTCGGATCAGGAAGATTTCTTAACAGGACTTTACGTCTGCAATCTTGTTTATCCGTACATATCTGAAAATGGGACAGTCCATGATAGAAATTATGAATTGCAGCTTTCCTACTGGCGTCCTGAGACTACGGAGGAATATGGGCATACCGAAAATGAGATTGACAATATCCGGCTGGTGGAAAAAGAATCTCAGGACGCCGTGCTGCTTTATGCGGTGGACGAGAAATATACGGTTACAAAGGATCTGGCGGGATTTTTGCAGCGGGATTACGGAATGGACCAATATTTGACCTTTGATTTGCCGAATGACTTTGACCTTCATCTGACTTATGATTTGCCTGATGGCTTTACATGGGGAACATTTCAAAGCAACCTTACATTTTTTGACGGCTGGCTGTTAGAAGGAGAAGCGCAGGAGCCGCTTCATGGGGAAGGCATTGCTAAGGAATGGTATTGTCCTGGAGGTATCGGCAGAGGAGAAGCCGCATCCGAGATGCTTTTGTTTGAGAGCGGGGTGCTTACGGATGTCTCCTTGATGATGAACCATACGGAACGACTCGGCGAACCAGAGATACTGGAGGGCTGTGAAGTACAGGCACTTTTGACAGAGTATGCATTTGACCTGTTCACCGCTTCTGACTGGGAGGAATATCTGTCACAGCATCCAGAAACGAAGAACGCTGCGTTACAGTCTCATTACTGGTATGTTTTTCTGGGAAAAGAAGACAGCGAAATCTATTATGTACTGTTTTTGAATCAGGAGTATTTTACAAAAGATGATGCTGTACATATGGCACAGTCGATCCGATTTACGGAGAAAGCATTTTGAGATTTTGTATTAGGCATTAGAACATTTTCAGGGGACGATTATGAAAAAACATATTGCATTTATTACAGCCGCAGCCTGTTTTTGGCTGATAACAGGGTGCGGAAATTCCAATGCGGCAGAAGATGAAGACGGGATAATGAGGGAGGATATGCAGCCGACCGTCAGTGTGGAAAGCAATGCTGAAGCGGATAGCCAGATGGCTGCGGATGAAGCCATTGTTCAGGATTTGGAAACTTCTTCACATGATACAGAGCTTGTTGATATGGGAATACATAACAATGAGCATAATATTTATATGGGAAAATGTGAAGATGATGAGATAAGAATGGTAATTACCAGAACAGAGGCTGATTTATCTGTGGCTTATATAACCCGTGACGGCGCGGAAAATTTTTTTCAAGGAGAGTTAAGGGAAGATTCTACAGAGTTTACACTAAATAATAATATGGGTGATTATCTTAACATGGACATCAATACAGATGATAACGGTATAATCAGCATAAACGGGGGTGGGCAGATTTCTGGAAATAATGTTGTTTTTACGCTAAATCAGAATACTTTTTTCCCAATAGGCGAGGATATTGCAAATTATTACTCTTCGCTAGGATATGAGGCAGAGGAGGCAGAGCGTTTTGCGGAAATGATAAAGGATTCCGTTGAGGATAAAACATCATTTGCTAAGTTAATATCCTATCCAATATCAATTTATGATGGTAATAATAATATTCTGATAGAAGATGAAACAGCGATGATTGAAGCATATGATGAGTTATTTGGACAGGACTTTAAAGAGCAAGTCAAGAATATGTTTATTAAGTATATGTTTGCAAACTATCAGGGAATATGTGTAGAAGACGGGATTATATGGTTTAATAAGAAGCCTTCTGGAGATTATAAAATAACGGCTATTAGCTTACTTACCTTAACCATATTGGGATAAATTTTTATTACGGTTACAGCTAATTAAAAATGCAGTGTCAGAGCGTATAGATAAAATGAGATATGGTAACATAGGAGAGTTACATGACAGTTTGATTTATAGTGAAGGTAGCATGAAAAAAAGTTAAAAGAAAATGACAGTAAGATTTTGATGATAGTATATTTAATCTCTCAGGGTAAATTCCCCGCAGCTCTGCTGCGTAACAAACTAATGACGAGCGGAGCGAGTCTCGGGCTGATACCCCGCAGCTCTGCTGCGGGGAGTTTCATTAAAAGGTCTGCTCCATGCAACCCGTTTCTGCTCAGTTTTTATGCGGTTGAATAGATTTTGCAATTATCTATAAAAATAATCTATAAAAAGCTGACTATAAATTTGCTTCACTGACAATTTCCTTTAACAATTCCACGGCTGATGGAAATTCTTCTACTGGCACTTCGCAGCAGGAGAGGGCAATATGTGCATAACTTTCGCTGCTATTCCCTTTCTTGTGGATATTCCCCCTGCTTTCAGAAGTAAAGATAAGCATTCCGCGTCTTTGGGCAAGCTCCCTTAATTCAGCTCCGTTTAGGGCGCATTTGACCTTTAGGTGCACTAGGAACACGGACTCGCCCATTGATATTTCTGCGTCGCTTTCAAAGGCTTTCTCCAAAAGCTGTGACAGTGTCCTTGCTTTATTGGAGTAGAGCCTTTTTAGCTTTCTAATCTGGCTGTCGAGATGCCCGTCGCGCAGAAACTGGCATAGCGCAAGCTGCTCTGACTTTGAGGCGGTCTGGTTGTAGAGCGATTTTTTTTCATTGTAAAGTTCGAGCAGGTCATCGGGTAGTATCATAAAGCTCAGCCTGATAGACGGCAGAAGCAGCTTTGAAAAGGTGCTGAGGTATACTACATTTTCGCCGCCCGAAAGTCCCTGCAGGCATGGAATAGGCTTGCTGAAATAGCGAAATTCGTTGTCGTAGTCGTCTTCTATGATTAGGCGGCTGTTTTGGGCACATTCGCGCAGGAGAGAGAGGCGCTTTTCCACGTTCATGACATCGCCGAGAGAGGTCATATGCGAGGGCGTCATGTACAAAATGTCGGCAGTTTCCTTATTTTTTACAATTTCAAAGCCGTAATCCTCAAAAACTACAATTCCCTGTGCAAAGCGCGTGTCGTGGAAGCATACGCCGTGCCTGCCTTTGAGGAGGGGGCAGAGCAGGCTCATAAGCGGCTGCGAGCCTGCGCCGATTACTATGTTTTCGGGGCGGCAGACGGCGTTGCGTTTGTTGATTACGTGGCTGCATATGGTTTCCCTGAGTTCGTATTCGCCCTGTGGCTCGCCGTAGGTCAGCATGCGCTTGTCCTGTCGCAGGGTGCTTTTGATGTATCTGCGCCATAGGTTAAAATCAAAGCTGTCTGCGTCTACGTTGTTTGAGGTGAAGTTGTAGAGGATATTGTTTTTGCTGTTTTGAGCATTTTGTGGAGTGGGATTGGCTGTATTTTTTTGCGCAGTAGCAGCAGGGGCTTTCTGCTGCCTGCCTGTCACATAGTAACCGCTCTGCG
Source organism: uncultured Lachnospiraceae bacterium (assembly GCA_947623805.1). GTDB lineage: Bacteria > Bacillota > Clostridia > Lachnospirales > Lachnospiraceae > COE1. The sequence continues at coordinate 304 of CANQHZ010000026.1, read as the reverse complement.
GGCGCGCTATGATATAGCCGTCGGCGGCAAGGCAAAGGTATGCCGTTTCAATAGTGGTGCGGCTCAGGCTAAGCTGCTGCGCGCATCTGCGTATAGAAGGCATTTTTGTACCCTGCGCAAGCCTGCCCGTGACAATCAAGTCCTTATAGTAATCGTAAACCTGTAAATATTTTGAAGACTGTTCTGAATTGAAATCGAGGTTCATGCCAGTCGCCCTCCCTGCGATAAATTTACTAAAATACTAACACGGAACGAAGTGCTTTTCAATAATAAAAACGGGAGCTTAATATAATGTTAAACTCCT
>CANQHZ010000025.1 GCA_947623805.1 uncultured Lachnospiraceae bacterium | reverse complement strand
CTTTTGGCAAGCGCATACCCCGAACCGTCTGAACCCGTTGACGGCGCGGCTTTCCCGCCTGTTGCAAGAATAAGCCTGTCGCATTTCACGGCACGCACGTCGTTTACATCCGCATTTACAACCGTCCTCACGCCAAGCTGCGCGCACTCGCTCCTGAGCGCGTCAAGCACACATGAGGCCTGTTCTGAAACAGGATAAATACCGCCATCACGCTTTTCTTTCGTAAATACACCTATACTTCTGAAAAAATCCATCGCATCGTCCGCGCCAAACCGCCCCAACGCTTCATATATTTTCTGCATTGAGGCCTCGTCACTGCTGAAATATTTCCCCTCAAATCCACTCACATTCGTAAGATTACAGCGCCCGTTACCCGTCATAAGAAGCTTTTTGCCCACTCTGCCCTTATGCTCCAAAACCGTAACCTCAGCGCCGCCCCGCGCCGCCATAACCGCCGCCATAAGACCACTCGCGCCGCCGCCTACAACCGTTATCTTTCTCGCCATATACAATTCTCCATATCATAACTTTAGTAAATCTTAGGCGGTGTCTTTTACTACCTTAGATTTCCTTAATGGGTTTTTTAGCTGCTGTACGACTCAAGGAAATGATACACCTGTACCTCATTTTCCATATATTTACCCTCAACAATCTCCTTTGCAACATTCTCCGGCAAATCATTCAAAGTAAGGTCCGTTTTGAAATACAAAGTCTTTTTATCCTCCCTGTAAATGCGCACCTCTCCGTCAACCTCTAAAATATAGTAACCGCCCTGCTGTTTTGCCGTATCATAAATCCGCAAAATTTTTACCCGCTCAGGCGAAAACAACTCCAAATGCTGCGACTTAAAACCATCCTCACTCTCATCAAGCTGCATAATACTCCCGTCAAGCCTCAAAGCCGCCTCAAGCTGCGCACGATTTAGCCCCACATACTTTTCAGGCAGCTTAGCCTCTACCATCGAAACAGTCCCGTCCTTCTGGTCAATATTTTCATAAACACACATAGTATCCGCCGTCGTAAGCATCCCCATACCCTGCACCTGCGACACGCCGGCCCCATCATAATCGTCAATCTCTCCGTCCTTAGTCACATCACTCTGCGGCGCCTCCTGCCCCTCTGCTCCATTCTCATCAGGAAAACCATCCATAACATGCCTTCCCCACAAAAGCACGGCCACAACCGCGACAACAGCCACACATATAAAAAATAAGCCAATCATATATCGTTTCTTCATCATCAGCCTCCACTGCAAGTTTGTAAACCATTTGGGCCTCTTAGATATAGTATCAGCCTATCTTTCATTTTTTATTCACACAAAAATCTTCCTGCCGCTCATAAACACATGCAAGGCATTACCTCAAAACACTCCACAGCCAGCCAATAAATTACATAATCCGTAACTTCTTCGCCACCCCAATCACTATACCGCCGCACGGCATTCTCCGCAAATCATACTCCGAAACCCCTTTCAACAACAACAACGCCACAAAATATATCACAGCCCCCAGCACAATACAAATCAACACAGTAAGCACATTCCCCACAGCCCCCGAAAGCAACATCCCAAGCACTCCAATCACCACGCCCATCACCACAGACGCTATAGCCGGCACAGCAAAAGTCCTCACATACTCCTGCTTATACCTAAGATATTTCCTGATAGCAAGCGAATTCAAAACACACACAATCACAGCAAACAAAATATTCGCATACACCACAGCATTTATCCCCCAATCAAGCTCCAGCATGCCATACAACGCCGCAATATGCACCACAAGCGCAATCGCCGCATTCCGCACAGGTATCTGCATCTTATTAATCCCCTGCAGCACCCCATTGGTAAGCGTAGACATCGTATAAAATACCACAGATATAGAGCCCAAATGCAGAAGATTAACCGCCATATCTATCTCGCCCCTAAAAAGCATAGTGATAATCGGCCTCGCCAGCACAGTAAGCCCCACAGTACTCGGTATCGCGACCAACATAGTAAAGCGCATAGCCTGTCCTATCTTTTCTTTCGCCTGCGAATATTCCTCCCTCACCATAAGCCCCGTAAGCACAGGCACAATAGACGAACACATAGCGTTTGCAAGCGCAATAGGCACATTCACAAGCACCCTGTATTTCCCCGAATACACGCCCCAGTTGTACGCCTTTACATCCTCCAAGCCTTTCTGTATCATCACATCATTGTAAATCCTGATATCAATTACATTGCTTAAGTTATAAACCGTAGTGCTCAAAAGCACAGGGAAAATCGTGAGAAGTATCAGCTTGAAAATCTGCCCATAGCTGTCAGTCCTTCCCGGCTTTTCACGTTTCATCTGCCGCCGCAGCTTTGTCTTGTACATGGAAAATATAAAGAGCAAAAACGCAAGTCCCACTACCGCGCCCACGACAGGCCCTATAGATGCTCCCGCCGCTCCATATGACGGCGCATAATCCTCATCATGATACAAAACCCCTACCATTTCACCATAATTAAACAGAATATAAGAGCCCGCAATACTTCCAATCAGCACAAAAATCTGCTCTAAAATCTGCGAAATCGCCGTAGGCGTCATAGTGCCAAGCCCCTGAAAATATCCCCTGAACACGCCCATGACAGACACTATCAAAAGCGCAGGGCCAAGCACCTTTAGGGCAAGCGCGCTCATAGGCTCAAGCATAACGTCCGCCGCGAGGAAATCTCCAAAAAATTCGCATACAAAAAACGTAATGCCGCCCGTCACTATGGCAAAAATCAAGGCGCACTGAAACGCCCTCTCCGCGCTCCTGTACTGCCGTTTGTTCAGCTTTGACGAAACCACCTTGGACACAGCAAGCGGCAGGCTGTAGCACGATATAATCAGCATCATCGCATAAACCTCATACGCCGCAGAATAAAATCCGTTTCCCTTATCGCCTATGATATGCTCCATGGGAAAACGCCTTGCTATGCCTATAATCCTCGACAGCACACCAGCTATCGCCAGTATACTTCCCTGTACAATAAAATTGGACTTTTTCTTCATTATCAAATCTCCTATGTCATCTAAAACAGCTTAAACAAATCCGAACCTCTCAATGGTTTTCGCGCGTAATCCCAAGCCTCTGCAGTATTTCCTCCTGCTTTTTCTCCATGACGGCCGCCTCATCTGTCTCCATATGGTCATACCCGAAAAGATGAAGCATACTATGCGCCACCAAAAAAGCATACTCCCTAAGCGGCGAATGTCCATACTCCTCTGCCTGCTCGTACACCTTTTCAATGGAAATAACAATAGTCCCGAGGCACAGTTCCCCGCTGTCCGGGTTAAAATAATCAGCCTCACTATCCTCAAGCCTTGAAAAATCAGCAGGGCTCTCATAATCTACATTCGGAAACGAAAGCACGTCTGTAGGGAGGTCAACATTTCTGTATTCCTTATTCATAGCGTGTATGTTTTCATTGTCCGTAAGCAGCACGCTCACCTCCGCCTCATACGGACAATTTTCATATTCAATAGCCTCATCAATCACCTGCGTGGCAATCTTTTCCGCGTCAAACGGCAGCTCCAGCTTTGTCTCATTCTCTACGTAAAAAGTCATAATATAAATTCTCTCCCGCATAAATTCTTTCAAAATCGCCTATATCCGAAAGCGAAATGTCGCTGCGGCTCAACACGCCGCTGTCTATCTTCCTTTTTATAATAGCCTTAACCAGCTTGGTATAATCAATCTCCTCACTGTTTTTGTCGTCTTCCTCCTTGCTGTTCAAATACATAAGCGTAGCCACTACGCTATCCGCAATGTATACGGCGGCTGTTTCACGCATTTTAATTGGGCGGTTTTTGTAATTGTATTCCTGCAGCAGCTGTACCGCTTTGGGCGGAAACTTGTACTTTTTACAGATTTCCTCAAGCGTTTTGCCTTTCTTATTACATTCGGCAACTATTATCCTATGGTAATAGCCTCCGTTTTTTGCCAAGTCAACGTCCATATGAAGCATTCGCGCCGTTTTTTCCGCAAAATGCGCCGTATGTATCGCATTGTAATACAGCTGCTTGTCCTCCGTCTTATACTTTGCAAGCAGCTTAAATTCCTGGTCGTTTATTGCCAGATATTTGCCCTTTTCCTTGTCAACCACTGCGGCGCAGTAAAACCTTAATACCGCAAGCATACATATATATGTGATAAACACATTTACAATAGGCACGATAAATATTTCCACGGACAAAGCGCCTTTGCTTTGAAATACCGTCTTTGCCGTCATGCTGATAATATATATCAGCATCGCTATAAACATTGGTATGCCTGTCCTGTATTCGTCGTCGAGCTTTTCAAACAGTATGACAAAAATGCAGCCCGTAATGAAACACAACGCAAAAATCAAAATATCGGCAGATGCGAGATACACACATATACTGATAAGTCCGGCATACGCTACAATCCCTGTCACGGTATTGGAAAACAGCGCAAGCGCAAGCGCAACAGACGGCACAGCCCAGCCAGATTCGGGTATCGACGGCAATATACAGCAGACTACCACGCCAAACAGGAACACAAGCACAAATCTCGCGTAATGCCCCCCATTGTCATAATGCAGCTCCCCGTATATGTCCGACTGTATCAGTGAAAATATGACTGCCCCAAGGTATGCAGCCGATATAACTATTAATGTAAAAATGTCCCTAAAAGATTTTCCATAAAGGTACGCCGCTCCCCCTATCAAAGAGACGGAAACCAAAAGCATGATGATTATAAGCAATGCCTTCTGCCATTTGGCTTCTTCCTTTTTTTTCATACGTTGTTTACCTCTTATTTATGTCAGTTTTATTTTTTTATTTTGTCCTTCTTTTTAGACTGTCTGCCTTTATCATGTTTTCTGACACTCGTGTCATTTATTTTTCTCTCATAGTCCTCATACGCATTGACAATCTTCTGTACCAGCGGATGTCTTACTACATCGCTGCTTGTCATCTTTATAAAGCCTATGTCGTCTATCCTGCTAAGCACCCGCTCCGCCACGTCAAGCCCTGACAATACGCCAGGCGCTAAATCCTTCTGCGACGCATCGCCCGTGATTACCACCTTTGAGCCGAAACCTATTCGCGTCAGGAACATTTTCATCTGCGCGGGCGTGGTATTCTGCGCCTCGTCAAGAATTATAAATGCGTTGTCAAGAGTCCTGCCTCGCATATATGCAAGCGGCGCGACCTCTATAAACCCCTTCTCCATATTTTTCTGAAAGCTCTCCGCCCCCATTATCTGATAAAGCGCGTCATAGAGCGGGCGAAGATACGGGTCTATCTTGCTCTGCAAATCGCCCGGCAGAAATCCGAGCTTCTCACCCGCCTCTATCGCGGGGCGTGTGAGAATGATGCGCTCTACCTCGTGATTTTTAAACGCCGTTATCGCTATCGCCATTGCAAGGTATGTCTTGCCCGTGCCCGCAGGACCAAGCCCGAACACTATCATCTTGTCGCGTATGGCGTCAATATATTTTTTCTGCCCTATGGTCTTTGGCTTTATTGGTTTGCCAAGCACGGTATGGCATATGCAGTCAGTGTCCATTTCAAGAATGGCGTCATCGCTGTTTTCATGCGAAAGCTCAAGCGCATATGAAACATTCTGCTCCTGTATCATATTGCCGCGCTTTGAAAGCTCCGCAAGCTCCCTTATCAGCTTTGCCGCCTTCTCCACGCCCTCCCTTTCGCCCGATATGCGCACCTCGCCGTTCCTGTCCGTGATGACTACGCCCAAGTCACTTTCTATCTGCTTGATGTATGTGTCGTTGTTGCCGAAAATATTCCGCATATGCTCCGACTCTATCTGTATGCCCAACTGAAAATTCTCCAATTTCGCCCTCCGCCTTTATGTCCTACTGCGGCGCCGCCTCCTGTATCTGCTGCGTCTCGTCAGTTCTCTGTATATCTACAGCACTGCCTGTCGGCTTTATCGCCGTGATATCTCCCTGCATTTTCATACTATTCCTATTCTTTACTATTTTAACATTTTTTTCAACAATTTGTACCCCTTTTTCCTCTAATTCTGAAATAAATTTTTCAAAGTTATCAGACAATATCTGCTTCATCTCATCTGTTGTATGCGCAAGATATTTCAAAGAGTATTCTTTTCTGTTAATTCTTCCATAATAGATTGGAAGGTATATGTTGTCAAGCAGAACAAGCTGGTGTTTTTGCGTCAGGGTTTCATACAAATCCGTCTTGCTTTTATGAAATAAATCATAAATCAAAAGCCCGTCAACGTGAAAGCCGAACGCCTCAAAAAATCCCACGTCAGCGTCATTTCCCGTGTAAAAAAGCACAGGATAGCTCTTTGATACCTCGTCTTTATAAATAATCGGCGCTTTTATCCAAATGTCCGCGTCAGCGTCATAAATCTGGTAATCAGTGATTACCTGCTCCTCGTTGTAGACAGGCACGCTTCCCTCCACAAGCACCTGACCTTTTACAACCGTGTCGCCCGCTTTCACCTTTGGCACGCCGTTGCGCGTCACTATCGAGATTATTATGCCCTCGTCTTCGGATATGATGTCCGTGCCCCTTGTCTGCGTCTTTTTCGGCTCTGTCTTTTCGTTCTCCTTTACCTCGACGCAAAGCTTTGTGCCCTCAAAATAAATTGATGTCCATGTCACGTTCGGGAACGCTTCCCGCAGGCGTTTCTCCTTTTCCTCGCAGTTTATTTCGCTCTTTTTTATCCCATAATGTATGTTTTGGCTATTGAGGAAATCAGTGAGCTCATTGTCGCTGACCTGCAGGTTGCCGATATACTCAATCGCCCAGACATAATTTGTGACAAGGTTTAGCATAATCAGGCACAAAATAACCCCTGCAAAAAAAATAATCCTTTTTTTCATAAAAGGAATGTAAAACGGCACTCCGCTTTTGCGGATTACCTTTGCCCTTGTCCCTGTTTTTTTCAGAAGCGGCGGAAGCTTAAAAAAGTCTGACGCGTACATATTGCAGACGCATATGTCATTTTCGCGCCTGATGCCCCAAAGATATATGTCATGTGTCCTGCACATATTGAAAAAACGCTCAAGATAGTCGCCGCCGAGCTTTACTGAAATGCAGCCCTTGACAAAACGCACCCAATTATTCTGCATGAGCCTCACCTCATTGCTTCTCTTACTACCTTCACCTCATTAATCTGCCCCGATATTTTCATGTCCTCGTTTGAATAGTATTCTATCGCCAGATTGTCGCCGCATATGCAGTATTTTATTTTATGCCCTTTTATGATTATTTCGTGGCAGGTATAGGAGACTATTCCCTTAAAATTTTCTATGAAAATATCCGATTTGCCTATCATATGCAGAAGCGTGGCATTCACCACCATATCCTTTGGCAGTGAAAACGTGTCGGCAAAGCGCTCCCCTGCGTCAGCTATATCCTTCTTGAAAATGTCGCGTCTAGTCATATCGGCACCATAAAAAATGAAGTATAGGTTTCTATACTTCATTTTATGTCTTTTAGCCGTTCACTATTCCCTTTATGAGAGGCTTTTTTGTGACAGGCGTGTCATTTATTGTGTATGCCGCAAGGAAACGCGCCTTTGCAGCAACAAGCTTTTCGCTGTCGTTTGCGTGGATTGTTGCGAGGGACTCGCCTTTTTTCACGGCGTCTCCGACTTTTTTATGCAGCACAAGCCCTACGGACAAGTCTATGCTGCTCTCCTTTGTCTCGCGCCCGCCGCCAAGTATGAGCGAGCATATGCCTATCTCGTCGCAGACTATTTTTTGTATGTAACCGTCGCTTGGCGAGGGTATTTCTTCTATAATAGATGCCTGCGGAAGCCTTTCGGGGTGGTACACGAGCTCACTGTCGCCGCCCTGCGCCGCGACAAACTCGGCGAGCTTCTTCAAGGCGCTTCCGTCCTCAATGCAGCCGATAAGCTTTTTCCTCGCCTCGTCAACGCTCTGCGCCTTGCCCGCCGCAAGCGCCATATATGAGCCAAGCGTCAAGCAAAGCTCCTCAAAATCCTTTGGTCCCCTGCCGTTTAATGTGTCTATTGCCTCTCGCACCTCCAAGGCGTTTCCTACGGCAAAGCCAAGCGGCTGGTCCATATCAGACACAATAGCCACAGTGTCGCGCCCCGCGCCCTTTCCGAGCCTTACCATCTCACGCGCAAGCGCAAAGGAATCCTCCTCCTTTTTCATAAACGCGCCGCTGCCCGTCTTTACGTCAAGGACTATCGCGTCCGCCCCAGCCGCAAGCTTTTTGCTCATTATTGATGAAGCAATGAGTGACATATTGTCTACCGTCGCCGTCACATCCCTCAGAGCGTAAAGCTTTTTGTCCGCGGGCGCAAGCTCCGCTGTCTGCCCCATTATGGCTATACCGATTTTGTTTACATTGTCCTTAAACTGCTGCTCTGAAATTTCCGTGGAAAAGCCTGTAAAGCTCTCCAGCTTGTCTATCGTGCCGCCCGTATGCCCTAATCCGCGCCCGCTCATCTTGGCTACAGGCACGCCAAGCGCCGCAACCATTGGCGTGAGCGCAAGCGAGGTCTTGTCGCCTACGCCGCCTGTCGAGTGCTTGTCAACCTTTATGCCGTTTATGTCGCTCAAATCAAGCATATCGCCGCTCTTTGCCATTTCCATTGTAAGCGCCAGAGTTTCGTCCTCGTTCATTCCCTGAAAATAAATCGCCATCATCATGGCGGACATTTGGTAGTCGGGGATTTCGCCTGCGGTAAAGCCCTTTACCATAAAGTGTATCTCCTCGCCGCTAAGCACGCCGCCGTTTCGTTTTTTCATTATAAGGTCGTACATTCTCATGTGATTGTGTTCCTTTCTATGGTTTACCCAAATATCCTAACAGTCAAGCCTCCCTCAAAGATTTCAAGCGACGCCGTAAGCTCCATATATTTCAAGAACGAAAGCACGGGGCTGTTTGTGGTGATTTCAGGCTTGTACTGTTCGCCGATTTTTTGATTGATAATATGGATTTTACAGTGCTCATTGTTTTGGTCTATTCCTTCAAGCGTATAATCTGCCTTTATCAGCTTTGGCTCGCCGTTTTCATACTCCTGCACGTCAACCGCTCCCGGAAGAATACTGCCTTTGAACAAATCGCCGTCGCAATAGCCCGTAAAATATATCTCCGTTTTTTGGTATGTATCGCTCTTTTCCACTATATTCTGCTCCGTGATGAACACCTGTATCGTAAAATATTCCTTTTTACCCGCCAAAAACATTTTCATAGCAGTAATGACGCTGTCCTCCTGCTGCCTTGAAAAGCCGTGTCCCGCGTTTCTTACCATAAGCAGCTGGCACTGACCTTTTTGGTAGCACTCCTTAGCCTTTATCGCATATGAATAGTTTACCACATCATCATTTGTCCCTTGTATCAAAAGCACCCTGCCTTTCATTTTTCTCAGTTCAAGGTATGGGTCCATATCCTTCACTTCTTCGTGGAAACGCCGCCCTATCTTCATACCGTTTGGACATTCAATCGTATCAGGGACATTGCCCAAGTCATATGCTCCACCGCCTAAATGTCCCATTCTGGCATCATCAGGTATGCAGATGGCGGGATATATCATTATAAGATTTTCTATTCTGTCCCCATATTTTGCCGCTGTCAGTCCCGATACAAAACCGCCCATGCTTATGCCCATCAGCGTGATATGCTGCTCGTCAATATATGACAGTGATGTCACATATTCGTACACGGCGGACAAATCATCGCACTCCGTATTTACGCTCATATCCGTTGATGCGCCATCGCTCTTGCCGCTTTCCGCAGCAGTGCCTCCGCAAAAATCAAAGCAGTATGCCGCATAGCCGTCCTCCGCAAACGCTTTGCAATAATAATCGTTGTCCGCGCTGCTGCCGCCAAAGCCGTGGCTGATTATGATGGCAGGCACTTTTTCCGCCTCTAAATTATCCGGCATATATTCTCTCACGTAAATTTTTTGATTATTTTTATGGCAGTAAAATTCTTTTTCCATATTTTCTCCTCGTTTTGTCTGTAAAATACATATCGCCAGTTTCCAGCGCCAATCGTGCCCAAACACTACTTTATCAGAGCACATTTCCGCTGTATATTTTTATTATATGATTTTTACAGTGATAAGTAAAGACTGAATGTCGGGAAAATATTATTAGAAATAAAGTTCTGCCATAAGCCGTTATCAAGCCATATAGCAGAACTTTATATGCAGAATATATATAGTCTTTCTTACTCTCGCGCCTCAGGAAGCCGTGTCCTGAACATAAGACTGCTGAATTTTTTCCAGCTGAACGGGATAAGCGGATAGAGATAACTCTGCCCTGATACCATTTTGTTTGTGACAATGGCGGTAAAGAAAAACACCACCCCGATAATATATCCCCAAAACTGAAAAAGCGCGGTCAGTATTAGATTGATGATGCGGAAAAACTTAATCGCATACCCCAATTCATAGCTCGGATGCGTGTAATTTGCAATCGCTACAAACGCCATATAAAGCATTACCTCCGCGTTAAACCACCCACTGCTCACGCTGAACTCGCCTAATATCAGCGCCGCCATGACGCTAAGAGGCGTGGAAAGCATATTCGGCGTGTTTACCGCTGCAAGCCTTAGACCGTCTATCGCAAGCTCCAATATCAAAAACTGCCAAACCAGCGGCACATGGACTTCCTCCTTGACTACAATAAAGTCAAGCGACGGTGGAATCCAGTCAGGATTTTGCATTAAAAGCAGAAAAGTCGGCGTGATGAAATACGTCAAAATCAGTATCAAAAACCTTGACAATCTCAAATACGAACCCGTTATCGGCGGAAAATAAAAATCGTCTGCCTCCTGCACCATATCAAACACACTTATAGGCAAAATCATTGCCGACGGCGAATTGTCCACGAGGATAATAATGCTTCCCTCCAAAATCTGCGCAGCCGCCGCGTCTGGGCGCTCTGTATATTTAAATTTGGGGAATGGATTGTACCATTTTGAGGTGTACAGGCACTCCGCAAGGCTCTCTTGATTGAGCGTGAGTGCGTCAACTTTGAGGCTATTTATACGGTCGCGTATTTTCCCCAGAAATTTCTTGTCCACGCGGCTGTCCATATAGCACAAGGCAATGTCTGTCTTTGACGCCTTGCCTGCGCTTAGCATTTCTACTCTGAGGTCAGTGCTGCGTATGCGCCGCCTGATGAGTGCAGTATTGAATACGACCGTTTCCACAAAGCCGTCTTTTGAACCGCGAAGCACCTTGTCCTTTTCAGGCTCGGAAACGCCTCTTGCGGGATAAGTCCGCGAATCAATCAGAATACATTCGTCAAAACCTTCTATAATCACTGCAAACACGCCGCTCAAAATATTAGTCGTGATTTCCTCAAAGTCATTTGTCAGGCTTACCTCGACATACGGCATCAGCTTGTTGAAATCCTCCGCTGTCGCGGGCATATCCTGCGCCTTTAAGCCCATGAGAAACTGCAGGAGCTTCTGCATAAGCGCGTCTTTGCAAAATCCATCTATAAAATAAAAGCAGGCGTTTTTTTCACCAATCAAGATATCCCTGCTCACTATGTCAAAGCTTTCACCGACATGCAGCCTGCCGCTTAGATATTGTTTATTTTCCTCAAAACTCTGATACATTTTGTTTCCTCCGCTTTTCAAACGATTGATAGTAATATAACCGTTTTTTGAAAATTTATGTGTTTTTCTTCGTTTTTTTGAACAGTATGCCCGCCCGCGTCATAATATGTTAATAAATGTAAAAACAAGGAGAAAAAGCTATGCAGGAATGGAAACAACCGCAGATGCCATATCTGGAGCAGATGCCTATAGCGATGGGTTATGTTCCGTGGCAAAAGAACTGCACGACGTATGAAAATCTTGAAGAAGGCTATAAAACAGGGACGATTTTTCCCATATTGAATAAGCCGTTTACAGGAAGGAGAAAAGGGTATGGACTATAATAAACAGCAATGCGGCTGCGGAAAAGACCGTAAAAAATTACTCTGCGAAATAGGAAAAGTGGACTTTGCGCTCAAGGACTTAAACCTCTACCTTGACACCCACCCATATGACCAGCAGGCACTTGAAGCATTTGGCAGGTACAACGGCATTAAAAAGCAGCTCATTATGGAATACTCAGAGGAGTTTGGACCTATTGTGCTTGATATGCTTGAAGACAACTGTCAGGAGTGGAAATGGGCTATACAGGATTGGCCTTGGGAAAGGGGGTATTATTAATGTGGAATTATGAAAAGCGGCTGCAGTTTCCCGTAAACATCACGCAGACAAACCCGAAAATCGCGCAGATCATCATTACGCAGTACGGCGGCCCCGACGGTGAGCTGAGCGCGTCAATGCGCTATCTCGCGCAGAGGTACACAATGCCTTATAATGCCGTGACTGGTGTTTTGACGGATATCGGCACTGAGGAGCTTGCGCATTTTGAGATGATATGCGCGATTGTTTACCAGCTTACCAAAAATCTCACGCCAGAGGAATTGAAGGCGTCAGGGTTTGACAAATATTATGTAGACCATACACTGGCACTTTGGCCGCAGGCGGCGGGCGGAATACCGTTTAACGCGTGTGAGTTCCAGTCTAAGGGCGATCCTATTACTGACCTTTATGAGGATATGGCTGCCGAGCAGAAAGCCAGAACGACATACGACAATATATTAAGGCTTGTAAAAGATGCGGAAGTCGCAGAACCGATAAAGTTCCTCAGGCAGAGGGAAATTGTGCATTTCCAGCGGTTTGGTGAATCGCTGCGCATAGTGCAGGATAACCTTGACTGCAAGAACTTCTATGCGTTTAACCCTGAGTTTGACTAAACACATATAGCTAAAAGCCAAAAGGGCTGTAGCTTTACAATTTTCAATCGTTAAAGCTACAGCCCCAAACTAAGGATTCGCATTCCAAGCTGCAAAGCACTCAAATTAAAGGTTCACATTCTAAGCAGCAAAGCGCTTAAATTATAGTCTGGCATCATAAGCTGAGCATAGCTTTTCTAACTCGGTATATGGAAGCGCTGACTTTATATATCCCGCCGACTGATCATTTAATTTCTTTTGCTTATAAATCAATTTTGCATTTGATAATATTCTGTCTTTGTTCTTACGAATGAAAATCAACTCATTTTGAACTAAATCCTTGTACGCCTTATCTTTTTCCCCGTCAATATCATATAATTCCAATTCCGCATCAGGCACAGGTATCATATGACTGATGCGTAAAGTACCCTTCAATTCCTGTTCGCCTTTTGAATTTTTTACTATAATTCGAACAATAGGGACAATGCTTTTTCTAATAACCCTTTTATTGCCAACGTTTTTATAATCGCTTTCTTTTGGTGAAGACAACGGAATATAATATTTAAAATTTTCTATTTGAATTACTGTTCCAACATACTTTCTAGTATGAACCCGCGTTGTTAATTTATTTGAATAAACATTTGGAAACACATTCCGCAAATATTCAATATATGTATCGGAAACACTGTATAATTTAAATCCCTCCACAATAAGTTTCTCCTTTGCATAATAAAGGAGAGCTGTCCAAGCTCTCCTTGAGTTTAAAATCTCCCACTATATGGCAGGGACTCTCCCGAATTTAAAATCTTCCACTATATGGCAGGAACTCTCCTGAAGATAATTGCTTATCTCTATTTATAGTATATGCCATTGCTCACCAAAAATCAACAAAAATCTTTAACAAGTATTTTTCAATATATTATACTGTCCCCGTAGTCCCGAACCCTCCGCGGTTTTCACCTGTCAGCTCGTCTACTTCCTCAAATGTGATATCAGGCTGCTGTTCCATTATACGGAACTGGCATATGCGGTCATTGAAATGCACTTCTGTGTCACGCATCGCATAGACAGGCACAAACCACTGGTCGTCGTTGCCGCAATATCCGCCCTTGCCTGTCTCACGGTCAGGACCGTCCACCACGCCCTGATGATTTACCTGAATGAGCCCATAATTTTTATACGTAGAGCTTCTCGGCACGACATGCGCCTCATAGCCGCGCGGCAGCTCCATAGCTATGCCAAGCGGTATAAGGCGGAACTCGCCTTTTTTCATAACTACGTCCTCCGCAGCGCGCAAATCAATCCAGTTGCCTTTTGTTATCTTTTCCAGTTTTTGCAGATTTTCATTGAAATATTTTATTTTTATGTTCATCCTAATCCTCCATTCTTGATGCACAGTGTAAAAAATTTATTTTTCACACTCATCCTCTATCTCGCTTTAGCAGCTTGACTATTGCGACAAACCCATAATACAACATTTTTCTCCAAAGCGCAACAATTCTCGATTTTTACATAATATAATCATATAAAATCCATAATGAAAGCGTGATTAATCATGATAAAAACATCTGGCTTTAACTGTTGCGGCGGCAGCTACGCCTCACAGCCCCAATTCAGCAACAACACTCTTAAATATTTAAGCTGTTTTCAGGGCACTTTGGACAAAATGATACGTGAAATGTCCGGCGCGCAGCTCACCGACAGCATTTCACACAATTTCATCACACAGATGATACCCCACCATCAGGCGGCGATTGAAATGTCGCGAAACCTGCTGCAGTACACTACCCTTATACCACTACAGGACATTGCGCTCGGTATTATCTCCGAGCAGACTAAAAGCATTGAAAATATGAAAGAAATCCTGTGCAAGTGCTCTGACAGCCTAAACTCCGCACAGGATTTGAAACAGTATCAAATGAACTTCAAAGAGATTACGGGCGTCATGTTCTCGGGAATGAAAAATGCTGCCATGTCAAATAGTATAAACGTCAGCTTTATGAATGAAATGATACCGCATCACAAAGGGGCGGTCGAAATGTCGCAGAGCGCCCTCTGCTTTCCAATCTGTTCAGGCTTAAAGCCTATACTTAACGCGATAATCGTTTCACAGAAAAAAGGCATTCAGCAGATGGAAACGCTGCTTTACGACATAAATAAATGTATGCAATGTTAAAAGTTCCTTACTCGCTGAAACGTATCCGCTCAATTAGCGACTCCCTTTTTGCTGTTCTGCCAAGCGCCGCAGCCAAAAGCGTCTGAACGCAAAACAGTACCGCAGCTATCACGACTGCCGCCGTTATCGGATAGTGGTAGCTGCTTATGCCAAATATCTGCTTGTGCTTTGCCCATAAAAATATCGGATAGCCAATCGCGCTTCCCACACCGATTGAAACAATGAGTGTTCCCGCCATATAAAACATTCCTTCAAGGCAGAGCATTTTTACAAGCTGCGTGTCTGTCATGCCTGCTGCCTGCATCATTCCTATATCTTTTTTCCTTAAATGGACACTGTTTATCATTGTATTTACGACGTTCATAAGGCATATGACGCTCAATATCCCGAGGAACATATAGCACACCATATTCATCATGCGCAGGCTTTTTACCCACATATCATAAACCTCCTGCCATGTCTCTATATTCACTGTGTCTGTTTCGGGCAAAAGCGCTTTTACCGCATTGTAGACCTCCTCATCATAATCTGACGATGCAAAAATATTTATGCGGTATTGTTTTTCTCCTCCGCAAAGCTTTTCCAAGCCATCATAAGCCATTGCGAAAAAATCTCCCATAAAGCTGTACCTCGGCTCTATCATTGCGGCTATTTCAAGCTCCTTTTCATAAACTCGCTCCCCGTCGTCTATCGTAAACACAAGCTTATCTCCCACCTGTAAATCAAACCAGTAAAGCGCGCTTGTATTCATTATAACTTTATCGCCTGATTTCAGTTCGTCGTATGTGACACTGCCGTCAACTATCGCGCTTTCCATTGTGTCCGCATATTCCTCCGGAATTCCCAGAATACCATAGCAATCATCTACCTCACTGCCCAGTTCTTCACATTTTGTATAAACATTTCCAAAAACAGAAGCCTTTTCAACTCCGTTGATTTTTTCAAGCTTTTCCACAAGCTCATCATTCAGCGGATTGTCATGTATCAGATTTCTCCAGTCGCGTTCGGGATGCTCCATGTCGTCAAAGCTTATGTTAAGATACAGCATATACTGTCCCAAGAGGTCATTGTCCGCACTGTCTCTTGGCGTCGCACAGGAAAGGACTGTGGCGACAGCCATGACAAAAATGCCTGTGACGCTCATTGACACTATTGCCACAATACTGTTTTTCCCGTTCCCCGTAATGTATATTTGGGCAAGCGTTGAGAGCCTGATATCCGTATGGCTTCTGCGTCTGCCCCTGTGGGATATGACACGTGTGTCGTTATATCGTATCGCCTCTGTTTCCGACACACGTGACGCTTTCCGCATCGGCATAAGCAGGGAAATATAAACTGTTGCAAACGTGACTGCTATGTCAAGAGCATAAATCCATCCGTGGTAAAATGCCATTTCGCCGCCATAAAGTATCTTCTTTACTTCAGCGCTGTATATATCTTCGGAATAAAGCTGATAAAACCATAGAAAGCACTGTTTTGACAATAATGTCGCCGTAAGAAGCCCTATCGGAACGGCTATCGCCGCTACACATAAGCCTTCGCGCAGGATTATCTGTTTACGCTGGCGTTTCTCCGCGCCTAATGCGCGCAGCTTCCCAAGCTCCCTGATTCTTTCCGCCATTCCTACATAGTAAATGCTGTATATTGTGATAATACCCGCAGCAACTACAATAATCATTATGATCGCGATGCCTGCCACAAAGGAAGGATCTACATAGTTTGCATATAAATACTGCTTGTTTATCACTATATCGCCCTGCGGTATTCCAAACTCATTGGCTATACTTTCTATGCTGTCCTTCACATCATCGTAATAGGCGTTTTCATCATTTCCTGTCTGAAACAGGAAGCGGTAGCGTATCTGTTGCTGTGGGATTTCTTTTTTCAAAAAATCCTTGGATATAAGTGCACTGTAAAACCTGTTTTGACTGTTTTCGGGCTGCGTCTCGTTTTCTGACACTTCTGTCGTTTCTGTTTCCGCTATAAAGCCTGCAATCACAAAGCTTTTTTCCTGCGCGTAGTCTAATGTTCCATTTCTTTCAAGCTGAAATTTCAGATTTACTGTGTCACCCAATCGTGCGTCCGCTCCCAGCGCTTTAAGCATTGAGTGCGTTACAGCTATCTCGTCCTCCGCGTTTGGAAGATGCCCTTCTGCAAGCCGCATATTGTATAATTCGACACACTCCGCATCGATATAGGTCAATATTATCGTTGACGGCTCAGCTCCGCTTACGTAGCCTATATCGCTTCTTAGTCCGTACCGTGCAACACCGTGGTGGACAGAAAGCTTTTTGACAAGGGCACTGTCAACATTTCTGTACTGTGCATGGTATTTAGCATAATATCTGTTTATTATTTCAAACTGCGTGTTTATCAGGTTCACTCCGACTGTAGGCAGGATAAAGAGCAGCACTGACGTCAGGAAAATCGCAATTCCTGTGATAATGTTGCGGTTTCTGTAATATTTCATGTTTTTGAAGGATATTTGGGTTATCATAGTCTACCTCTCAATTTTTAATCTTTTCACTCATTAATAGCTCCGTCTGTGATGAGCAGAGTCCTGTCCGCCATCTGCGCGATTGTCTGGTCGTGCGTTATCATCACTAAGGTCTGACCGTACTTGTTTACGCATGTTTTAAGCAGGCTCATAACTTCAAGCTCCGTCTGCGAGTCGAGGTTTCCGGTCGGCTCATCAGCTAAGATTATCGCAGGCTCTACGGCGAGAGCTCTTGCTATTGCTGTGCGCTGTTTTTGACCGCCTGAAAGCGTGCTTGGCAGGGAATTTTTCTTGTCAGAAATTCCGATTTTCTCCAAAATATCGGTTATCTGCGCCTCATTGACGCGCCTGTGATCTAAGCCAAGCGGAAGCACTACATTTTCCCATACTGTGAGCGACGGTATTAAATTGTAGTCTTGAAATATAAAACCGATTTTCCTTCGGCGAAACTGCGCGAGCTTATCGCTTTTTAGTGAAAAAATATCAGTGCCGTCGATATAGACTTTGCCTGAGTCAGGGCGTTCCAATCCGCCTATCAGATGCAGAAGCGTGGATTTGCCTGAACCCGAACGTCCCACGATTGCCGTAAATCTGCCGCGTTCGATTTCTATGCTTATGTGATCTACCGCCTTTACGACTGTCTCGCCTGTGCTGTAGTATTTTACCAAGTCTTTGATTTTTAGAATTGTGCTCATATGTAATACCTCGTTTTTCTTTGATTGTGTGCGATAATGATTTATATGTAAGAAAGTATATCATATGAGTATTACAAAAAGCTTACAGAAAGTGTTACAGTTTTGTAATTATTTTTAAAATTGTCGGGAATAAAAGAAACCCCATATAAAAGCTTGGTATGCTTTTATATGGGGAAATTTTTAAGAAATTTTCTGCAGCTTTTCGCTGTGCTCTGTCACAACTTTTTTGAGAAGCTCTGTATCGTCAAAATTAGCTTCCATTCTGTCAGCGTATTTTTTATAACGGTCGTATGTACTTGTATAGCAGGCTTCTATTGTATTTAAGCGTGGAAGAAGGACGTTTTCTTGGAATAGTTTTACATTACGCACTTCGTTTCTAACTTCCTGTATGCTGTCTTCTATCGGTTTCAATCTTGAGTCCAGTTTTTTATCCATCATGTTTGAAATAGCCAGTAATAATTCATTATCAATCATAGTATTCTGCTCCTTTGTTTGTGCTGTTGTTTAGTCGTGTATGTATTGTAACAAATATTTCGCCACATGTAAAGCATTCAATATCTTTTTATTAATTTTTTATTAATTTTTCGTCAAAAATTCCATTCCAATCATCTTTTTAATCTGTTCTCAGCTATCTTTTTTCTTAGAACTATCAATTCATCAATCGATATCAAAAACAGCAAAAGAACCCAACTTATATATATTCCGATTAAAACTGCACTTTGAATCTGCAAAAACGGCGGAATTGTAAACACTAATGCAAACAATACAGCATATACATTATCTATTCTACGTTTTCCGTTTTCATTAAAAAACATAATCAATGGTATAGCTATGAAAACATAAGTATAAACATAACTTTCAGGTATGATTATCGTTTGGGTTGACGTAAATAAAGCAATTGTTTTCCAATTAACCCCATTTATGAGCAGACATAAAAGCCCCCATAAAATCAACATAATAATTATTACTCTGCACAAAATTTGAGTATATTCATTATCTCCAAATATCAAAAAACAGCTTCCCCATACAGAAGTTTTAGAATATATATTTTTATTCAAATACATAAAAAAAGTCTCTACATAACTTGAAAAACTGCCTACAAATATAAACGGAACAAAAAATGCAATTAATCCGTATATTATCATTCTAAATGCCTCTTTATACCTTTTCTCGGCAATCCAAATAAATCCAAATAAAGCCGGATATAATTTAAAACCGGCTGAAACTGCGACACATATAAGTGACAATTCTCTGAAAATAACATTTTTAGAATCTTTAAGCGCTATTCCCAACATCAAAAATACCATAGCATATATTACAGGATTACCACGCTCAAATGCACATCCCCAAAATGGATAAGAAAAAAGAAGAAGAAATGTTAAAACATTCTTTTTAACATTATCTGTTGTTTTATATAATAAACTTACAGCTAACGTAAATAACGCATAAAAAAATAAAAGATATACTGCCAAAACCAATATGCCAAATCCAGATGTCGCTATTTCAGTAATTGTCATGCCTAAACTTAGCTTATAAGAAAGAGGCGTTGAAAATAATTTTAAGAAGCAATACAAAAGCGGCGGAAATATTGCATCTGCATCTGTATAAACATTATCTCTTGTCAACAATCGCTCAATATGCGCCCAAAAATCCCAAAAATTACTCTCGCCATATGTCATTGCATCAATAATTTTACCTTTTGAATTTAATATCATAAGTACCATTATTATGATATTAATTATAGACAAAACGAAAAATATCTGCTCTGCTCTGCTCTGCTCTGCTCTGCTCTGCTCTGCTCTGCTCTGCTCTGCTCTGCTCTGCTCTGCTCTGCTCTGCTAACATTATTTTTATTTATCATAATTGTCAACTCCTTTTTTATTTTTTTTCGAATTTATCCAAATGGGCTTCTGCCAAAATTATTTTATTTATCTGCCTTTAACAGGCAAAGTAATCCGAAAAATCGTCCCTCCTTTTGGGTTTTGCATCGCCATTATAGTGCCTTTCTCATCTTCCAAAATCCTGCGGGCAATATAAAGACCGACACCTGCGCCCTCTTTGGCATAATCCGACGCTCCCTTTCCTCTGTAAAAACGCTTGAAAATATTGTTAAGCTCATCTCGCGGTATGCCTATTCCGCTGTCTGAAATGTCAGTCACAACAAGCGTTGGAAGCCTTTTTGCGCTCACTAAAATGCGTGTCCCCTCCGCGGAATACTTTACTGCGTTGTCAATCACGTTTGAAATCGCCTCAGTAGTCCAGCGCTTATCGCAAAGTACCTTGCAATCCTTTTCCAGTTCGGCATCTATAGTGATATTTTTCGCATGGGCTTTCATAAATATCTCGCTGACAGCATCCGCTATAACCTCTGCCATATCGTTTTCCATGACATCAAGCTGTATCATATGGCTTTCAAGCCTTGAAAGACGCACAAGCTCACCAACTAATGTTTCAAGCTTATCTAATTCCCGTTTCTCCTGTAATATAAATTCCCTTCTCTCGCTCTCTGAAAGGTTTTCGCCGACAGCAAGCTCATAACTCATTTTCAATGATGAAAGCGGCGTCTTTAACTGGTGTGAAATATCCGTTATCAGGCGCTTTGTGCTTTCTTCTTCCTCGCTCAGGCGCTCTTTCAAATCGGCAAAGTAAACGCCTGTTTCATGCAATTCTTCTTCCAACGCCTCAAAATCATCCAACTCTGCCATAAATGTCCTGTCAAAATCCCCTGCCCTAAGTCCTTTTAACTGCGTACATATGCTGTCAATTTCCTTCAAAAGCGTTTTATTTTTAACATTCTCATTATATAACTCACAAACATACAAAAAAATACATACTACCGCCAATACTGATATGCAAAAAAACCACAGCCACAAAACCGTCTTATCCGCAGTACTTTTATAATATCCAAAATTTTCTTCAATCGTGTCCGCAAGCTGCGGGTATATGATACACATTTCATCTTCCTGCAAAGCCATTATGTCAGAAATATGCGCTGAAAAAACATAAAAGCCTGCCGACAGAACCACAGCGGATACAACATATATAATCAAATATTTTATCACTAATATAATCACCTTATTTTCGCCGCTAAATCTTGCTATTAAAATACTCCTGCGAAACCTGTAACTGTTTCTTCAATATTTCCTGCCACATTTTTGTGTGTATCTCACCTGAACCCTTAGAAACTTTAGTCAATCTGATTTTTCCATCGGGATCTATTTTTCTGTAAAAATAGTGGTCAGTATCTTTATATAGCTCCCATCCGTCCCTGTCACAAAACCGCTTTAGTTCTCTCCATCTTGGCATTGAATAATTTCTCCAATCTGTTTAGCATCGTCTATAATCAGCGCTTTGAAAATATATGGAATATGGCTTTTCCTATTGGTACTTTGAGAGTAAACGGCATAGTTATTGTAATAATCAACTGAATATTCTAAAATAGACTGTGCAAGCTTAAATCTGGCAGCATCTTCATTCTCACCATTTTCCACGAGATCTATTTCATTCAATGATAAGGTTACTGTTCCGTCTTCTTCAATCCATTTCTGAGCAGTAAATTGATAGATATCCAAAATATTTTTCATAGTTTCCAAACTTGAAAACCACATTTTATCCCTTGTCCGCTTGATGAACTTAGGTTTTTCGTGTATCACGCTATCACAAACCGCGCTCCATTCTTTCCTTACGTTTGTAGCCTGTTCCATCAACATATCCATCATCTCCCTTGATACCTCCATAATATCAAAAAGTGTACATTATGTCAACAATGTACACTTTTATTATATGAAGCAATCACACAACTATTCATAAATACCATACTAAACTAATATATTTTCACTGTTTCGCCGCAGATCCACTTGTGATTTTATTCTGACTTTTTAACTTGTTATCACGCTTTTGTAACACTTTTTGCCCATATATAGCCTAATCCCCTGACGTTTGAGATGCAGTCCGTGCCAAGCTTGCTCTTTAACCTGCTGATATTGACCGTCACAGTATTGTCATCAACAAACTGTCCGTCAAGCCCCCACACCTTTTCCAAAATACTCTCCTTGGAAACTATGTGTTCCGCGTTTTCCATAAGGCACAGCAACAGCTTTATCTCAGTCCTGCTTAAATTTAACTCCTCGTTATCCCGCTTCACGCGCATTTCATCGGGATAAACCTCAAAACCTCCGCAGCGGTACACCGTCTGCTCCTGCGCGCCGCCCAGCCTTCGCATCAGCGCATTTACCTTTGAAACAAGGACATTAATGGAAAAAGGCTTTGTAATATAGTCGTCCGCCCCCGAATCGTAGCCATTCACTATGTCAAGCTCCGTGTCAAGCGCGGTCAGATATATAAGATATACCTCGCTTTCCGCGCGCACCCACCTGCCAAATTCAAGCCCGTTTTCATGTGGAAGTGAAATGTCGCTTATCACCATATCAATATGCTCACGCCTGAACATGCCGCGCGCCGTATCTGCGTCAAAAGCTGAAAATATACGATACCCTTCCTTTTCAAGCTTTACCGACAGCCCTCTGTTCAAGCCCTCGTCATCTTCCAATATAAGTATTGTCCTCATAAGCTCGGAACGGTTATCTTCCCCGTGACAGCAGCCGTCGCAGCTGACTTTGGCGATGCAAGATAAATCTGAACCTTTGATGTACCCATGCGTCCAAGGAAATTTCTGTTGTTTGTGGCGACAACCGTTTCACCGTCGGTCAGAATGCCGCCTGTCCTGCCGCAGCACAGCCCGCAGCTTGGATGCGTGATTATCGCGCCTGCCTCGGCAAGTATTGCCATAGTGCCGTTTTCAACCGCCTGCCTATAAATAGTGCGGCTTGCAGGCGTCACTATGAGTTTGACAAACGGCGCGACATGTTTTCCTTTTAAAATCTCCGCTGACGCCATCAAGTCCTCTAAGCGCCCATTCGTGCATGAGCCGATAAAAACCTGATTTATCTCTTTTCCTGCAAGCTCCGATACAGGCTTTACATTATCAACATTTGAAGGACACGCCATTACAGGCACAAAGTCCTCCGCGCGGTAATTTATCACTTGGCAATACTGCGCGTCACTGTCGCCGACAAGCGCTCTCTCCTTGTCCGTAATCTTGATATTGCAATACTCCGCCGTCTTTTCATCGGGTGAAAACAGGGCGCACTTTGCCCCCGCCTCGACTGCCATATTTGACATCGACATTCTTGACGCTACTGTCATATTTGCGACTGTATCGCCTGTAAATTCAAGCGCCTTGTAAGTCGCGCCGTCCGCGCCTAAATCACCAATCAATCTAAGAATAATGTCCTTTGCCATAACATTGTCCGGAAGTTTGCCTGTAATATTTACTTTAATTGTCTCAGGCACTTTTACCCAAAGCGTGCCTGTTCCGAGTATGCTTGCCATTTCCGTGTAGCCTATCCCCGACGAAAACGCGCCGACACATCCGTATGTAGTCGTATGGCTGTCAGTGCCGAAAACGACATCTCCCGGCTTTACATATCCAGCCTCTGTCATAAGCTGGTGGCAGATGCCGTCTGCGCGGTGGATATTTTTCATTCCGTATTTTTCCACAAACTCATTGCCGATACGGAAATGCCTTGTGTCGTCTACCTGACTTGCGGGTACAAGATGGTCATAGATAAGCACTGCCTTGTCGGGGTTCCATATCTTTGTAAAGCCCATCTCCTCAAATTTTGACGCCACAAACGGAATAAATATGTCGTGTATCATGACGCGGTCAACATTTACTGTCACGATGTCGCCCGCTTTTGCATCTATGCCTGTGTTATTTTTGATGATTTTTTGTATGATTGTTGCTCCCATTTTTCTTCTCCGTTTCTGTTTGATTATATTGTGTTCATGCGGCTGATTGTGGTATTATAGTGTCAGAACTACAATACTCAACCAAGCGGGGTGTTTTTATGCTTGCAAAAATTGTATTAGTCATAAGCGGTCTGATTATGGTAATATCATTTGGAATAGCCGTTCTTAACAACAACTATGAAATGCCGATAACTGTCGGCGCTGTAAGCGGAATAATCTGGCTTATCGCTGATTTAGCCGTATTTATTGACGCAATCCGTGAATTGGCGCGCGGCAAAAAATAATCAGCTAACCCATCCCGTTCAATTTGCGCATAGCCTTGACAAGACCGCCCGCGTTTATTATGTCTACAAGGTTTTGCGGAAGTGACGCGATAGGATATTTTCTGCCTTTGTGTTCTATTGCTTCATTGATCGTTACCGTAATTTCGTCGCCTTCGCTTACATTGTCACGAAGGTCGCTGTTTTCAATCAGCAGCAACCCGTTGTTTATTGAGTTCCTGAAAAATATTCTTGCGAAAGATTTTGCAATCACGCACTTTATTCCGAGCGCTTTTATTATTTCAGGCGCCTGTTCTCTTGATGAACCGCAGCCAAAATTTTTTCCCGCTACGATTATATCGCCTTCCTTGATTTTCGCCGCCAGTTCAGGGCGCAAGGGCGAAAACGCATACGGCGCCATATCCTGAACTGTTTTAAGGGCAAGGTACTCTGTCGGTATGATTATGTCCGTATCTATATCATCGCCCAATACCCATATTTTTCCTGTAAATTTGTCCATTTTTGCCTCCTGTTTATATAAGCAATCCTCTATATTTATTGTTGCTTTAAGTATTTTATTATTGTATCATATAATTTTCCGTTATTCCACTCAAATTGGCTAAAATATAAAAACAAAAAATACCGCACACAAAAAGCAGCGCTTTCATTTTATGAAATAACGCTGCTTTTGCATATATTCTATATTTTAATTGGCATTTTAAGCATCTTTTGAACTATCATAACCCAAGCTTTCAAGTTTTTCCAGTGTTTGTGACGACAAACTGCTGCAGCCTTTAAATGCACCTGCATCTATATTTATCTTGCTGCTGTTGATTTCTACGTCTGTCAGGCTGCTGCAGCCCTCAAATGCATTCACGGCTATACTTGTAACACTGTCAGGAATCGTTATGCTCTCCAAGCTGCTAAATCCAAAAAATGACCCAGCACCTATCTCTTTGACACTATTGGGAATCTCTATGCTCGTCACGCTGCCAAAAAATTCATTTTCACTACCTACTATGCCGGTAACTCTGTCTGAAAATACTACATTTTCAAGATTACTACAAACACCACCCTCCGTAATAGTATTATATGTAATTGCAAGACCTTTTTCATCAAAATAACAATGCTTTACTTCATCATAAGGTATATCGCTTTGGCTCTCTCCATTCGGGTCTTTGCCATCATATGTGCAGAAAACCAATGTGTCATCTTTAAAAAGGAATAATGTAGCAGGCTTATCTTCATTATAAGCACAATACCCCCACCCATCAGCATTTTCAAGCGTAACACCGGACCCTGCAATTCCATTGCCGTCATCTTGAGTTTCAGCTTTGTTTCCGCAACCGCCAAGCATTGCAACCATTGCCATAGCAACGCCAAACATAACAAATGTTTTCTTCTTTTTCATAACTCTTACACTCCTTTTGCTTTTGATAAATATTAATTTGACAATATGAATTTCATAAAATATGCTTTTTCAAATTTTCAGCATACTCTTTATAAAATCATTGTACATTTTAATTCAAAATATCGAATATGTCAAGTCAGCAACCACCAGTTAAAATATTGATTTACAATTAGCTTTCAAAAGGGCGCGGTATTGCAAACATCATTACTAATCCGTTTATAATATTGTCCAAATGCTTTGTCTCACTTTTCACCTATCCTACGATAAACATGTCAGAATTATTTCCGCTTAAAATCTATCCAGCCATAATTTCTCAGCTCCGCCCGAAATGCATTCCTTCGGAAATACTTATCCTTGTACGATGTCATAAGCCTCTGCTTTGCTCCTATATCTCCAAGCGACTCCTGCGCTTCGCCGAGAGCCGCAATATATGCCGCGCACTCTCCGTAATAATTTCTGCGGTTTGCCTCCATAATTCCGTCTGTCCGTTTTTCAATCAGGGCAGCTATTTTCTTTACCGCACGTTTTTCCAAATCAGGCTCCATCGGCATAACGGCCTTCCATTCCAGAAACAGTTCATGAAATAAGTCGTTTTCACTTATATCCTTATGCTCAATCATACCTCTCCAATATTCTTCCGCAGAAAAATTCATCGCCTCTTTGACGATTTCCGCCATTTTAACCGCTCCCTTGCCACTCTGCCAGTCATCATTGAGATACAGCAAAAACAGCGCAATTCCCTGTTTCATAAATGTCCCTGTCCAGCCCAGCGCCTTAGTGCAGTTCAAGCCTTTCGACAACACCTCATCAAACTGCCCGTCTAAAAATTCGAGCATCAAAATCATATTTTTGTCTGGGCTGTTTTCCTCTCTCTCTGAATGTTGGCGGTCGCTGTACATGCTATTATAAGAAATATTGCTTTTGCCGCTGCCAAATGTTTTATGTACTCTGCGCAGCGCTTCCCTTTTTTCCTTGTCATATTCATGCAGCAGCGCACGGAGATAGTTGACCGCGGACGTGTCGGACTCATAGGCGGCAAAATAGCAGTTTCTCACCATAAACGGCTCCATGCCCGCTTTCTCCATACACTCCGCTGTCTTTAAAGCCACTCTGCTGCGTATAATATATTTTTGAGGGATTTTCTTTACGGCTTCCATTCCCAACGCAATCATGTCATGCACATCATCAAACTTCCCGTTTTCCAAAAGGCTCATATACAAGCCTGGATGAATGTCCGCATATTTTTCCGCATAAGCAGATGCGGCAGAAACATCATTCAGCAGACCGACAGCCTCCAAAATAAGACGTTCAGCGGCATAATTCATCTTTGTGCCAAGATATGTAATCCAAAGCGGTAAAAAATCCTGAAAATCAGGCAGTTCATTATCTCCATGCTGCATAACTGCTTCCAGTGTAATCTCAGTCGTTTTAACGTTTATAATAATGTCAAACAACAACTCAGGGCGCTTCTTCGGCGCTGCCGCATTGTATGCGCAGTATGCCGTATCAAGGGCAATTCTTCTTAAATCACGCTCCACAAGCTCATGCCTCACCATGTCTTCAATAGAAACTTCTTCATCGCCATACTCGCTTTCACACAAAATTTCCATCGAAAACAACTGTTTTCCGATTTCAAAACCTTCTTTATATTTTTCCGTGTCCATGCAGGTATGGACAAAATCGCACGCCTGCTCGAGCATATCTGAAACGCCGCTGCTGTCCGTATAATAAAACTCGTCCTCTCCGCTGTCATACCAGTCGTCATATTCCTCATTCAGTATGCTTTCTATCGTTATTTCCTGTGAATCTATCAGCTTTAAATTTTCCCTAATAAGGCTATACGTTTCATTAAAATCATCAACTGCTGCATTAACCGCCACTTTTTCCCCGACATCTCCTGCAGCCTTTAAGCGCCCCAAAAAATCCTCCCTGTAACGCTCTGGCATAATCCGACCTATATCATGTACAAAAGAGCTTAGCTGCTCTGCTGAATATTGCGCCGTAATTGAATCCGTCTGTCTTAAAAAATTTGTCAGGTTCATAATATGTTTCCTTTCGCAAAAAATTCATTGCTTAACCCAAAGTTTCCATAATTTTATTCATTTGCCGCCCCTAAACAATTGTTTAACCCAAGTCTTAAATTTATCCCATATGCCCCTTGCTGACATTGCTTTCGGCAATGTGTTCTTTAATGCATCTGTTTTTGCATTTTCTGCTTCCGATGGCTCTATTTTTGCAGACGTTTCCGACACTGCCTGCCTATTTTCATACAATGATGCTGTGGATTTCGGCTCGATATTTTTAGTTTCCAAATGCTTATGCCAGTCATACCCTTCTATATATGAAAGGATTCCAGGCAAGTATGGCGGATAGTGCTTCTGCTTATGAAATTCCGAGGTTATGTATCTTTCATGGTCATTTATCATCACATAATTATTATGGCGAAGCGTATATTTTCCTTTCCCGTCAGCCCTTATAAGCCATGTGTCCTCCTTGTATCTGACTTGGAGCTCATCAACTGAAACCATATGCAGCTTTGCCTCTCCGCTGCCCAGAAAGCTTTCAAGAGCCTTATTGCTTACCCTTCCATTTTCAAAAAAACGCATGTACCAGCCAAATCTTTTTGTATCGTTTTGTATTGCGTTTCGCACATAAATTTTTCTTCTGCAATATTGGCAGATTTCTCTATCCTGTGGTAATTTTTCTGACGCCCCAAAATCCCAATATTTAATCTTTGCTGCCTGCCAGCAGGTTTTGTCATGCACCAAATTGTCACTTTTTGAATATACAAAACGGATTTTATTGTCATCAAGCGCACTTGCTTTTTTGCTTATCATGCGCTGTTTTTCCAAATCAATTTCCCGTCCCTTGTATTCGATTGTATAAGAATTTCCTATTCTGGCTGTCCTTGAAGGATTTTCCATAAGAGACAGGTCAACCATTCCATTTATCGCGGCTTGCGCGGCTTTATCGCTTATATTTCCCTTGTAGGCGCTCTTATATATTTCTCTGCTAATCTGACGCCAGTATTTATTAAAATTACCCTCTGTCAGATATATTTTTTGCCTGATTTCCGATATATTACAAGGAACCTTCGCCAGCCTGTCCGCTATGCTGTCGATTATGTAAATACGCGCATCTTCAAACGTCTCTTTGTTTTCACAATACTCCTGCTGGTATTTAAGCTTTCCCGCATACGGCACAAAGGTATATCCCTCCAGCTCATCGCAAAAGACATATTTGCCGCTGTCCGAAAACTGTTCTTCATTCCAATACAGCTTAAAATAATATCTTTCGCTGTTTGTAGCAGGTTTTAAATCCGACATACGCAATCTCCTCTGTGTAAAAAAGCTAATTCTTATTATTGCGCAATTTTGGAAAAATTCTGCAATACAAGAAAAATCCGAAAAAGCCAAGCAATACCTACATATGCCTGGCTTTTTATCTGCATATTTAAAGCATATCCTTTACAACAAATCCGCCGTAGCAATCTCACCCTTTATAGCGGAAGCCGTTACGGTTGCCGCTGACGCCAGATACACGAACGAATCCTTATGTCCCGCGCGGCCTTTAAAATTGCGCGTGCCCGTGCTGATAAGCACTTCATTCTCGCCTATTACGCCCTGACAGCTCCCCCAGCATACGCTGCAGTTCGGATTCATCACGATTGCCCCTGCCTCCATAAATGTCTCTATTATTCCTTCCTCAAGCGCCTGCTTATATACAGCCGCGCTCGCTGGAACTACGAGGAAGCGCACAAGCGGATGCACCTTTTTACCCTTTATCAGCTCTGCCCCGACTCTCAAATCCTCTATGCGCCCGTTGTTGCAGGAGCCGAGAAACGCTTCGTCAATATGCGTTCCCACGCACTCCTTGGCGTCAACAACGCTGTCCACGAAATGCGGCTTTGCGACAATCGGCTTTATCGTCGAAAGGTCAATGTCATACACCTTGGCAAAAACTGCGTCATCATCACTCTTAAAGCTGTACTTAGGCTTGCGGCCATGCTCTTTCAAGTATTCAAGCGTAATGTCGTCAACCTCCATAAGCGCCGTCTTTGCCCCTGCTTCAACGCAGAGATTGCATATGGCAATCCGGTCGCTCATATTCAAGGTTTTAAGCCCTTCCCCGCCAAACTCCATAGCCATATAGTTCGCACCGTTTGCGCCAATCATGCCTATGATGGAAAGTATCAAATCCCTCGCATATACGCCGTCATTTAATTTGCCCTTCAAATTGAATTTAAGCGTTTCTGGCACTAAAAGCCAAGATTTTCCTGTCACCATCGCATAGAGATAATCCGTACAGCCCACGCCAGTGCCAAATGCTCCGACTGCCCCATATGCGCAGGTATGGCTGTCTGCCCCAAAAATAAGCTCGCCTGACGTGACATGATTCTCCATCATCACCTGATGGCACACGCCCGCGCCCTCATAAAATTTAATGCCGTGCTCCTTTGCAAAATCCCGCATTTTTTTGTGCGATGCCGCCGTTTTTACGCTGTCGCAGGGTACATTGTGGTCTACTATCCACACAAGCTTATTCACATCAGCTATATGCGGGTTTTTGAGCTTATTGTACATATCTATCGTCAAATGCGTGGTACCGTCGTTGCTCATCAGGCGGTCAAGCTCCACTGTATGTATGTCTCCCGCCTTGACAGTCTCCACGCCTGCGGCGGCGGCAATGATTTTTTCCGCGATTGTCATTCCCATTGTAATTTCCTCCATATAAATTTTATGTTTCTAAGTAAGCCTTAAATCTAGTCGCTCCTGTATTCCTTATATACTGTAGCCAAACATTTCTCGTTATTTAAGACTATTTTATAACCAATCCCTTATAATTAATCCTTATTTAAAGACGCAATCAGACCGCCCTGATCAAGTATTCCTTTCATATACGCAGGAAGCTTGGTACATTCGTATTCTTTGCCGTTTACGCGCACAATGCCTTCTTCCATTGAAAGCTCCATATCGTCGCCCGCGCTCACATTGTCATACAAATCCTTGCACACAATTACTGGAAGCCCTATATTGATTGCATTCCTGTAAAAAATCCTCGCAAATGATTTAGCGACTACAGCTTTCACTCCAAGCGCCTTTAACACGCTCGGCGCCTGCTCGCGCGACGAACCGCAGCCAAAATTCTCCGAAGCGACAACATAGTCGCCCTCTTTTACAGTGCTTGCAAAATCAGCGTCAAGCGACTCAAAAGCATGCGCCTTCATCTCATCAATCGTCGGAAACAAAAGATACTGCGACGCAATTATTTGGTCCGTATCAACATCCTGATTAAACTTAAAAATTTTTCCCATTTTAATTCCTCCATATTACTTCAGCGGCTCAAATTATTGTAAAACTTAATGCTTCTAAAACGGCGTTTCTTGGTATCTTAGAAGTATTTCCCGCACTATCTTCCCATATTTTAATTTGTAAACTTTACAGCCGTACCATAAGCCATCACTTCCGCTGCCCCAGCCATAACGGCAGACGACGCATACCGCACATTCAAAACCGCGTCAGCCCCAAGCCTCTGCGCTTCCTCAATCATTCGCTTTGTCGCAATTTCTCGTGCGTCATTCATCATATCAGTGTACGCTTTAAGCTCGCCACCGACAAGCGTTTTAAAACTCTGCGTGATATCGCGCCCGATATTTTTGCTCTGAATCGTGCTGCCCTTCACCAATCCCAGCATTTCCGTTTCTTTGCCTGAAATATAATCCGTATTTACTATTATCATCTTAACTTTCACTCCTATATTTTTTATTTTTTCCATAAATAATACCGCAGATTATACTTAGTTTACCATAATAAATGGCAATATACAATCTTTTCTGCATTTTTAAATCAAACGCGCCCGGAAGTTGCCAAAAAGCAACGGCAGATTGATAGAAATACGCTAAAAATTTTATTATAATATACACATAATGCAACAGGCGGCAGCAGCACAAATTAAATTTATACATGAGCCTCAACCACAGACATGCCAAAAAAGGAGAATTTTTATGAAGCTTTCAGAAAAACTAATAGAACTGCGTAAAGCCGCAAAAATGACGCAGGAGGAGCTTGCAGATATATGCGGCGTGAGCAGACAGTCTATCTCAAAATGGGAAGCCGACATCGCGCTGCCTGAGCTTGATAAACTGTTGATTTTGGGACAGACATTTAATTGTCCGATTGATATTTTAGTTAAAGACGAGCTGTCGCTAAACAGCATAAAAGAAACCCACCTTTGCGGCAATAACGCCGTAGCCGAAAAGAAAAACGAGCTCTACGAGGGCATACTCATCAAAGAAAGCATTGATGATGACAGTATTTTGGACTTTATCACAGTACACAAAATCGAACTGTGGCACGCGGGCGGAAAGCCAAAATACTGGACTGCCCTGTTTTTTACAAGCTCAAAGCGGGATTTCCCAAGCCTTATCTCAAAAGTGATGATTGCCGACGCAGACAAAGGCGGAAATTGGTTTGTCGATTTTAAAGCCGCTAATGAAAAATATATTGTCTTCAAGAACAAAATTTTAAAATACCATATCGGCAATCAGGCTGAAAAGGATTATGTCTGCCATGAATGTAGAAAACAAGGCATTACAGATGCCGAAATGAATTGGGCTGAATAATTTATACGCTTGCTGAAATGTAAGATGCCGTTATTAAAATTTTAATCAACTTTGAATGGAGTGTGTTATGAAAGTTATGCTGACTTCCGCAGGCTTGGAAACTGAAAGCCTGAAAAACTTTTTTGTAAAGCTTATCCGCAAGGATATGATGTGCGTAAAAGCCTTATTTATCCCCACCGCCGCTGTTGACGCAGACGCAATCGCTGTACTTCCAAAATGTATGAACGACCTGTTGAAATGCGGCATACCTGCAAAAAATATCACAGTATGCGACCTCCACGCAGGAATGGCATATGATGAAATAATACAGTATGATGTTGTGTATATATGCGGCGGCAGAACGGAATACCTGCTGCAAAGAATAAACGAAACAGGTTTTAATAACACTTTAATGGCATATATCAGAGCAGACAAAATAGTTATAGGCGTCAGCGCAGGCAGCGTTATATTCGCCAATAATCTTACAAATAATCTGGGCTTGATTGACACAAAGCTTGATGTACACTGTCCTGACGGCGAGCAAAAAGGCAAAGCTGCTTTCCCCTTAAAGGCAAACATCAGACTCACAAACACACAGGCAATGCTAATTTACGACACCGACAATGCTGAAATTATCGAATAATCAATAATCCTTCCTGTGTCCTTGTCAATACTTATCCGTAAATCCTGATATATCATTCTGCGGCGCATTCCCATCTGTGCCGCTTACGCTGCCTGTACCGTATATACCGCCTGCATTATATGTGTTACCCGTATTTGTACTGCTGCCGCCATCAACCCCAGCGCCAACATTATAAGCCGTCTGACTTGCCGCGGCACTGTCTGTAACCGCAGCGGCAGCAGGCTTTTTACGGCACATATAAATAATAACGCTGACTATAATAAGCAAAATGGCAATTCCCAAAACAAAAGCTACATTGTTTCTAATCATCACAGAACCACCCATTATTCTATTTGCTGTATTGTCAAAAACCCTTTCAAACATATCATCCGTCGATAAATCCGTGTACCAGTAGTTGTCAATATTATCCCAGAAAATATTCACAGCCTCATCATCCATCACAGCATCTGCCTCATACCCGCTCACATAACACATATACCCCACATCATTGTCCGCGTCCTCCTCGGCAAAGTAGACAAACAAAAACGCATTTTCATTAAAACCTTCCGTTTCAAAATAATCAACAGCCCAGTCCTCCTTTTGGGTATCATTTTTTAAATTCTCGTCATACCCCCTTAAATATACAATAGGCTGCACCCCTGTCTTTTCCCAGAAATTCTTTAAGCCCGCCTCCGTTTCCCGCTCATCGTCAAACCAGCCCAGCTCATCAAAAATACAATCATCAACATACGGCGGACAATCCTTAATCTTAGTCCGCTTTACCGTACTCGCACCCCCGCTGCCTTCAAATATCTGTCCAAAAATAAAAACTACCTCTATCAAAAAAATAAATACTATAGCAAAACCAATACTCCCCGCAATCCTGCCCATTCTGCCAATACTACCGCCAGAACCACCATTCTGATAACTATACGAACCGCCATAACCACGACTATAAACCCGCCCATGACTATAACTCCTCCTATAACTACTACTACGCCTTACACTGCTGCTCGATGACCTATGACTGCTTGAAGACCTATGACTACTCGACGACCTACTCACATGATGCCCCCCACTGCGATGCGACGAATGATGCCCTCCCGAACCAGCTCTACCCATTTTTATCCTCTCCCTCCATTATTTAACAAGTCTAAATGTTTACGAAGCTCTACTCAATAATATAAAATTCAGGCAACTAAAAAACCAAAAATCCCACCAACAACCAGAAACTGCCTGATATAATGCCGCGCCACGCCTTGGTCGGGAATGTGCAATTTTCTTATGCAATGCTCGAAACCAAGCGGCAAAATCGGCACGGACGCCGATTTTAGTCGGGCGGCGACACGGACGTCGCCTCCCGACGGCCGCGACCGCCTTAAAACACCTAAATGCATTGCATTAGAAAATTTCACATTCCCAGCCACAGCGCGGCGCGGCATTATATCAGGCAGTTTCGTCCTCATTTCAATCCACTACAATCAATCCATCTCTCCCCTCATCTGCCCTTGCAACCCTTTCACCTTCACAAAATAACTCCCCACCAAAATCACATCAGCCCCCAACCAAGCCATAATCTCCGCAAAAAAAATCCCATCCTGCCCCACAAGCCTAGGCAAAATAAGCGCCGTAGCCGTCCTCATCACAAATTCCGCCACACCCGACATCATAGGCAGCACAGTATCTCCCATACCCTGAATAGCCGACCGCGTCACATGCAAAATATAAAGTATCGGCAGACACACACTCATCACAGCCAAATAAAAATACGCCACAGCAAGCGTCTGCTCAAACACCTCCGCCGAACCCGAAATAAACAGCCCCAAAATTACCTTTCCAAAAATCAACATAACCGCCGCAATAATAACAGACGTCACAATCGCAATCCCAACTGCCGCACGCACTCCCTTACGCACGCGTTCCACCTTGCCCGCGCCCAAATTCTGCCCCACATAAGTAACCATCGCATACCCATATGAAGTCGCCGCTATCTCAAGAAGCCCGTAAAGCTTGTTCGTCGCCGTAAATCCTGCGATAAAAATAACACCAAAACCATTCACCACAGACTGGACAATCATACCGCCCACAGAAATAATCGCATTCTGAAAAGCCATCGGAAGTCCCAGAAACATAATCTTCCCCGTCATATCCCCATGAAGCCCGAAATCAGACCTCACAAACGAAAGTATCTCTATCTTCCTGATATGATAAATACAAAAAACGCTCGAAACAAGCTGCGCAATCAACGTCGCCGCAGCCGCACCCGCAATCCCCCAATGAAATACCATCACAAAAAGCAAATCAAGCGCAATATTGGTAAACGACGCTACAATCATAGCATTAAGCGGCGTCTTCCCATCACCAAGCGAACGCAGAATGCTTGCAAGCAGATTGTAAAGCATCACTATCGGAATACCCATAAACATTATCCTAAGATACAGCAGCGAACCGCCGATAATGTCATCCGGCGTCTTCAAAACCCTTAGCACAGGCTCGGCAAAAAGCTGTCCCAAAGCTACAAGCACAATAACCGCCAATACAGACAGACATACCGAATTACCTACGACACGTCTTAGCCTCTTTTCATGTCCCGCTCCAAACTCCTGCGCCATCATGATGCCAAAGCCCTGCGTAAATCCCTGTATAACGCCAAGCATAAGCCAATTAAACCAGTCAGACGCGCCGAGCGCAGCAAGCGCATTGACACCAAGCACCTTTCCGACCACCATAGTATCAACCACAGTATAAAGCTGCTGGAATACATTGCCCGCCATAAGCGACAACGCAAACGACAATATCAAAGGCGCAGGCTTTCCCTCCGTCATATTTTTAACTCTCGAACTCATAATATCCTCCGTGCCGCCTTGTCATCTCAAAATCAGCACTAAAAACAGCCCGACCAATCAGCCGGGCAGCCTTAGAGCTTAATTTCAAACAAAACCATTTACTGTCTTCATCACAATATATCAGTCATTATTTTCGTGCTTAGTGGCATCCGCCACCACATTGTACACATCAATTCTCTGCAAGTCAATCTCAGGCATACCGATGAACAATCCGCCATATTCAAAAGTATCAGGCTTTTTTTCAATCCTGACAATCTCTATAAACGCATGAATGATTTCCTTAGTCCAAATAGTCAGATACGCCTCATATACAGTCCCCATATCAAGCAATTCGTCGCAGTAAAAGCCTATACCCGTCCTGGACACATTCATAACCTCAACATCAATTTCCTGCTGTTCACCGGAAGCTACACGCTTAACCAGCAGCTTTGACTTTAACTCTGTTCTCTTGCTACTTCTTCTCTCTACCATAACGCCTCTGCTCCTTTGCCCGTGTTTGGAATAATAACTAACTTTAGTTTATCCCAATAAGCAGGATATGTCAACTTATAAACATAGCATCTCCAAAAGAAAAAAATCTGTATTTCTCCTCAACTGCCGTTTTGTATGCGTTAAGCACATTCTCGCGCCCCGCAAGCGCAGACACAAGCATTATAAGCGTTGACTCCGGCAGATGAAAGTTGGTTATCAGCTTGTCAAGCACCTTGAATTTATATCCGGGATAAATAAAAATCTCCGTATTTCCACTGCCTGCCCGCACTTTTCCCGCATCGTCCGCCGCACTCTCCACGGTGCGGCAGCTTGTAGTGCCTACGCATATCACACTGCCGCCCGTTTCCTTTGTACTGTTGATAATCTGCGCCGCCTCGTCAGTCACTTCATAATACTCCGAATGCATATGGTGGTTCAAGAGATTGTCCTCCTTTACGGGGCGAAACGTCCCCAGCCCCACATGCAGCGTGACATAAGCTATCCTTACGCCTTTATCCTCAACCTTTTTTAAAAGCCCCCTTGTAAAATGAAGTCCTGCCGTCGGCGCGGCGGCAGAGCCTTCATATTTGGCATAGACTGTCTGATAGCGATTTTTATCTGCAAGCTTATGTGTGATATACGGCGGCAGAGGCATCTCTCCAAGCCTATCCAAAACTTCCTCAAAAATGCCCTCATATGAAAATTTTATCAGCCTGTTACCCTCGTCCGCTATGTCAATGACTTCACCGGTCAAAGCCCCGTCTCCAAAGCTTATTACAGCACCAACTCTCGCCTTTTTCCCGGGTCTTACCAATGTTTCCCACACATCGTTTTCACGACGTTTGAGCAAAAGCACCTCTATAGCCGCGCCCGTTTCTGCCTTTACGCCCATAAGCCTTGCGGGTATTACCTTTGTATTGTTCAGCACAAGGCAGTCGCCAGCATTAAGATAATCAAGTATATCTGAAAACACCTTATGCTCGACCGCCCCTGTCTTTCTGTCCAAAACCATAAGCCTTGACGCCGACCTGTCCTCAAGCGGGTCCTGGGCTATAAGCTCCTCGGGAAGCTCAAAATAAAAATCTTTCTTTAGCAATTCTTCCATATTATCCCCTAAGCTCTATTCCCAGCGCCTCCAGACCGTTCAAAATCTTCTTCATAGCCCCAGACACATCATTGTCTTCCAATGTCCTGTCCTTTGCTCTGAACGTAATCGAATATGCGACCGACTTAAAGCCCGGCTTAATCTGCGCGCCCTCATAGATGTCAAACAGCTGGTAGTCCTCAAGTATCTTGCCTCCGCGCTGGTCAATCACGTCCTCAATATCGCCCACAAGCACCTTTTTAGGCACTACCATACTGATATCGCGCGACACGGCGGGGTATTTCGCAATACCCTCATATTTCCTGTCAAACGATGCAAGCTTAACTACTTCTGGCATATCAAGCACTGCCACATACACCTTTGTGTCCATATCGTAATTGTCCGCCACATCAGGGTGAAGCTCTCCCAAAAATCCGACAACAATGTCTCCATATTTTACAAGCGCCTGACGCCCCGGATGCAAAAAGCTCTTTCCCGCATTAGGGTCATATTTTGGCTTTTTCCGCATGCCGATACTCTCAAAAAATTCCTCGATAACGCCTTTCATTGTAAAGAAATCGCCATCACCGTACATTCCAAGCGTAAACTGCATTCTCTCGTCAGGATAATCCACTACGGGAATGCTCTTTGGAATATAAATATTTCCAAGCTCGTACAGACGTACATTTTTGTTTCTTCTATTATAATTAGTTGACAGTGATGTCAGAATGCCATTCAGCGAAATAGTCCTCATGATTGAAAAGTCTTCGCCCAGCGGATTTGAAATAGTCACTGTCTGCCTAAGCGGGCTGTCTGCGGGAATAAGCAGCTTGTCAAATACCTTGGGACTTTCAAACGAATAACACATGCCCTGCGAAAATCCGCAGTATTCCGCTATGTCCCTTGCTTTCTCCTCTATTCTAAGCTTAAAGGTAAGCTTGCCCGTCGTAGCCTCTCCGCTCGGAAGCGTCGTCGGTATCTTGTCATATCCGTAAAATCTTGCGACCTCCTCCGCAATATCCGCAAAGCACTCTATATCCTGCCTAAACGACGGAGCGGTCAGCATATTTGTATTTTCATCATATGCGATTTCAAGCCTTTCAAATATTTCAAGCATTTCCTCCCTTGAAATATCAGTGCCAAGGAATTTATTTATCTTTTCAGGCTCAAACGCGACCTGCTTAAGCTCTTTCAAAGGCACTTTGACATCAACCATGCCATCTACAACCTCGCCGCAGCCAAGCAACTCGATAAGCTGACACGCCCTGTTTATCGCGTCCTCCGCGTTCCTGGGGTCAAGACCTTTTTCAAAAATGCCTGACGCCTCAGTCCTAAGCCCGATGCGCTTTGCTGATTTCCTGATATTCGCGCCGTTAAATGTAGCCGCCTCAAAAAGCACCGTTTTCACGTCATCTGTGATTTTTGAGTTCTCGCCGCCCATAATGCCCGCTATGCCTATTTCCTTTTCGGCATCGCAAATCATAAGCACGTCTGAGTCAAGCTTTCTCATCTGCCCGTCAAGCGTCTGGAACTCGTCGCCATCATTGGCGCGCCTTACTATTATCTTATTTCCCGCTACAGTGCTTAAATCAAACGCGTGCATGGGCTGACCGTATTCCATCATCACGTAGTTTGTAATGTCCACCAGATTGTTAATGGGTCTGATGCCGCTTGCCGCAAGCCTTCTCTGCATCCATTCGGGCGAGGGCGCGATTTTGATGTTTTTGCAGACTCTTGCGCAGTAGCGCGGGCATAAATCAGTGTCCTTTACTTCCACGGAAATATAATTGTTTACGTCGTCGCCGCTCCCTTTAATCTCCACTACAGGCGGCACAAACGGCTTTCTAAAGGTTGCCGCCGCCTCCCTTGCTATACCCAGTACGCTGTAGCAATCAACACGGTTTGAAGTGACCTCATACTCGACAACCGTATCATGAAGTCCCAGCGCCTCTACAGCATCAGTGCCGGGCTCAACCTCTTTTTTGAATACATAAACTCCGTTTTCGGGGGCTTCGGGGTACATATCCCTGCTCGAACCAAGCTCCTCGATAGAGCACATCATGCCGTTTGACTCTACTCCGCGCAGCTTTCCAGCCTTGATTTTTATGCCGTTTTCTGGCAGGGGACCGCCGTCGTGTCCGCCCGCGACTTTTCCTCCGTCAAGCACTACAGGCACATAGTCGCCCTCGCTTAAATTCGGCGCGCCAGTCACAATCTGTATTGTTTCTGCGCCCACATTTACCTGGCAGATGATAAGCTTGTCTGCGTCAGGGTGGCGCTCTATCTTGTCAATTCGCCCTACCACTATTTTTTCAAGATTTTTG
Organism: uncultured Lachnospiraceae bacterium; assembly: GCA_947623805.1. GTDB lineage: Bacteria > Bacillota > Clostridia > Lachnospirales > Lachnospiraceae > COE1. The sequence continues at coordinate 4,135 of CANQHZ010000025.1, read as the reverse complement.
TCAAGGCGCTCGTGTCCTTCGACCTTCGTGCCTGAAAGCGTCATAGCGTCGCAGTATTCCTTGTCGCCGCACGAAAGCTCAGGCACATATTCTTTGATCCAAGATAACGGTGTGTTCATTTTAATTCTCTCCTATCTATCCATTATTAGAACTGCTTTAAGAACCTTATATCATTTTCATAAAGCAGACGCATATCGTCGATCTCATATTTGAGCAGCGCGATTCTCTCCAAGCCTACGCCAAAAGCAAAGCCCGAATACTCCTCGGGATCAATGTTGCACATACGAAGCACCTTTGGATGCACCATTCCGCAGCCAAGGATTTCGATCCAGCCCTCGCCCTTGCAGAAACGGCATCCGCTGCCGCCGCACTTAAAGCACGAAACGTCCATCTCCGCAGACGGCTCTGTAAACGGAAAATGATGCGGCCTGAATTTTACCTTTGTGCCCTCGCCGAAAAGCTCCTTTGCAAACTCCGCAAGCGTACCTTTTAAATCCGCAAAGGTTATGTTTTTGTCAACCACAAGCCCTTCTATCTGGTGGAAAGACGGCGAATGTGTCGCGTCAACCTCATCTGCCCTGAACACGCGCCCTGGGGCAATCATTCTAATCGGAAGCCTGCCTTTTTCCATCTCATGTATCTGTACGCCTGACGTCTGAGTTCTAAGAAGTATATCACCGTTTACATAAAATGTGTCCTGCTCGTCCTTTGCGGGGTGGTCTGCGGGAATGTTCAGCGCCTCGAAATTGTAATAATCCTTTTCAACCTCGGGCCCCTCCACAACCTCATAGCCCATTCCTATGAAAATGCGCTCTACTTCTTCAAGCGCTATAGTGTTTGGGTGGCGGTGTCCCATGTTGCTTTTTTGTGACGGAAGTGTCACATCTATAACCTCCGCCGCCATTTTTGCCTCGCGCAGCTTCCTCTCCATATTTGTCTTTGCCTCATCGAGAACCTTCTCGATTTCTTCTCTCGCCTCGTTCACAAGCTGCCCGACTTTTGGTCTGTCCTCGGGGGCTACATCCTTCATGCTCTTTAAAACCGCCGTAAGCTCGCCCTTTTTACCAAGAAAATTGACGCGGACTTCATTTAACTTGTCAAGCGCCTCGCTCTCATTAATCTGGCGGATTGCCTCCGCCTTGAGCTTTTCTAACCTTTCTTTCATCAATAAATCCTCCATTCTCGTAAAATACAAAAGTCCCTCTCAGCCTAGCACGCACTAAGCTGAAAGGGACGAATAAACCGCGGTACCACCCTGATTTAAGGCATCTATGATAAAATGCCATACACTCATTGGCGGCGTAACGTGCCGACACGTTCTTTCCTACAATGTGAATTTTGCGCACACATTTCAAAAAGACTGCTCTGGTGGGAAATTCGCCGTTATGCCTGAACTGTAGGAGGCTTACAGCCGATGGCCTCCATTCTCTGGCAGAAAGCATAACGCTACTTTGCACCCTCACTGCATTTGTCTTATTATTTAAAATTTTTTAAAACATCTAAGAAACATCTTATGCCATTAAGCTAGAAATGTCAAGGAATAATTTTTCATATTATTTTCACAAATCCCTCAAATCAATAATAGTCAAAAATCCCCTGAATTGCATCTACTATATTAATCATTTCTGAATAAGAGATTTCACCCGTCTTTTTATATCCCCTGCATCGTAAATCTACCATCCTTACCTGCTCGCACATGACAATTCCATTCACGCTTCCTGAATTTATCGCAATATGCAGCGGGTTTAAATGTGTATCATTAACTATCGGACACACTATAGCCTGCTCTGTTGCGTTAAAAAAATTTTTGCTGACAACTAAAAAATTACCCTTTAATCCCTCAATTGCGACAACACTCCCCTGCTCAACCGCCATTTCTACCACCTCTCACGTCCTACTGGCTCTCCCCAGTCAAACTCATCATATGGCTCAAGCTTTCCACCATATTCCTGCGCGCGTTCTTCCAAAGTCATGTGTTTAAAACCTGCTTTTTTTAACACAATACTCCCATCAATGACCTCCACATCAAGAATATCATTATTTTGTATTCCGGCTAAAGAAAGCAATTCTTTTGGCAGTCTTACCCCCTGGCTGTTGCCCCATGCTTTTATTTGCGTAGTCATTGGCGGCACCCCTCTCTGAAATTACATACATTCGCTATATAAACGAGACTACGTTTATACATAGTATAAACGTAGTCTCATATTTCTGTCAACATAAATTTCACTATTGCATATACGGCACCTTATCAAAATACTCATGCTCGGAAACGCCGTCAATATATAGTGTCCTGCCGCTTCCTGACTGTTCTATGGAAAAATCAATCTCGCCGTTGTCTCCCGTAAACTCGATACCGCCCTTGCCGTCATCTTTGACAATCTCAAAATACGCCTTATCCTTATTGTTTGTGCCCGTGATATAAAGCTTCGTGCCGACCGCAAGCTTATTTTCCCCGCCGCTTTGCACTACGGGCAGTTCCTTCATTACTGTCATGACATACTGCGATTCAAGCGTGACATACCGCTTATCAATGTTTGTATAAAATATCTCCTCTGTCTGCTCAAGCTTTCCGTCATCCGTAAGCTTATATATCATATCGGAAAAATATGTGCCTAAAATCTTCAAATCCACGCTAAAGCTAAGCTTGTCTGTACCTACATTTTCACCAATCACCCTAGAATCCACAAGCTCGTCGCACTTTGTGACATTTCCGCCCGTAATCTCATAGACAAAGGAATTTTTATCTGCGGAAACAATCATAAAAATCCTGCCCTGCGCATTTCTCACCACATACGCGCCCTGAAGATAGCCGCTGTTTGAGACCTGCTCGCTCGCCGCTCCGGCGACTATCAGCACCTCGTTTACGTCATACTCATTATTTATCGAATTGAGTGAAACCTCTCCGCTCTCTCCGAGAAACGCCGACATATCCATATTTGCGGAAACGCCTGCCACAAGCTCACCCTTCGGCGCAAGGTATTTTTCATTCATATATTTGCCAAACTGCGAATACGGCAATGTGACAACCGCCTGTCCCATCGCGTAAGGTCCTACCTCATAGGTCTGGAACACAATGACAATTCCCGTCGCGTTCAGAAACCAGCTAGGCTCATACTCTCCGCCAAACGTACTGCCTACAGTCTCGGCATATTCTGGGAAAAGTCCATCGCCATAATCCTCATCAAGCTTGTCTGTCACATACGGCACTGCCTCTGCGCGAAATCCCTCCATATCAGTGATTATATCCTCAAACTTTAATTCGCTGCCGCTTTCCACATCGACCGTATATCCGTAAGTAGCATAATTGCCATGCGCCCCTCCCCAATACTCATAATCCATATTCGAAAAGCTTATGACACTGCTGTCACTTCTCTCAAGGCTGGATGTCTTATCCATATAGTAAGTCGGAAACGGCGATACATCATAGCCATCCAGTTCTTTCAGTCCCTGAAGATGATTTTGCGCCTCCTCCGTCATGTCATCTATTGTATCAGTATTGTCTTTTCCATAATAACCCTCGACCGTTTTCTTAAGGGCATCAAATCCATCAGAGGTAATCTCAACAATCGCATGGCTTTCTGTCACGAGCAGGACTTCCCCCGTGTCGTCATATATTTTCTTTTCCTCGCTCTGCTTTATTGAAACCGCAGGCGCCTCTGCCTGTCCTGCCTCTGCATCCAAAGTCTCCGCGCTCTCATCTGTCCGCGCCTGTTCCTCGTCCGTCTGCTCCTCTGACGTTTCTCTCGTTTCCTCTCCGTCACCATCTTCCATACCCGGCTCGCCAAATTCAATAGTTTCAAGGCTGTCCTCGTCTGTCTTTGACGCTTCCTGCGAAGAACAACCGCTCAGCACCAGTATGCCTGTCAAAGCTAATGCCAAAAATCTCATATTGTTTTTCATAATCCCTCTCCTCCGTTTAACCCATTCACAAATCCTTTTTAAGACTTTTAAATGCTTATCATATATAAAATATACTCTCACACCAATCTAAAAGCAATTAAAAAAATAAATCTTAACAATTTAATACGCCCGCCGCAAATCAGACCTCAACCTCCCGCTCAAAAATCCACTTATTCACCAGCGCCCCGCAGAAAAATATATACATGCAGAAATACAGCCATATCATCACAATAAT
>CANQHZ010000024.1 GCA_947623805.1 uncultured Lachnospiraceae bacterium | reverse complement strand
ATTTGAAAAAGCTTTAGAACAATGTGGTATGAGTGAATCAACATTTTACCGCAGATTGAGGGAATACAGGCTGACACGCAAAGAATGAGAGATGTCAAAAGGTGTACTTTTTGATAGTTTATTACATATGCTAATTTATCACAATAAGGGGTAAAAATCAACATTTTTTGCAACTTTTGACGGATATTTTTAGAATTTCTTGGGGAACATTAAGCTCCTGTTTCAAGGAATCGAATAATGTCAAAAAGTACACTTTTTGATAAAACTACAAAAGAAATTTCAAGAGGGTTTACCATTCCTCCAAAATGGCAAAAAGGTTTGCCTAAAACTTATTAATACAAGGAGATATAATTATGAAATTAACACCACCTTTACACTCTTATACAAAAGGATGCCGCATATGGCTAATTATCAACATTGCAATTAACCTTCTTTTTTTAGTTAGTGTACATGGATTTTTTTATAAGTTAGTGTTCTTTTTAATGACCGCAGTACATCTTTTGATGCTTCTAAAACCTTATAAAGAGGAAAACATTCTCTTGATTTCGTTGACCGCTATTATTTGTCTGATAGAACTGTTTGCAGGAAGGTGGCTTGCTGCTATATTGATAGCTGGACTTACATATATTACTATTCATTTTGTTAAATTAGCGTATAATCCTCAGATGGTTTTGCCATCCCAAGACAAAAAGCTTCATAGGTTTTCGTCTCATTCAATCGGAATTTATATTATTTCATTTTTTTTGATATTAGTGGCGATATTATGGATAATTGTTGCGGTAATATATTTGGCATTTCCAGAACAGCTTTATCCTTATTATTATGGAATGGAATACATATGGTATGGGAACACAAACTTTATTGAAGATAAGTCATTGGTAGCGCTTATTGGGGTAATATTCCATATAACGCAAATTTGGTTAATTGTCGGTATTTTATTACACTTTGTTATCATTGCAAACATATTTGGACTGCCTTTAGACATTTGTCCTATAAAGCGAAGAACAATACCTTATTACAAATGTTTGGATAATGCTAAATATTATGTTATTTTCAGAAACAGTCTAACAATAAGTACATTTTTAGCAGTTATCTCAATAATCAGCACTATCCCAAGAACAGAAGCAACAGATATGACAGCAGGACTTGGTTATATATCTTTATTCTTTTTACTGTTTTTAAGCTATCTGGCAAAGAGAAGGATAAAGAAAACAAAAATGCAAGAGAAATAAGAAATAAAAAGAGCATACTGTAAACCTTTTTTATTATTATGTAGGATAAAGGAGATTGAAAAAGATGTCTACGAAACATTCTTACCCTCATTACCCTCAGCCGAAATTGACATCCTTACGTCAACTGATAGACCGAAATGCTAAGGAATTTCCTGCTCAGCTTGCGTTTCAGTTTCAGCGCGGTGATGAAGTGGTCAGCATAACATATACCCAATTCAAACATGACATAGAAGCTCTTTCGGCCTATCTCAGACGACAAGGCTTTCAGCGCGTTAAGATTGCCGTGCTGGGTGAAAATAGTTATGAGTGGATTCTTACCTATTTTGCCACTGTTTTGAGCGATAATATCATTGTTCCCATTGACAAGGAGCTATCTGATGAGGACATTATTCAGCTTTTGGAGTTTGCCGGAGTGGATGTTCTTGTATATGCGGAGAATTATGCCGATACTGCCAAGCATATAAGTCAAGGAGGGGTGGTACGGCATATCCTTTCGCTGAATACTTTTTCAACGATTTTGGCGGATGGCGGTTCTGTTGACATTCAGACAGACGAATCAGCAATGTGTGCAATCATATTTACATCCGGCACAACCGGAAAACCCAAAGGAGTTATGCTGTCACAAAAGGCGCTTATGGTGGATGCTATTTCTTCCTGCCAGAATGTTACCTTTTCAGGCTCATCCCTTTTGACACTTCCGCTCCACCACACATTTTCCCTTACCGCAGGGGTATTGGTTATGCTGGTCTACCATGTTCCTATTTGGATTAATCGCAGCCTGCGTACTTTCCAAGGCGATATGAAGAACTTTCGCCCACAAAATATGTGTCTTGTCCCTCTGTATGTGGAGACGATGTACAAAACCATATGGAAAACTGCAAAAGACCAGGGGAAAGACAAGCTCCTGCGGCGAATGATAAGCATTAGCAATTTCCTCCGAAAGTTCGGAATTGATTTGCGCCGTAAGCTGTTCAAATCCATATTGGACAACTTTGGGGGGAATCTTGATTTACTTATTTCAGGTGGAGCTGCCATTCGTCAGGAATACATCGACGGTATGGATGATATCGGTATTCTGATTTTAAATGGTTATGGGATTACTGAGTGTGCTCCTGTGGTGGCGGTCAACCGCAACAGATATATTCGCTCTGGCAGTATTGGACTGGCGATTCCATGTAACGAAGTCAGGATTATAGATGGAGAGATCTGTGTTCAGGGTGATAATGTTATGTTGGGATATTATCAGGATGACGGCGCTACAAAGGAAGTTATGTCTGATAACTGGTTTCATACCGGTGATTTAGGATACATAGACGATGACGGCTTTATTTATATTACTGGCCGAAAGAAAAACCTTATCATTCTAAGCAACGGCAAAAATGTCTCTCCAGAGGAGCTGGAGAACAAACTGTTGGCACTTCCCAATATATTGGAAGTAGTTGTGTCAGAAAAAGATGGTGTCCTGGTAGCAGAAATTTACGCAGAACAACAGGAAGGCGTTCGGGAAAGCGTCATGGTACTTAACAAGAGCCTGCCATCTTATCAGCATATACAGCGTGTGTTATTTCGTGACACGCCATTTGAGAAGACTACAACAAAGAAAATAAAAAGAAAATAAAAATATGGCATAAAGATTGAAAAAAGACAGATATTCACAGTTTAATGCCAATCTTAGGAGACGGTCGAATGTTGCAATTATCAAATTCACAAAAACTAATCTATGAGACTGAGAAATATGCAGGCGGCGCGGTAGCTGTAATATGTGGCAGTGTGCTTTTGAATGGACTGCATAGTGCAGATGAGCTTACTCATGCTGTCCATGAAATTTTTCGCCGCAATGAAGCATTGCGTATCCGCATGTTTGAACAGGATGGTCAAATCAGGCAGGAAATTGTAGACTTTCAACCTCAGCCCGTAAATATCCTGCGTTTTGAAAATAAGAATGCCCTCACTATTTATGCTGAGGAATATGCCAAAACGCCAGTTTTCATTAGTGGTCCGCTGTGCGAAATTCAAATTATCCTTTTGCCTGATCAGTGCGGTCTCCTGGTCAAGTGTCATCATATAGTGGGAGATGCTTGGTCGCTTACGTTGATTGCCTCTCAGCTCTGCGCCCTGATATCCGGGAAAGAACCGACTGCGTTTCCGTATTCAGAATATATAGAAGGTGAAAAGGATTATGCTCATAGCAGGCGCTGGGAGAAGGATAGAATGTTTTTCTTGGAGCAGTTTAAACAATGCCCGGAGCCTACATATATCTCTGAAAAATCGGGTGATTCTTATATTGCCAGCCGGGCAACATTCTGTATTGATATAGAAAATGCGGCTCTAATCCGTACTTATGCAAAGGAACACAATACATCTCCATTTGTTTTGTTTCTTACCGCATTTGCTGTTTATTTCAGTCGGATCAGGGATAATGCGGAATGGTTTTACATCGGTACCCCTATTCTCAACCGTGGCGGTTTTCGCGAAAAACATACAATGGGGATGTTCATCAATTCTGCGCCTATATTGGTTCATATTGGGTATGATAGTACTTTTGCGGAAAATCTTGCAATTATGCAGGAAGAAGTTTTATCTGTGTTTCGCCATCAGAAGTTCCATTATAATGATATACTGACAGCAATTCGACATGAGTGTGGCTTTATTGAGAAGCTTTATGATGTAGTATTGAGCTATCAGAATGCTACTGTCACTGATGCCGAGAGTGGAGTTGAAACTGCATGGTATCATAGTGGCATTCAGACTGAGAGCCTGCAGGTTCACATTGATGACCGAGACAAAGTCGGCACTTTCCGTGTTCATATAGACTATCGTACGGATAAATTCACCGCTCAGGAAATTCAGCGAGTGTACTCTCATATTGTTAATATTTTGTCTGACGCCATTTTGAGTGATACAAAAAAAATTGGTGAATTGAAACTTTTATCTGCTGAAGAAGAGCAGAAACTTCTTGTGGACTTTAATGATACTGCTGCCGATTATCCTCGGGGGAAGTGTGTTCACACACTATTTGAGGAACAGGTGGGGAGAATGGCAGACAAAACAGCGGTCATTGCCTGTGACCGTACTTTGACATATCGCGAGTTGAACAGCGAGGCTAACCGAATTGCTCACGGTTTGATAGAGAGGGGCGTAAAGCCAGGCGACATCGTAGCCTTTGCCTTGCCTCGGAACAGTTGCCTGATACCGGTTATGTTCGCTATTCTCAAGGCTGGAGCCGCCTATCTGCCAATTGATATGGATTATCCCCAAGAGCGTATTAAATATATGCTGGAGGACAGTAGCGCAAAAGTTTTTGTGACACAGGCGGAAATAGCCTGCCTTATGGAAAATAACAATGTTCAAAATCCAGAGTTAGATTTGGCAAGTGATATTTCTTGCTATTGTATTTATACTTCAGGCAGCACAGGAAAGCCCAAAGGAACACTTCTTACACATAAAAATGCTATAAACTATATTTATGGCTTTCATGCTCTTAATGCAATAGCTGGCTGTAAGAAGATTTTATCCGTTTCTTCTGTTAGTTTTGATATTTTTATAACAGAGAGCCTGTATCCACTTTTAGTCGGCTCGGAAATACTTCTTGCGAATGAAGAGCAAACACAACAACCTTCTATGCTGGCTAAATTGCTATGTAGTTACTCTGTAGATATGATTCAAGCCCCGCCAACAAAAGTTAAGGCGTTACTTCTAAATGATGAAGTGATATCAAGGGTCAGTAATTTAAAAACAATTGTATGCGGCGGGGAAACCCCATCTCAAACATTTATTTTAGAATTACAAAGAAATCTGGCTGCAAAAGTCATGAATATGTATGGTCCTACAGAAACAACAGTTGCTGCAACCGCCTTTGAAATTGAGGATGCCTCATACATTCCAATTGGCAAACCTATTGCTAACACACAAATTTACATCATGGATAAGCATATGGCTCCTGTTCCCATTGGCGTGACAGGCGAACTCTGTATTGCCGGGGATGGTGTCGGAGTGGGTTATCTCAACCGTCCTGAATTGACTGCTGAGAAATTTGTGCCAAATCCATTCGGCTCCGGTAGGTTTTATAAGACTGGCGATTTGGCTTATTGGAAGGAAGACGGTAACATCGTCTATGTAGGCAGAAACGATTTTCAAGTCAAAATCCGCGGACTGCGGATTGAACTTGGGGAGATTGAAAATGCCATTTCCATGGTGGATGGGGTTAGTCAAGCTGTGGTGGTGATTCGTAAGGATGATACAGGGCGGCAGCTTATCTGTGCTTTTTATACGGAAGATGCTCCAGTAAAATTGGACGCAGTCAAGGATGCCATTCGTGAAAGACTTCCACGATATATGATGCCCCACATATTCACAAAGCTTACCGCATTTCCGACTACGCCAAGCGGGAAGACTGACCGCAACGCATTGCCTGATGTGGATTTATCTGTTGCTGTATCTGATGTTGAATACATTGCTCCTGCTACGGACGCAGAAAATATTGTATCCGCCGCTGTTGCCAATATACTTGGATTAGAGCGGGTAGGCATGCATGATAATTTCTTTGACTTAGGGGGAGATTCGCTCAAAGCTATTGAATTAGCTGCCGCTTTAGAGAAAGAGGGCTACTTTGCGGATGTAAAGACGATTTTTGAATCGGAAACCCTAGGCGCTTTGTCGGGCAAACTGGATTTAGCGGAAGTTCGGGCTGCGGAGGAAATTATCCAAGGGGATATTCCTGCTACTCAGGCGCAAATGCGAGTGTATATTGCTCAGAGTATGAGCGGAGGCACAACATATAATATACCTTGTGCATTCAAAGTCAGCAAGCTGGATCCCACAAGGCTGCAGAATGCCGTAGACAAGCTTGTGTCCCGTTACGAAATTCTCCGCACTCATTTTGAGAATCGTGACGGAACCATTATGCAGGTTGGGGAAGATAACGCCAGATGCCGTATAGAGAAGCTTTCCAGCAACGATATTTCCGCTTTTATCCGTCCATTTAATTTGGAAATTGCGCCATTATTGCGGATAGGTTATTTTGAAAATACTGTCCTGTTGGATATGCACCATATAATTGCCGATGGCGGCTCATTGTCTGTATTTCTTCGAGAACTGAACGAATTTTATATGGGGCGTGAGTTGGAAGACCGCGCTGTGCAATATCGTGAATTCGCAATGAATGAGCATGATAATCTGGAGGATGAAGATTATTGGCTTAACATGTATAAGGAAAAACCACCTGTACTGGAGTTGAATACTGACTATCCAAGACCGACAAATCAGAGCTATGAAGGTGCGGCAATATATCATGATATTTCCATTGAACTGCATAAGAGAATTTGCGGACAGAGCCGAAAACTGGGCATCACACCGTTTGCATACTACTTAGCTGCGTTCTATATCCTGCTTTCTAAATTTAGCGGGAATGAAGACATCGTAGTCGGTACTCCTGCGAGCGGCAGGAACGGGAAATTTATAAATGCTCTTGGAATGTTTGTCAACACTCTGGCGCTGCGTGCGTATCCGGAAGGTAAAAAGACGGTTGGGCAATTTTTGTCAGAAGTAAAAATTGTTTCAAGGGATGCTCTTAGCCATCAGCGTTACCCTTATGGAGAATTAGTACAAAAACTTGGTATTTCAGCAGAAAATCACAATCCGCTATTTGATGTAATGTTCGCGTATCAAAATCAAGAAATGACAGAGACGGTTTTTGAAGATGCGCCAGTAGAGCTGCTTCAAATTCCAATAGCCACATCAAAATATGACTTTACTTTAAACATAATGCCGCGCAAAAACGATGTAGTACTGATGATTGAGTATTGTACCGCGCTTTTCAATGAAACAACCATTCAGCGATTTATAGAAGGATATAAGTTACTGCTTTCTCAAATGTTGGATGAGGGAAAGGTAATTTATGAGCTTTCTGTCATTAGTGAGGCGGAACGCCACATGTTGTTGATAGATTTCAATGATAGTGTTGTTGATTATCCCAAAGACAAATATGTCCACCAGATTTTTGAGGAACAAGTGAGAAAAAATCCTTACAAGACGGCGATTATTGCTTGTGATCGTAGCTTGTCATACCAAGAGCTGAATGATGAGGCAAATTGCATTGCTAATGGTTTAATAGAGAAAGGTGTGAAGCCTGGAGATATTGTAGGTTTTGCCCTGCCGAGGGATAGCCACCTGATTGCAACTATGTTTGGGATACTCAAAACAGGGGCGGCTTATCTTCCAATAGATCCGGATTACCCGCAACAACGCAAGGATGCATTACTGCGGGAAAGTAATGCGAAGTATTTTATTGTGGGAGAAAATCTTACAGCATTACTGTCAAAAGAACCGATAATCCATTCGATTATGGGAGAAAATCTTTATTGCGTGATTCCAACATCGGGTTCTACAGGAACACCAAAGCTCAGTACATTGACGCATAGTGGGATATTAAATTTCTCCGAAGCTAATGCAAATTGGTATCGCGACATTAGCTCGGCATGTGCCTTTACCATTTATACATTTGACTGTTCCATTTTAGAGACAATAATTCCTTTAATTCGTGGGATTCCTGTTGTTTTGGCAGATGAGGATGCAATATATAATCAATCTTGCTTGGAAAAATTGTTAGAAAGTCATCCGCAAACGCTTATGTTTGCCACTCCAACAAAGCTGAAGCAGTATATAGGGGGGAGCATTCGTCTGAAGGTTTGGAAGAATGTTACGCGTTTTATTGTTGGAGGAGAGGTGTTTCCGGAAGAACTTCTTTCTTTAATTCGTGGTGTAAATGAAACAGCAGAGGTGATTAATCTTTATGGTCCGTCTGAAGCCACCATTTGTGTCACTACAATGGTAGTTGAGCCGGGAAATATTACTATCGGCAGTCCAATTGCCAATATTCAAATTTATATTGTAGACAAGTACATGCACCTTGTACCAGTCGGTGTTACTGGTGAATTATGCATTGCTGGTGACGGAGTAGGGGCAGGATATCTTAATCGCCCTGAATTAACTGATGAAAAGTTTGTGCAAAATCCTTTTGGTTCAGGCAAGCTTTACAAGACAGGTGATTTAGCATATTGGAGGAAAGATGGTAATATCATTTACGTGGGGCGGAATGATTTTCAGGTAAAAATCCGTGGGCTGCGAATTGAGCTGGGCGAGATTGAAAACGCAATTGTCAGTGTAGAAGGTGTCAATCAGGCAGTAGTATCAGTGCGCAAAGACGAGAAAGGGCGGCAGCTTATCTGCGCATTCTATGTGTCTGGTGATTTGGTTACTTTGGATGAAATTAAATCCGCCATTCGGAACAAACTCCCTCGGTATATGATGCCTCACATATTTACCAGACTGGACAAGCTTCCACTCACTTCCAGCGGAAAAATTGATCGTAAAGCGTTGCCAGAGGTTGATTTGCATGATATCTCTTTTGCCAAAGAGTTTGTCGCGCCAGCAAGTGAGCTGGAAAGGCGTTTGGCAGCTTTAATGGAAAAAGTACTTGAGTATTCTCCAGTTGGCAGGGAAGATAACTTTTTTGATCTTGGAGGCGACAGTTTAAAGGCTATTGAGTTTCTGGCGCAGGCACATACGGAGGAAATTTATTTTTCGCTTCAAAATATTTTTGAATACCCTACCGTGCGAGAATTGAGTGAATTTATAGAATTGGGAAGTAATCCGATAAATTCTAATCAAAAATCATCAACAGTAATGGATAATAAGTCGCTTGTCCCATATAAGGAAACAGACTTTACGGCAGTAAACGCTGTATTGGCTAAGAACCGTGCGGAAATAAAGTATATTCCTGACAGAACAGAAGTGGGAAACATTTTACTTGCAGGCGCGACGGGGTATTTAGGCATACATATTCTGGCGGATTACTTGGACAACGACAAGGGTATAGCGTATTGTCTTGTGCGTGGGGAAAATCAAGCAGATAGCGAAAAACGTCTTAAAGAATTACTGAAATTTTATTTTGGAGAAAAATATATTTCTCTGTTGGGTGTGCGAATTCAGACTTTCTGCGGAGATTTACAAAAGGACAATTTTGATTTAAATGCTCGGGATTACCAAGTCCTGCTTGATAACGCGAACACTGTCATCAATGCTGCTGCAAGTGTAAAGCATTATGGATCATATAAGTATTTCTATGATGTAAATGTGGACACCACAAGACGGATAGTAGATTTTTGTAAGCACAGTGGAGTAAGGCTGATTCATATTTCTACAATAAGCGTGTCTGGTAATGGAAACATTGACGTTTTTGATGGCTATGTAAGTGATACAGAAAAACATTTTTACGAAGACAGTTTATATATAGGTCAGCCATTGGAAAATGTCTATGCCAGAAGTAAATTTGAGGCGGAAAAGCTGGTGTTGGAGTCAGTCAGGGATGGAGTGCAGGCTTGTATTATGCGTATGGGAAACTTGACTAATCGTGCCAGTGATGGCGTCTTTCAGATAAACTATAAAACTAATGCTGCCGCACAGCGAATTAAAGGTGTTCTCGAACTGGGAATGTTGCCTGATTATTTGATTGAAGATGGAATGTATGTGGAATTTACTCCTATTGACGAAGCGGCAAAAGCTATTATGCTCTTGGCACGGCACTTTGATCAGAATCGCACTGTGTTTCACATTAACAGTACAAAGGTAGTGTATTTAAACATACTTATAAAGTATTTTTCCGAGTTGGGATATCCCATTCAAGTTGTTTCTGGAAAAGAGTTTGCTTCTGCTCTTCGTGGAACTGCAAGGCAGGCTGGGATGGAACACATTCTTGAATTATTTATTAATGACTTGGACGAACATGACCGTCTTAATTATGACAGTAACATTCGTATTGAAAACCGATTTACTGAAGAATATTTACGGCGGCTAGGATTTACCTGGGGCGAAATAGGGTTAGAGTACCTGCGCAAGTACACAGCATATTTTGAAAAAATTGGATATTGGAGGATAAAAGAAAATGTTTGAGCAGATAAAGTCAATTTTAGAACAATATACGGGAATTACGGATATTAATGAGCAGTCCATTTTAGAGGCTGACCTTGGTTTGTCATCCTTTGACGTTGTTGAGATTGTTAGCGAGTTTGAAGATGTCTTTGGCATTGAGATCGCAGATCGAGATATTACGAAATTTGTATGTGTCAAAGATATCGTAGATTATTTGGAAGCTTATGGAAAGTACGAGTAAATATATTGATGAAATGGAGGATATGATAATATGCAAAACAGTGTAGTTCAATGGCTTGAATATACCGCGAGATGTTTCCCCGAAAAAATTGCATTCGTGGATAACAAAGGTTCTTATACATGGGCTGAGGTCCGCCAAAAGGCTTTATCTATTGCCAAGCAGATTGAAGTAATCGTCCCGGGAAGAAAATGCCCTGTGGTAATTTATATGGAAAAGTCAACAGATATGCTTTTGACTTATTTGGGTGTAGCCTACAGTGGATGTTTTTACTGTCCAATTGCGACAGATATGCCATTTGTACGCGTGGAAAAGATTATAAACACTCTGCAGCCGATTATGTTTATCGCGACGCGCGAGAACAGTGAACAAATCGGCAGGGGGAAAGAAATTGATTTTTGCGGTTATGTTCTTTGCTTTGAGGATATCACCAATGAAATGAGCGAAAACTTTGCACTTAATAATAACATACAGGGGGGGGGTATAGAAGCTGCGCAATTTGTTGATCGTATTCTTGACACAGACTTGTTGTATGTTCTGTTCACATCCGGTTCTACTGGTATGCCCAAAGGCGTGGCAGTTACACATAGGAGTGTCATAGATTATATAGATTGGGTAACAGATCAATTTAATATCACAGAAAAAGATTCGATTGGCAATCAAGCACCGTTTTACTTTGATAATTCTATTTTGGATATTTATTCATCGGTAAAAACAGGGGCGGAGCTTCACATTATTTCGGAAGACTTGTTCCATCAAATACCGCAGTTATTGCAATATCTGGCAGATAATAAGATTAGCACCATTTTTTGGGTGCCATCAGCGCTGTCTCAGGTGGCGTGGTCTAAAGCTTTTGAAACAGTAGATTTGTCAAAAACGCTTAAACGGATACTTTTTTGTGGCGAGGTTATGCATAATAAAACCTTAAACCTATGGCGCCGTCATCTGCCTAATGTACAGTATGCTAACCTTTATGGTCCAACAGAAATTACTGATGCTTGCACCTATTATATCGTTGATCGTCCATTCAGTGATGATGAGCCGCTTCCTATTGGCAGACCAATGCGTAATACAGAAATTCTTGTGCTTGATGATCAGGACAGATTAGTGACAGAGCCAGACATAGTAGGAGAGTTGTGTGTTCGTGGCACTTGCCTTGCGGCTGGATATTACAATGATCCGGAGCGGACATCACAAGCTTTCATACAGAATCCTCTTCAGAAAGCTTACGAGGAGAAAATATATCGAACTGGTGATTTGGTGAAATACAATGAATACCATGAACTGATTTACCTCTCACGGAAAGATTTTCAGATTAAGCATCTTGGTCATCGGATCGAACTTGGTGAGATTGAAACGGCTGCTTCAACCATAGACGGTGTTGCATCATGTTGTTGTTTATACAATCCTATGTATGATTTTATTGTTTTGTTTTTGGAAGGAAAATCATATACAAGCAGTGAAATTAATAAAAAGCTTGCTACACTATTGCCTCGGTATATGTTGCCAAGCTTGGTGATTTGTTTGGACAGTCTGCCATTGAATGCAAATGGAAAGATTGACAGGGTTAAGTTGAAAGAAAAATATATTAATTGACAGTGCTGTATTTAAAACTCGGATACTGATGTATGTTCAGCTGTCTGGACAGAAATTGATTGGGAGTAAGATTATGAAACGTGTAATTTCAATGATTTTGGCTGTTTCTATGACATTATTTAACATAATGACTTTTTCAATACGTGTTGATGCTGCAGAGAATAATTATATAACTGCTTCTTTTTCCAGTGGATATATTCCTGATGATAAATGTATTAATTTAAAACTAAAATCAGGTTTTGATTTTTTAGATAATAATTCAAGTATGATAAACTGGGAACTTGCATTAACTGGCGCGGTGTTGTCGAAAGAGGTTTATAAACTGTCGGTCAATTCGGAATTGGATCAGCCTATGGTTTATGATTACCCAGTTAATTTGAAATCAAATAAGGAGAAAGAGAACCGGTCAGCTGTTCAATCTGCATTGGATGATTTAGGATATCAGGCGGAAACAAAACGGTCAACTGCTCAATCTACATTGATTGATTTGGGATATGATACAACACGCTATTATTATTATCCATATTCAGTCCTGCATCCATCTGCTTGTTTTGGATATAAGCGATACTATGATAATGGAAAGTATAAAAATATATTTGCCATAGTTGTGAGGGGAACACAAGGCGGAGCTGATTTTTGGACGGATGTGCTGAATGGAGGTTTTAGAACATTTGAAGAAGCAACATTTAATGTACGCGATGATTTTATGAAATTTGTGGAAGATGTTATAGAGAAAGATGTAGATTTAAAGAACGAAGACACCTTTTTCTTTATCACAGGACATTCTCTTGGAGGAGCGATTGCAAATCGGTTGTCCATAACAGGTACTATTGTTGACTTGGCAGGACATGATAACAATAAAATCTATACTTATACATTTGAGGCACCGCATACTTGTTTTAATTATTGGTGGATGAATCCACAGGGGATGTCAAATGCATTTAACTTCAAAGATGTAGATGACTTTGTTGCAAATGTTCCAGTAGGTGTTGGAGCCATTAGATACGGAACAGATCTTGAATTTTCGGTTGGGAATAATATTTCAAGGTACTTATATGAGGGTATTACAGGGATGTATATAATTTCTGAACTGAATCAGGAATTTTTGAACAGGGTGGTAGAAAACTTAGACAATCAAATATTTATGACGCTATTTCCGAATGCGAAAGGCGGAAGTGTAATAGAAGCTCCAAAAGTTTACAACTATGGAGATATATTTGGTCATCATGACATGGGTCTACCGCTTACATATATTTTGCAAAAAGGCATTGAGGAAAAAACATGGGAAAGTATTGAGGACGTTTTGCAAGTATCTAGTAATGAGATTGAAAGTGAAAGCGCTAGGGCAGATATAGATGATAAGATAGTACTTGCGCAGACTAATTATTATTATGATGATGGTTCAGAACGGATAGATAAGTATGTGTATGACAGTGCGGGTAATCAAATCAAGACAGAGGAATATAATTCAGATGGTAGTGTTGGTATAGAATGGGAGTTTAGCTATGATAGCAATGGTAATCAAATCAAGTCGATAGAATATGGCTCGGACGGAAATGTTATTCTGTGGTACGAATATGAGTATGATAGTGCTGGCAATGAGACTAAAGAAGTGCGGTATAATGCGGATGGGAGCGTTGCTGTATGGGATGAATATGAATATGATATTATCGGTAACAAAATTAAGGAAACAAGTTGTGACATAAATGGACGTATTTTTTGCCACGGATATGAATATGATGATGCTGGTAATAGGATTAGGACCATATTATATAATGCGGATGGAAGTATTACTGTACAGAATGAATATGAATATGACAGTGCTGGGAATGAAATAAAAGATGTGACTTACAATGACGATGGGAGTATTTTATATTGGCATGAATGTGAGTACGATAGTTTTGGAAACCAGATTAAGTATATATCCTATAATGATGATGGAAGCATTTCCGGAGGGGGTGAGGATAAATATAAATATGATAATGCCGGCAATGTGATTGAGAATATACGGTATGACAAAGATGGTAACGTTTATTACAGGGGAGAATATGAATATGATAACGCTGGTAATTTGATTAAAGAAGCGGGTTATAATGGTGATGGAAGTTTTATTTTGAGATATGAGTATGGATATGACAGTTTCGGAAACAAGACTAGATATGTGTCTTATAATAGCGATGGCAGTAAGTCCGAGGAACGATATGAATATAAATATCTTTCAGAAATTTTGAATGACACAGACGCTGCTGAGGATAGGAATAGCTTAGGTAATGTTGATAACCCGGAAAATTTAACTACTGCGTCAGAAATTGAAGAAAATATGCAAAATAAGTTTGATTCTGTTTCTTGGGAGAAATCTGGACTATCAGATCATGTGATGGATTGGAAAGATATAAACCTGGAGAACGCTATGCGTGAAATAACAGGGATTAATGACAGGAATATTATGTTAAGTGATGTGTGGGACATTAAGGAGCTTAATTTGGATAATAAGGACATCACTGATATTAGTGCGTTGTCAGATTTAACTCAGTTGACAAACTTGATTTTGAGCAGTAATGAAATTAGTGATATCAGTGCGTTGTCGAATTTGACGCAACTAACAGATTTGAATTTAAGATTCAATAATATTAGCGATATTGATGTGTTATCAAATCTAACTCAACTGACATATTTGAACTTGGGGTTCAATAACATTGATGATATTAACATATTGTCAGAATTGCCACAGTTATCGATCCTGAGTTTGTCACATAGTGGAATTAATAGTAATAATATTAGTGTTTTACAGACATTACCTAACTTAACATTTTTGGATTTATCATATAATTCATCAGTTTCCGATATTAGCGTATTGTCGGGGCTAACAAAGCTGACACGCCTAAATTTATCATATACTATAGTTTCTGATATTAGTGTGTTATCGGAATTGCCTCAGCTGGAAAATTTGAATTTGTCAGATATTAATAGTGATCAATTTTCACCTATTGATATTAGTGTATTATCAAAGCTGACTAATTTGACAATTTTGCGTTTGAAAGGGAATGGCATTAGTGATATCAGTGCATTATCGGGCTTGACTAATTTGACATACTTGGATTTATCATACAATTATATAAGTGATGTAAGCGCATTATCGGGCTTGACTAATTTGACATATTTAGATTTGTATAGAAATTCGATTAATGATTATTCACCAGTGTCTTTTATGGAAGAATACACGCATTAGTATTTTGTATACAAATAAGCTTAAAATATGTAAGCAAAAATGTTTTTTACTGTTTGATTTTGAACTTTGAGTTTGGCTGGGAGGAGCTGTATGGCAAAATTTTGTAGTGAATGTGGAGCAAAACTGTATAAGAAAGATGTTTTTTGCCCCAATTGCGGATCAATAGTTGCTAAAAAAAAGAATAAATTTCCTAATATAATTATTATATTAGTGATTTGTTTTATTATTGCGCTGTTGTTTTTGACCGCATTTTTGTTCCTTTCAAGAAGGAAAAAGCCTTCAAGAGAATATACGGAACAGCAAATTGAAATTGGTGACACGATAGAATTTGGCACCTATGAGCAGGATAATGATGAATCTGATGGCAAAGAACCGATTGAATGGATTGTTTTGGAAAAAGAGGATGGTTGTGTATTTCTCATAAGTGAATATTGTCTGGAATACAGGGCTTATAACACTGACAGCGAAGATGTAACATGGGAAAACAGTGCACTAAGGGAGTGGCTGAACGATAACTTTATAGATGAAGCGTTTTCTTCTGAAGAAAAGGAAATGATAATAACTCAGACTGTAGAAAATCCTGGACTTTATGCAGGCGTGGATGAAGATGGGAGCTGGATAGTTACAAATAGTGATGAATACATAGAAGATATATTGTATCAAACGGACGATTCAAACGCAACGAAAGATGAAGTTTATCTACTGAATGCAGATGAAGCAATATTGTATTTAGGCTCTGGTATTATTGAATACCCTCCATTGACAGAGTATGCCAAGGAAAGATTTATGGAAGCCGTTTTAGAGCAGGCAAGAGAAAGCGGTTATGATGATGAAGAAGCTATTAGAGAACAATATGCAGAGATGGAGGAAGAATATGGGGAAGGATTCTGTATTTGGTGGCTCAGATCTCCGGGTGTTTCAGATGACTCCGCAGCGGTAATATCTTATGAGGCAGATGAAATTCAAGTTCAAGACGTGTCTGGAATGGCAGCGGTACGCCCTGTTCTTTGGATAGAGATAGATTGATTGGAAGGAAAACTATGAAACATACAGTAATTGTATTTTTAGCTGCGATTATGACAGTATTTATTACCGTTACTACAGTATATGCCGATGATAAAGAGAATTATTTTGCCCCTTTCATCGGCGGCGGTTATATTCCCGATGATAAACCTATTTATTTGAAATTAAAATCTGGGTTTGATTTTCTGAATAATAGTTCGGGTGTGATGAACTGGGAACTCGCTTTAACGGGAGCAGTGTTGTCAGATGAAATTTATTATATAACAAACAGTTCAGAATCGGCTCGGTCAGACATAGACATAAAAGACACGATGAAAGCCCTTGGATACACAAAAATAAAAGCTTGCTATCAAAATGAAGTTTGGTCATACAAGCATCCGTCCTCATGTTTAGGGTATGGACAATATATCGATAATGGAAATATAAAGAATATTTTTGTTATTGTAGTAAGGGGGACACATAGTGCTGCGGATATTTATACAGATATAGAAAGTGGCGGAAAAGAGTTTTTTGAGTCAGCTATAAATAGTGTATGTGCTGATTTCATAGTATATGCGGAAAATGTTACAGGGAAAAAAATAAAAGATTTACAAAAAGAAGACAACTATTTTTTCATTACTGGTCATTCTCTGGGAGGGGCAGTTGCAAATGGTCTATCTGTTACAGATACTATTTTCAACCTAGCGGGAAGAGATAAAAACAAAATATACACGTACACGTTTGAAGCACCACATACCTGTACGAGCAATTGGCTGGTAAATACTGTTGCAGCACCATATTTTCTTCAAACGGCACCACGTACCTATATGAAAAACTGGTTTATAAATCCTAAAAAGGTATCCAATGCTTTTAACTTTAAAGATGTAGATGATTCTGTCCCGAATATGCCGCCTTGGGCAAGTGCCACTAGATATGGGACTGACCTTGAATTTTCCGTAAAGGATTTGGACAACGACATTTTTACTACATTATTTCCAAAAGCGATAGGTGGCAGTGTAACGGAAGCACCTAAACGAAAAAAATTTGGATGGGATCATTTTTTTGGAGGTCATCATGATATGGGTATTCCGCTTACATATATTTTGCAAAAAGGAATTGAGGAAAAAACATGGGAAAGTATTGAGGATGTTTTGCAAATATCTGGGGATAGCGCAGACAAAAGCAGCATAACATCAGAAATTGACGAGAGCCAGGTGAACACTTATGGATATACCAAAGAAGAATTGGAAAGATTCAAGGCTGGATATCGGGCGGCGATTAGATATCCGGAAGGCAAAGTAGAAAAAATAGAACCGATTAATTTTGATACTTTTTTAACTAGCGCTTCTATTTACTGGTCTGTATATGCGGACGAATATGGTAATGGCACAGAGATTATTGACTGTGGTGATTATTATGAAGTTACAAATTGCATTATAACATATCCTTATGTTATTCCTGATGAGATATTTGAGCAGTTTGAAGAAGGATATGAGTTTGATTTGTCTTTATATGATCAAAACGGAAACGTTGATACAATTCATAATGTAGTAAGCTATCAAAATGGTGATTGGATTTTGTCTGATGATGGAAATCCGGAAGACGGCGATGGACGTTATATACAAACAGAAAGCAGTGGAAAAAGGGTCATAAAGTCCTATGAAGACGATAGGATTTGCGGGGGAGCTATTTACCGTGGCAGCTTGTTTTTTAGAAAAGATTGTATTGTTCATGATACCCATTTTGTAGAATCGGAAACATTTGAAGAATATGTAACAAAAGAACATGCTTGGTATGGTGAAACATGGTTTCAAGGCGGAAAAACCAGTAACTATACAATAGAATTTAGCGGCAAAGTTATATTTGACATAGATACGGGAATGATTGTGGAATGTCAGGAGATATATCAGGTTTGAATATTATGAAACGCACAGCATTAGTAGTATTAACTGTAATTCTGGCAGTCTTCGTTACTGTCACTACAGTGTATGCAGACGGCAAAGATGATAATTTTATAATTGCCCCTTTTGCTAGCGACTATATCGTTGATGGAGAACATATTTACCTAAAAATAAAATCAGGTTTTAATTTCTTGGATGAGCCATCTGAAAAGATAAACTGGGAACTTGCTCTTACTGCAGCTGTACTGTCAAAAGAGATATATGAGGCAAAAACTGCTTCGGATGGAGGGTATGAATCTCCAGTCCAAGATACATTGATTGCTCTTGGATATGATAGCACGACTTTCTATTATGCTCCAGGCTGGAATGCTAACCAACCAGTATGCTGTTTTGGGCATATGAATGATGGAGAGAAAAATGTTTTTGCCATTATTGTAAGGGGAACAAAAACACAGTCAGATTTTTGGATTACAGATATTTTAGATGGTGGAACCCAGTTTTTTGAGGATGCAACATATAATGTATGTGATTATTTTGTTGAATTTGCTCAGACGGTTACAGGTAAAACACTTGAACAGTTAAAAAAAGAGGATAATCGTTTCTTAATTACTGGACATAGTCTGGGTGGAGCTGTTGCAAATAGGTTATCTATTACGGATACTATTGTTGACCTAGCAAGGAATGATAAAAATAAAATATACACTTATACATTCGAAGCACCACATACCTGCCAGAATTATTGGTGGATGAATCCGCAGGTAATGTCAAACGCATTTAACATAAAGGATGTGGACGATATTGTTCCCAATGTTCCACCATGGTACGGCGCCACCAGATATGGAACTGACCTTGAATTTTCAGTGGGGTATAATGCTGATACTTTAAATATTTTTTCAAGATTTTATTTTGAAAATTATTTGAAAAAATATGAAATTTCTGCACTCAATCGGGTTATCTGGGGCAAATCGGCAGAAAACTTAGATAATAATATTTTTACGACATTTTTTCCTAATGCAAAAGGTGGAAATGTAATAGAAGCACCGAGAGTTTATAATTATGGAAATCCTTTTGGTCATCATGATATGGGGCTTCCGCTTACATATATTTTACAAAAAGGCATTCAGGCAAATGTTTGGGAAAGCGTTACAGATGTTTTATCTGTGGCTGAACCTCAAATCATTGCTTCTTATAAGATTGTTAAGGACGAAAGGGATAAACATGGATATGATTATGTAGAGGTTTATTTTGAACGACCTGTGTTTGAAGAAGTTACACCAGGGTATCAGTTAATAAATGGTTTTTTTGAGGAGCGGAGTAATGAATTTTTTTCCGATAGTTTTTTAAGTTTTGAAAATAAGAATGAGGAGGATACTTTCTGGGGAATAGTAGAAGAATTTGAAACTGAAGGAAATATTATGCCGTTAGAATATAATGTTTCCGCTGAAGTGACTTATCAAAGTACAGATTTGGTAAGTGTATCATTATTATATACGAAGTGGTTTGGAGGCACAGATATGTTATGGAAAAAGAATTATTTGTTTTATACGGATACAGGAAAACGCGTTATACTAACAGAAATTATTGGTGAAACAGAAGAAAAAATCAAGGATTTGATAGAACAAGCTATTGATAGTGAGTATGACCTTGATGATTTTAACAAAACTTTTGTTCATGATAGGATTGCAGAATATGCATTAGAGGACATAGATTTTTATCTAAAGGATCAAGAAATACATATAACTTTTCCTCAATATGCTATTTTAAGTGGGAATTTTGGTATAATTGATGTAACATTACCTGTGCTTCCTGAATTACAATAAGATATATAAACCTATAAACAGAGTTATAAGATTTGAAATTTTCAAAAAACATAGAAGGAGTAGCCATTATTATAGACATGATAGTACAGCACTTTTAGATTAGGTGGAGATATGATTCGCTGAACCACAAGCATTCACACGCAAGAAAGGGGGAGGACTTTTTGATATAGCATTTAGCGGAAAATGTAGATTTGTGGGCAAGGTTGAAGCATCCGAAGTACTAGATGCAAGGAATGTGCAGATAATGAATGGCTGTAAGGAAATACAAAAACTATTAATTATTTTAAACCGCCGCACAAGAGGCGGCAGAATGGAGGAACAAAATGAAAAAAAGGATTTGTAAAATGATAGCAGCAATGATGGCGACAGTGATGCTTTGCTCAGTCACTGTATGCGCAGCGGGGAATTCAGCGGCAGATATTCTCAATGCGGCGGTAGTTACACCGACAGATACGCCGTCAGGCTCGCAGCCCTTGGATGAAATGATAACTTACCTGTTGTCACAGTTAACATCCCCTGAAATGACTACATATGACAAGGCTAAAGCATGTTACGACTGGCTTATCGCGTATATGCAGTATGGTACTCCTGGTTTTGATCTCGTGGCGGCAGACCCGTTAAGCTTTGTAACTTATGGAGATTATATAGGATATGTAGCGCTGGCAAGCGCAACGGGAGTATGTGATGATTATTCATACATATATTCGGAAATGCTGAAGGCGATAGGGTTAAACAGCTATCTTGTATCAGGAAAGACACATAAGGCAAGTGGCGGATATACCGGACATACTTGGGTAGTCGCGAACATTGATGGAATAGAATATGTTTTTGACCCACAGATAGAGGACAATATAGCAAAAGGCGGCACGATAGCTTACTACCGTTTTTGCAAGACATATGCCCAAGTGCCTGACAAGTACATACCATATGATCCGCAGCCTACCACAATATATTCCGCTGATCCACGAGCTCTACAGGCAGCCGGTATAAGAGTGATTTTTTATTAGTTATATACTAGAAAAATGATGATGTATAGCGGTTCAGAAGTTAAGAGGTTTGAATAGTATACATGACTTATAAGCTTTTGGATATTGGTATGCTGATTGAAAAAGCCGTTATTGTTGCAGAAGTTGATTTGGATACACCACATGAGTGGATTAATGAATACGAGCTATGCTTGCAAAGTAATTCGGCAGAAGGTTATGTAGAAATACAATATAGTAATCTAAAGGAGAAGTGCGTAGAAAACTGCGCACTTTTTTCATGTCATAAAATTAGACTTTATATAAGGTAGGTTATCTTTTTTTTATCTTAAAAAAATATCAGGTTATAAATTCATTATCTTTTTCCCCTTGACTTACCATCGCTTTTTCCAAGATTATTTTCGCTGTATGTATCCATTAAAGGATAGCAAAATAATAATCAATCGAGGAGAAACAACATGAAAAAAGAAACAATCTCAAAAGCCATCAAAGGCGTAAGCGCTGCGGCTTCTGCCATTTATTACGGCGGAGCGGATGCGCTAGTAGCTCATGCGTCAGGAGTTGACTCTACAATCGACTGGATTACAGACGCGGCAAATGCTTCGTCATCAGCATTGAACGGACTGACAAGTGATTTTGGAACATGCAAGTTATAGTATAACGATGGATAGGTATGTACATGTAATAGATGATATAAGTTTTGAGGAGATGAATAAAATTGAGTGCATTTTAAATGTGGAAGAAAATGGTACATAAAATGGTACATGGTGTTAGGGCGATAATTTTGAAACACGTAATATTCTTAAATTTTTCAAATATAGTAGTAAATTTTATAAAATAATAGTATAATTTTCATAAAAAGATAATCGCGAATGATGTTCTGAAAATAAAATCTAAGATGAAAGAGGGGACGGCGATGGCAAGGCTTACTTTTCGGGGAGGCGTGCACCCGTATGACGGCAAGGATTTATCTAAGGATAAGCCCATGAAGACTATTATTCCAAAAGGCGACATGGTGTATCCTCTCAGCCAGCATATAGGCGCGCCTGCAGTGCCGATGGTAAAGAAAGGCGACAGGGTGCTTGTCGGGCAGAAAATCGCTGATGCGGGCGGCTTTGTGTCCGCGCCTATTTATGCGACTGTGTCTGGTACGGTAAAGGCGATTGGGCCAAGGCGCGTGGTGACGGGCGACATGGTAAATTCAATAATAGTTGATAATGACGGGCTTTTTGAGGAAGTGGAGTACACTTCGCACAATCCGGAAAAGCTTGAAAAGAAAGAGATTATAGAGCTTATAAAAGAGGCCGGCGTAGTCGGTATGGGCGGTGCAGGTTTTCCTACGCATGTCAAGCTGTCGCCAAAGGAACCTGAAAAAATAACTTACGTTATCGCAAACTGCGCGGAGTGCGAGCCGTATCTCACATCGGATTACAGAAGAATGATAGAGGAGCCGCAAAAGCTTGTGGACGGACTAAAAATCATATTGAGGCTATTTGACAACGCCCAGGGAGTGCTGGCGATAGAGGACAATAAGCCTGACTGCATAGAGCTTTTGAGCGGGCTTGTGGCGAATGAGGAGAGGATTACGGTCAAAGCGCTCAAGACGAAGTATCCGCAAGGGGCGGAGCGCCAGCTTATTTACGCCGTGACGGGGCGCGAGATAAATTCGTCAATGCTGCCCGCGGACGCCGGATGCGTAGTGGACAATGTAGATACGATAGTGGCGGTTTATCATGCCGTGGCGGAGGGCAAGCCGCTGATGAATAGGATAGTGACAGTGACCGGTGATGCCGTAAACGAACCGAGGAACTTTTATGTAAAAATCGGAATGAATTATAATGACCTTATAGAGGAGGCAGGCGGGTTTAAGACAGAGCCTCAAAAAGTAATTTCGGGTGGTCCCATGATGGGATTTGCACTCTTTGACTTAAATGTGCCTACGACCAAGACAGCGTCCGCATTGCTTTGTCTCACGAAAGACGAGGTTTCGGAGACGGAGGAGGGCCCATGCATAAACTGTGGAAGATGCGTCGAAGTGTGCCCAGGGCGTGTAGTGCCGAGCAGACTTGCGGATATGGCGAGGCGACATGACGAGGAGGCGTTTGTCGCAAATGACGGCATGGAATGCTGCGAGTGCGGTTGCTGCAGCTACATCTGCCCTGCCAAGCGACAGCTTACTCAATCAATTAAATCTATGAGAAAAACTGTGCTTAACAACAGAAAAAATAAAAAGTAAGGAGGAACACATACGTGGCTTCTATATTAAAAGTATCATCTAATCCGCATATCAGGTCAAAGGCATCTACGGAGCGGATTATGCAGTATGTAGTGATAGCCTTGCTGCCTGCCACGCTTTTTGGCATTTTTAATTTTGGCTTAAACGCGCTTTTGTTGGTGCTTGTGACAGTGGCGACTACAGTTTTGACAGAGTACATATATGACAGATGCATGAAGAAGAAAAACAGCATAGGTGACTTTTCGCGGTCGTTTTCGGGCTTGCTTTTGGCGCTCAACCTGCCGCCCAAGGCGCCTTTATGGATAGGCATTATAGGCGGAGTGTTTGCGATTGTAGTAGTGAAAATGCTTTTTGGCGGTTTGGGACAGAATTTTATGAATCCGGCGCTTGGGGCAAGGTGCTTTTTGATGATTTCATTCACGTCGATAATGACGAATTTTGAGTGTGACGCCTATACGGGTGCGACGCCTCTTGCCGTATTGAAAAGCGGTGAGGGTGCGGTAAAGCTTAGTGACATGATTATCGGCAGCACGGCGGGTACCATAGGCGAGACAAGCGTGATAGCGATTTTGTTGGGGGCGGCATTTTTACTGATTACAGGTGTTATTGATTTGAAAGTACCATGTTCATATATTGTAAGCTTTGTCGTATTTCTGTTGCTTTTTAGCGGAAAAGGCTTTGATATTGAGTATATTGCGATGCAGCTTGCGGGAGGCGGATTGATGCTCGGCGCGTTTTTCATGGCGACAGATTATGTCACAAGGCCCATTACTAAAAACGGGCAGTATGTGTTTGGCATTTTCCTCGGCATTATGACGGGAATATTCAGACTTTTCGGCCCGTCGGCGGAGGGCGTTTCTTATGCGATTATCCTCGGCAATCTGCTTGTGCCTTTGATAGAGAGATTTACGAAACCGACTGCTTTTGGCAAGGGTAAAAAAGGAGGCGCGAGGGCATGAATAATGAAACAGCTACAGAAAAAAAGGCTATGCTGAAAGATGCAGCAATTCTCTTTATAATAACACTTGTTGCGGGATTTTTGCTCGGATTTGTCTATGATGTCACAAAAGAGCCTATAACGCAGCAGAAAGAAAAGGCAAAGCTTGAGGCGAGCAGGCTGGTATTTGCCGATGCGGCGGATTTTAGGGCATATGAGGATTTCAGCGCGGACGCTGCTGCGGCAGTCATAAACGCTGCGGGCATAAGCGGAGTGAGCATTGATGAGGTGTCGGGAGCATATGACGGCGCGGGGAACCTGCTTGGGTATGTGATAACCGTGACTGACCATGACGGCTATGGCGGCGACATCCAGTTTTCGATGGGAGTTGCGCTGGACGGCACGTTAAACGGCATATCGCTTCTTAGCATTTCGGAGACGGCGGGGCTTGGCATGAAAGCAGGGGACGTGCTTGTGCCGCAGTTTGAGAATAAAAATGTCGATGTGTTTACATACACGAAGACAGGCTCGACAGATGCAAGTGAAATTGACGCTATAAGCGGCGCGACAATAACAACACGTGCTATTGTAAACGGGGTGAATGCGGGACTGGAATATTTCCGTAGTCTTTCTTGAATAATTTTATTTGTCTGTGGAAGCAGGCAGAAAGGAGTTATCGTGAATAGTGAAAAGAAACCTATGGAGGTTTTTATAAACGGTCTTATCAAAGAAAATCCGACTTTTGTGCTTATGCTGGGAATGTGTCCCACACTTGCTGTGACGACTTCCGCCATAAACGGCATGGGCATGGGGCTTACTACTACAGTGGTGCTTGTCCTAAGCAATGTGATAATATCTCTGCTCAGGAATGTCATACCAAACAGAGTGAGAATACCGGCGTTTATAGTCATAATCGCGTCTTTTGTGACGATAGTGGAGCTGCTGCTTGAGGGCTTTATACCTAGCCTGTATTCGGCGCTTGGCATTTATATACCGCTGATAGTCGTAAACTGTATTATACTGGGGCGTGCGGAGGCGTTTGCCTCCAAAAATCCGATAATTCCGTCATTTTTTGATGGATTGGGGATGGGGCTTGGATTTACCGTGGCGCTTACCATAATAGGCGCAGTGAGAGAGCTGCTCGGAGCGGGCGAAATTTTCGGATATGCGGTAATAAACAATGTGCTTGCAGGCATTTGTTCGGTATTTGGCGCAGAACCGATAGAATATGTCCCGATAAGTATATTTGTGCTTGCGCCGGGAGCGTTTTTCGTGCTTGCGGCATTGACGGCGACGCAGAACCGAATAAAGCGCAAGCGTGAGGAGAAAGGGCTGAATGCGGATAAAATTCAGTCAGGCTGTGGCTCGGACTGTATGAATTGCGATAATAACACATGTAATCATAAGTTCTTGGATATTTAAGATAATCAGTCGCTTTAGCGATAGAATACATTAGCCACTTTTAACGGCAGAATGGGGGAAAATATGCTTGGCGTAGTGCAGGATTTGTTGATTTTGATGATAGGCTCGTCTTTGGTGAGTAATGTAGTGCTTAGCCAGTTTTTGGGATTATGTCCGTTTTTGGGCGTATCAAAGAAAGTGGATACGGCTCTTGGAATGGGGGGAGCGGTTATCTTCGTGATAACGCTTGCATCGGGAGTAACGGCTGTTATCTATAAATTTATTCTAACGCCGCTTGACATTACATATTTGCAGACGATAGTATTTATTCTTGTCATTGCGGCGCTGGTGCAGTTTGTGGAGATGTTTTTGAAGAAATATGTATCGTCGCTTTATCAGGCGCTTGGCGTGTATCTGCCGCTTATCACGACAAACTGTGCGGTATTGGGCGTGGCGCTTACGAATGTGCAAAAGGAATACGGGATAGGTTTTAGCATTGTGAGTGGATTTTCGACAGCGGCGGGCTTTTTGATAGCAATAGTTATTTTGGCGGGCATACGTGAAAAGATAGCATACAACGACATACCCGAATCATTTAAGGGAATGCCTATTGTGCTTATAACGGCGGGGCTTATGGCGATTGCGTTCTGTGGTTTTTCGGGGTTGCTGTAGGCTTTGGAATGGCTCTTTTGTTACTGATTAAAACCGCTATGAGGCGGTAGAGAGGATTTTTTATGAGTATTTCGGCGATTTTTACCGCAGTGGCGGTAGTCGGTGCTGTGGGTTTGCTGCTCGGCATTTTTTTGGGGATAGCGAGCATTGTGTTCAAGGTTGAGGTTGACGAGAGGGAGGAGGCTGTTTTGGCGGCGCTTCCGGGAAATAATTGCGGCGGCTGCGGTTTTGCCGGCTGTTCAGGACTTGCGGCGGCTATCGCAAAGGGTGAGGCGGCGGTCAATGCCTGTCCTGTAGGCGGTGAGGCGGTAGGAAAGGTTATTGCGGGCATCATGGGCGTGGAGGCGGAAGAAAGTGTAAGAATGACGGCATATGTCAAATGCTCGGGCGACTGCAAGAAAACTACGCAGAATTATGAATATACGGGTGTGAGCGATTGTTCGATGCTTGCTTATGTGCCTGACGGCGGTGCGAAATCCTGCAATTATGGTTGTGTAGGTTTTGGTAACTGCAAGAGGGCGTGTCCGTTTGGGGCTATTTATATGAAAAACGGCATAGCTGTGGTAGATAAGGAACGTTGCAAGGCGTGTGGGAAGTGTGTTTCGGCGTGTCCAAAGGCGTTGATTGAGCTGATACCGTATGAGTCAAAGACTGTGGTGGCGTGCAGTTCCATGGATAAGGGGCCTATAGCTATGAAAGCTTGTCAGAGCAGTTGTATTGGGTGTGGGTTGTGTGCTAAGGTGTGTCCGGAGGGGGCTGTTACTGTGGAGAATTTTATTGCGCATATAGACCAGAGTAAGTGTACGGGGTGTGGGGCTTGTAAGGAGAAGTGTCCTCGGAAAGCGATTTGTGATTTTTGAATTTTATGTGATTTTATGTGATTGCTAAAAAAGTATTTGATATAATTTAGAGAATACGTTATAATGGGCTGTATGATTGGTGCTTATTAAAATGTTGGTTTTTAAAGAATGGAGGTCTTTCGTTATATGAGGCTTTATGATGATGACGATGATTATAATAACGAGGAGCGAGGCTCAAATTCGAGTATAACTTTTGTATATATGGCTTTGATAATGTCAATTGTTGTATTGGCTGTGACGGCGCTTGTTTTTTGGGCGAATGGAGCGAGGGGCAAATCGGATGGACGTGGCTATGCGGAGGCTGTGGCTCAGAGGGAGGAGCGGCTGCAGCAGAGCGGTGCGTCGGCGCAGAATGAATCAGAGGATTTGACTTCGAGCGGAAGACTTACCGCGAACCAGCTTGATATTTGGACGCTGCCTGATACGGGCAGGAGGGACAATACAAGCTCTAAATCAAGTAGCGGCAACGGTACGGTCACAAATCAGACTACGGGCGAGACTGTATCGGGCGATGGCTCGGAGAACAGCAAGGAAAGTGAATCCAAGGCTACGGCGGATGAGCTTGTGTCGGGGAAGACATCCGTGTATGACATGGCGGAGCGTGAGAGTGCGGAGGACACAAAGGAGAGCGACGAGAATGATGAGGAAGACGAAGACGAAGAAGTCACCCGCATACGCGTTTCTCATTCGGACGGCACAAAGGAATGGGTAGATATTGACGAGGATATGCCGCGCAATAAATACGATTATGATAATCTTAAACTTGACCAGTCAATTATGAGATATTATGAAAATGGCAAGGCGGCGTCATGGCTTGGAGTGGATATCTCGTCAAACAATGGAGATGTTGATTTTGAAAAGTTAAAAAAGGCTAAGTGCGATTTTTGCATGCTTAGGGTTGGGGCGCGAGGTTACAGCAGCGGAAATATTGTTATGGATGAGAATTTTGAGGATAATATAAAGGACGCGGAGGACGCTAAGCTTGATATAGGCGTGTATTTCTGCTCGCAGGCGGTCACAAAGGCTGAGGCGCGTGAGGAAGCGGACGTGCTGCTTGACGCGATAGAAGGTTATGATATAAGTTATCCTGTAGTCTTCGTCATGGAAAACATAGACGGTGACATGGCGCGTATCGAGGCGCTTGACACAAAGGACAGGACGCAGATAGCGACCGCGTTTCTTGACGAGATAGCTGACGCGGGCTATAAGCCGATGATTTACGGAGACCTTGAATGGCTGCTCACGATGCTTGACCTTGATGTGCTTGAGGATTATGATGTTTGGATAGCCGAGGACGGCAGCAAGCCGCAGTATCCGTATGAATTTGGCATATGGCAGTATGATTCTGACGGCAGTATCAGCGGTGTTTCCGGAGATGTGGCTATGAGCATAAGCTTTGTGGATTATGCGAAATAATAGGATTACTTTTTATAATTTACAATCTTATCGGAAATTTTGAGTTTTGAGTAAATATCGGCATATGCTGACGGTGAAAGTCCGTCGATATAGTTTTGCGTATAATTTTTTTTCACGCCGTTTCTTTTTAAGGTATCAATTGCTTTGTTGTAGGCAATTGCGGCTTCAAGCTCGCTGTGATATGTGCCGATTATGTAGTAACCGGGGACGTTTATCTTTGCCTTATATTTGGTGCGTCCCTTGGTTGTGATGGCGTGGACGCCGTTGTAGCGGTTGATTATCTTTAGATTTTGTCTGCGAAAATCCGTATCATCGCCGTTTAGAAATACATAATCCCTGCCTGCCACGGCAAAGCTTCTGATGTCGTAGCGGTTTAGGACATTCACCTGCATACCGTAATCCGCGACAAACAGGTGCCCGTTTCTTTTCATAATCTTGTGCGATGAATAATAAAACAAATCGTCTATATCAAATTTCAGTACAAGCGATGGCGACATATAATAATAAAAAAATTTGGGACGCGCATAGATAGGCGTGGAAAAATAAAGTCCGTTGTCGCGGAAGTTGATGATAATCACCCACTTTTCAAAGGGCAGAGCGGAATCTGTCGAGTAGTCTTCAATAGATGTGCTTTTGTCATTGGCAAGCCTGCCGGCTTCGGCATAAGCGCGGTTAGCCTCCGTATCTGTATCAAAACCGCCCAAGCTGATGTGCTTGTTCTTATAAGTAAAAGAGGCGCGGTAGTATACACTGCCGTCCTTTCTGCATGTTTCATAAACGCCTTTCAAGCAAAATCCCTCCTATAGCAGTCAAGAGTGTGTTCAAATATATGATAACAATGGATATTTTTATTGTCAATGTAATTTGTATTTTTGACAGAATGGCAAACTAAGCGGTAAAAATAATTTTCTTTACAACATTAGCACCATGGCAGTATAATGAACTTGACAGAACAATATTTACCAAGGGAGTAACAAATGCCAGATAAAGAACCAGAAGAAACAATCACGGACAAAAACACAGGCGCTGAGACCAAACAAAGAAAGCTGCAGTGGCATCCCGCGTTTGGGGCGGCGCTTGAAATGGAGTTTATAAAGGAAAAAGACAGCCTTATTTTTGACAGGGAACACAACCTGAACAGGAAACCGCTGCAGATAGACTGTCTTGTGATAAAGAAAGTAAAGGACGCCGTCCTTGAAAATGAGATAGGCAAATTTTTTAAGACGCACAATATTATTGAATACAAGTCAGCAAAGGACACACTGTCAATAGATACAGTCTCAAAGGTACAGGCATATGCCTATTTATACAAGGCATATGGCGAAAGCGTTGACAAAATAAAGTTTAATGAGATAACCGCCACCCTGATACGAGAGACAAAGCCGAAAGCATTGTTTAAATATTTTGCGGGAAACAGCTACGAAGTATCAAATCCATACAGCGGCATATACTACATAGAAAGTGACTTTACAATCCCTACGCAGATAGTTGTAGGGAATGAGCTAAACAGCGTAGGTCATGAATGGCTGCACCTGCTGTCAGACAAAGTGACGAAGCAGGAAATGGTGCGAGTGATAGAATACTCAAGGAAAGTGGAGAGCCAGGAGGAAAGAAACCTGATAGACGCCGTGCTTGATGTAAGTGTTGCAGCAAACAGAGACATAATCGAGGAATTAAAGAGGGGAGATGAGGCTATGTGCCAGGCATTGATGGATATAATGAAACCGGAGATTGACGCGGTAGTAAATAAAGAATGCAAGGAAACCGCCGAACGCGTAGAAAAGGAAACAACAGCAAGAACAATCAAAGCCGCCGCAGGCATGCTTCGCAGCATGGGCATAAGTGATACCGAAATCAAAGAAGCATTAAAAAAGAATTACGTTTTGTCAGAGCAGGAAGCTCTTTCATATTTAAAAAATTAGATATATGTGCATTTATGCCGCATCTTTCAAGAAAGCACGCGCAGAAGCTATTTCTTGCAGGGCGGCTTTTTGTGTGCGTAAATCTGTCAAGATATCAATTATTAATACGGCAGGGGATATGCCGCGAGAAAGAGGAAATATAGGTGGTACGCATTATTACGATGCCCAAGGCAACGAGCTGGACGAAAGTTCCATAAAAGAAAAATACGGCTTATATAATTCCGTGGA
This sequence comes from uncultured Lachnospiraceae bacterium, assembly GCA_947623805.1. Taxonomy (GTDB): domain Bacteria; phylum Bacillota; class Clostridia; order Lachnospirales; family Lachnospiraceae; genus COE1. The sequence continues at coordinate 13,155 of CANQHZ010000024.1, read as the reverse complement.
AATGCAAGAAAGTTTTGAAGACTTGTGTGGAGAATACAATTACGACGAGATTATTGACAAGCTGGACAGCATTGCAATTTAAGCGATAAAAAGACTGCGTGTTAAATTTAACAGAAATATTTGCATGTAAGTAAAAAATGTGCTAAGAAAAGGGGGAATAAATAAATTGAAAAAAGGGACAAAAATAATGGCTATAGTCTCGGTATTTATTTTGATAGCTGTACTTGCTACATTTGTTTTAAAAAATATACATGAAAAAAAGCAACAAAGAGAAACGATTGACATTTTTGAAATCGCATCAGAAATACAGGAAACGGAAACCCTAATGGAAACACGAAAAGCACAGGAGACAGAGCCTGAAACCATGGCGGAGACACAGGAGACAGAGCCAGAAATCATGACGGAGGCACAAGAGACAGAGCCTGAAACCATGACAGAAACGCAGGAAACGGAACCTGAGACACAGAAAACAGAGCCCGAGACTGCGTCGACAGCAGAACCGAAAGCGCAAGAAATTGCGAAAGCCGAAGAAACCGCGCCGACAGGCATTGTGATTTGTATCGACCCAGGTCATTATAAAGGCGCCTCAAACCTAAGCGGTGACAACTTCTACGGATATGAGGAAGGAATATTTACATTGCGCGTGGCATTGGCGCTGAAACAGGAACTGGCGTATTATGGTATAGATTCATACCTGACGCGTGAAACGGACAGCATTACGATAGGCGGATACACAAATGGAGATTTGGACAAAGGTCACATCGGCTTAAGAGGCGAATATGCAAAAGACGCTGATTTGTTTGTTTCAATACATACAAATGCAAATAATGAAAATGCCAATGGCTGCCCGACATGCCAGCAGCCGATGGAAATTAATAAGACAATCGTTATTGTAAATCAGATTGCAGCCAAGTCGGATGTCGCGATAAACGTAGCAAACCAAATCGGCATGGAACTGACAAAGGCAAGTTATGAAGCGGGGCTGACGTTTACGGATGAATTTGATACGGTTGACAAATCGTCAATAAAGCAGTGGACCGACACTTACAACGATATGCTCAACGCATTGGGAACGGTATGCTGCAGGATCGGAAATGATGGCGATTACTACGGAGTGCTAAAAGGCTCGGCAAATATCGGCGTGCCTGGAATGATTGTAGAACACGGTTTTCACACAGTCGAGGAAATGCGCCGGCTTGCAATGACAGAAGATTTGGCCCAAATATGGGCAAGAGCAGACGCATACGGCATAGCCAAGGGATTTGGCATTGTTGGCACAGAGATGTAAATACGTAGTGGAAATGGTCGGAAGCGAATGGAAAATTTCTGATTTTGCCGAAAGCGTTGAAGTGCTGTCACAAATAGAATATTAGTTAATAAAAAGAATGTTCCTAAGCTTTAAGGCAGGAACATTCTTTTTATTGTGCGATTTTAATGCCGCCAACGTTAATTCCAAATTTTTTCAAATATGGTGAATTATTTTGTGTACAAGCGAATAAACTAATATATGGACAACCATAAAGGTTGAAAACAAATATTAGCATATTAAGAAAGGACTTAATATATTAGCTTATGTACTCAAAAAATTTCTTTTTATTGTTACTTGCAAATATAGCCTGCGCGTCTGCGCTGATGCTTTCAAGGGGCGATATTGTATATGGCATAGAGCCAGTGGAGGCATACACATATGTACAGAACAGTGCGGCGCAGAGCATCACTCATAGTTATGAAGCGCAAATAGAGCCGCGCGCCTCAATCCAGCGCGTCATAAGCTATGATACGCTAAAGCCTATGTATTGTGTGAAAGCATCGGACGCAGACATTGAGACGCTTATGAAAATAGTGCAGGCTGAGGCAGGCGGCGAGGACAGGCGCGGCAAGCTTTTGGTGGCGAATGTCGTCATAAACCGCGTCAAAAACAAACAGTTTCCCAATAACATAACAGATGTTGTCTATCAGCAGTCGCAGAATGTCACGCAATTTTCCCCAGTATCGAACGGCGTCATAAATGAGGTAGCGGTTTCCGCGGAAACAAAGGAGGTAGTGTACAGCGCGCTTAGAGGCGAGGACGTCTCAAACGGAGCACTGTTTTTTATGGCGCGAAAATACACTCCGCCCGAAAACGCACAATGGTTTGACGACAACCTGACATTTCTATTCTCTTACGGTGGACATGATTTCTATACGAGATAAAGCTAAGATAGCGCGTATTCTCTGTTGCAGTCACAAAAATACTATGTTATACTTACAAAAAGGGTTTTACCCAAATTAGCAGTATTAAGAGGAGAAATGAAATGGAATTGTTCTATCAAAGCACAAGAAGCAAAAGCAAGCCTGTAAAGGCATCACAGGCTATTTTGAAAGGTCTTGCCGATGATGGCGGGCTTTATGTACCGGAGGCGATACCGACACTGGACAAGGGGCTCGAGGAGTTTTCGCATATGACCTATCAGGAAACGGCGTATGAGGTAATGAAGCTGTTTCTCACTGATTTTACGGAGGATGAGCTTAAGGACTGTATCAATAAGGCGTATGACAGCAAATTTGACACGGAGGTTATGACGCCGCTCGTGGAGGCTGACGGCGCGTATTATTTGGAGCTTTTTCACGGCGCGACTATAGCGTTTAAGGATATGGCGCTTTCTATCCTGCCGCATCTTCTGATTACGTCGGCACGAAAAAATAACGTTAGTAATGAAATAGTAATCCTTACTGCGACAAGTGGAGATACAGGCAAGGCGGCGCTTGCAGGCTTTGCCGATGTAAAGGGCACGAAAATCATAGTATTTTATCCAAAGAACGGTGTAAGCCCTATACAGGAAAAGCAGATGGTGACGCAGAAAGGCGACAACACCTTTGTAGTAGGCATTACAGGCAATTTTGACGATGCGCAGACGGGCGTAAAAAAGCTTTTTGGCGACAAAGAGCTTGAAAAGCAGATGGCGGACGCAGGCTTTCAGTTTTCTTCCGCCAACTCAATAAACATAGGCAGGCTTGTGCCGCAGGTTGTTTACTATGTATATGCCTACGCCCAGCTTTTGAAAGAGGGCAAGCTTGAAAACGGCGAGAAACTCAACGTAGTCGTGCCGACAGGTAATTTCGGCAATATCCTCGCCGCCTATTTTGCAAAGCATATGGGAGTGCCTATCGCCAAGCTTATCTGCGCCTCAAATGAAAACAAGGTGCTGTACGATTTCTTTGAGACGGGCATCTATGACAAAAACAGGGAGTTTATACTCACAAGCTCACCGTCTATGGACATACTGATTTCAAGCAATCTGGAAAGACTTATCTATATGACGGCAGGATGTGATGCCGACAAAAACGCGGCATTTATGAACAGTCTTTCAAAACAGGGCAAATATGAAATAACACACGATATGAAAAATGCCATGACCGATTTTTGCGGCGGCTATGCTACGGAGCAGGAGACGGCGGATACGATAAAGGCTCTTTATGAAAAGACAGGATATGTCATTGATACGCATACGGCTGTAGCGGCGACGGTATTGAATAAATACAAGGCGGCGACAGGCGACAATACAAAGACTGTAGTTGCGTCTACGGCAAGTCCGTTTAAGTTTACGCGCAGCGTAATGAACGCGATTGACAAGAAATATGACTCAATGGGCGACTTTGAGCTTGCAGATGAGCTTTCAAAGCTTGCGAATGTCAAAATTCCAAAGGCGATAGACGAGATAAGGACGGCCCCCGTTTTACATAATACGGTTTGTGACAAGGAAGATATGAAAGCAGTTGTTATGAAATTCCTTGGGATATAATGTAAGTGAGGTTGAGAATAATGGACCTTGTGACAATATTTAGGATACTTATAATGGCGTGCGGCGTGTATATGATGTACTGGGCAGTGCAGATGAACATGAGCGGCAAAATTCCTGAGATGCTCGTGGGAAAAGGATTTCCAATCAGCAGGGCAAAGGACCCGAAAGGTTTTATAAAATTTACATTTCCTTTTACGCTTGCGCTTGGAATTGTGCTGTTTGGTTGTGGCTGCATCGGCGCGCTTGGCATACTGGCGACGCATCCGATGCTTGACTCGCTGATGAACCTCGCGGTAGTCGGAATTGTCATTGTCTATGGGATGGTGCTTATGCGCGCGCAGAAGAAGTATCTGGTTGGAATTGATGAAAAGAAATAGGAAAACGAATGAGAGGAGAGAGAAATGATGACAGACAAGGAAATTTTGAGCCACATAGACCATACGCTGTTAAAGCCGTTTGCAAAGTGGGAGGACATCGAGAAGCTTTGCGATGAGGCGATAGAGTATCAGACCGCGTCGGTTTGCATACCGCCCGCATACATAAAGAGGGTAAACGACAAGTACGGGGATAAAATAAACATCTGTACGGTTGTCGGTTTTCCGCTGGGCTACAGCGTGACGGCGGCAAAGGTGGCGGAGATTGAGCAGGCGCTTGCCGACGGGTGCAATGAGATTGATATGGTTGTCAATATCAGTGATGTCAAAAATGGCGATTACGACAAGGTAGAGGAAGAAATACGCACTCTCAAAAAGGCGTGCAAGGGGCATATTTTAAAGGTGATTATCGAGACCTGCTTTTTGACGGAGGAGGAAAAAATCGCCATGTGCAAGGCGGTCACAAACGTGGGAGCGGATTACATCAAGACTTCCACGGGCTTTGGTACAGGCGGGGCGACTATCGAGGATATCAGACTTTTTAAGCAGCATATCGGGGCTAATGTAAAGATGAAAGCGGCGGGCGGTGTCAAGACCAAGGAGGATTTGATAATGTTTCTCGAGGCGGGCTGCGACAGAATTGGCACATCTTCGGCAGTGGGCATGCTTAAAGGCGCAGAGGCGCAAGGCTATTAAATATGCTATGAAACTCTTAGGCGGTATATTTTGCCGCCTTAAAGTTTTTTGTCAAAATTATGTTAAAGCAGGCGGATAGGAGAGAAGTAATGCAATGAGCAAGGCTAAAGAAAGAATAGATGGTTTAAAGAAATTGTTAAAGCGTGAAAATATTGATTTTTACATAGTGCCGACAGCGGATTTTCACGGTTCGGAGTACGTTGATGGGTATTTCAAGGTGAGGGAGTTTCTGTCAGGTTTTACGGGTTCAAACGGTACGCTTGTCGTTAGTGAAGACGAGGCGGGGCTTTGGACGGACGGCAGGTATTTCGTGCAGGCGGAGCGCGAGCTTGAGGGCTCGGGCATTGTGCTCTACAGAATGGACGAGGAGGGCGTGCCCGACATAAAGGAATACCTTGATAAAAAGGTCAAAAACGGACAGACAATAGGCTTTGACGGCAGAGTGATGTCTGCAAAGCTTGGCATAGAACTTGAGGAAATTTTTGAGGGCAGAGATGTGCACTTTGCCTGCGACAAGGACATAGCAGACGAGCTTTGGAGTGACAGGCCCAAGATGCCTTTGAGCAATGTATGGGCTGTACCTGATGAGCTTTGCGGCGAGAGCGCAGGACAAAAGCTTGCCAAGGTGCGCGCAAAAATGTCAGAGGAGAAAGTAAAACATCTGCTTATATCAAAGCTTGACGATATTATGTGGCTTTACAATATACGCGCAAATGATGTGGCATGCAATCCTGTAGCGCTCTCATACACATTTATTTCAGAGGACGGTGCCATATTGTTTATTCAGAAAGAGGCACTTACAGATAAAATAACGGGCGATTTGAAAAAACAGGGTGTTGAGTGCAGACCATATGATGATATAGTGCCATTCCTAAAGAAATGCGATATAAAAGGCAAAATCTGGTGCGCAGGCGCAGATACAAGCTATCTTCTGTACAAGCTTGCAGGCGACAGAGCAGAGCTCATAAATAAGGACAATCCGACAGAGCTTTTAAAGGCGGTCAAAAATCCGACAGAGCTTGAAAACATCAGGAAATACTATCTACTCGACAGCGTCACACTCACAAAATTTCTTTTCTATATGAAAAACAATGTCGGCAAAGAATACATGGACGAGTACATAGTAGGGCAGAAGCTTGACAAAATGCGCAGCGAGATAGATGGATTTATCGAGCTTTCATTTGACACAATCAGCGCATACGGAGCAAACGCCGCCATGATGCACTACGAGGCTACAGAGGAAAATAAAGCCGAAATCAAGGCGGAGGGCTTGTACCTAGTCGATTCGGGTGGTCAGTACATGGGCGCCACGACAGATGTAACACGCACCATAGCCCTCGGTTCAATAACAGATGATATGAAAAAGCATTTTACAAAGACCGCCTGCGGAATGCTGCGCCTTGCAAACGCAAAATTCCTGTACGGCTGCACGGGCAGAAATGTAGACATCATGGCAAGACAGCCCCTCTGGGAGTGCTATATAGACTACAAATGCGGTACGGGCCACGGAATAGGCTATATTTTAAATGTCCACGAAGGACCGCAGAACATCAGATGGCGTTTCAGACCTGAAATGACAGAAGTAGCTCTCGAAGCAGGCATGATAGTATCTGACGAGCCGGGCGTATACATCGAAGGCAGCCACGGCATCCGCATAGAAAATATTTTGGAAGTCGTCAACGAGCTCAAAAACGGCGACGGACAATTTATGGGTTTCAGGCATCTCACATACGTCCCCATAGACCTAGACGCCATAGACCCCCAATACATGGAACCATCAGACATCAAGCTTTTAAACGCCTACCACAAACTCGTATTTGAAAAGCTCTCCCCATACTTCCAAGGAGAAGACCTAGCCCAACTAAAAGCAGCCACACGCAACATTTAAAACATTTTGCAACGCATAAGGAAGACGATACACTAGCCCGTTCAGGGTGATATACCCCATGAAGACCCTTGGAAAGCGTCGGTACTTAGCGAAATAAGCTGTAAAAGCGTAGCTCCTTTTACAGCGCCATTGAGCTTAGTACCGCTACGCTTTCCACTAAGCGCAAGCGGGTCTGAATGGGGTATATCACCCTGAACGGGCGACTGCACGGCAAAAAAATCCAAAACAACCAAAATTACACAATTTTTAATTTAGTTTACACTAATTTTATTGACATTTTTCAGCGACTTTGAGATAATATTAACAAATGTGCGGCCTTATAGTATATGTACCGCTCATAAATCAATAAACAATTATATTTTAAGGAGGATTTTATATGTCAACAAAAGCGTATTATCCCATTTCTGAGATTGGTGCTGGAAAAGTAGGATTTTCTAAGACACGTTCTATCATCGAAGCAGCATTCTACGGAAATAACGTAGTAAAGGTAAACACCTTGAAAGAGGCGTATGAATTAGCTAAAAACTCTCCGGGAACAATCGTTACAGATATGCCCGTAAAAGACGGCGAAACTTTCGGTCTTGAGAAAGACGCAAAGGTACTCCTGTTCAACGACGGCGCAGTAACAGGCCGTTATGCAGCAGCGCGCCGCATCAAGGGCGAGCCTGGCGTTGACGAGGCTAAGCTTGATAAGGTCGTAATGGACGCTGTATATGAGACACGCTGGAAGACAATGTATCATGCAGAGTGCTTCGTAGGACTTGATCCTGAGTTTATGGTAAAGGCACACCTTCTCATTCCCGAAGGCGAGGAGAATATCCTTTACAACTGGATGATTAACTTCCAGTATATGTCAGACGAGTATGTAAAGATGTACAAGAAATCAAGACCTGTAGGCGACGGAAAAGAGCCTGATATCTATATCTTCTCTGATCCCCAGTGGGCTCCTCATGACGCTCCCGATGTTGACTACAGCTGCTTAAGCGATCCTCTTACGCTCTGCTATTTCGATACAAACCAGAACTGCGCAGCAATTCTCGGTATGAGATATTTCGGCGAGCACAAGAAGGGCACGCTTACAATGGCTTGGGCGCTTGCAAACAGAAATGGCTACGCGGCATGCCACGGCGGACAGAAGGAATACACGCTTCCTGACGGTTCTAAGTTCGTTGCGTCAGTTTACGGACTTTCAGGCTCAGGCAAGTCTACTCTGACACATGCTAAGCATGGCGGCAAGTATCCTATCACTGTGCTTCATGACGACGCATTTATCATCAATACAGATACCTGCGCATCTATAGCACTTGAGCCTACTTATTTTGATAAGACGGCTGACTATCCTACAGGCTGCCCTGACAATGAGTATCTCCTGTCAGCTCAGAACTGCTCAGCTACTCTTGACGAGAACGGCAAGATTCAGCTTGTAACAGAGGATATCAGAAACGGCAATGGACGTGCTATCAAGTCTAAGCTGTGGTCTCCTAACCGCGTAGACAAGATTGACGCTCCCGTAAACGCTATCTTCTGGATTATGAAGGATCCGACAATCCCTCCTGTAGTTAAGTTAAAGGGCGCTGCTCTTGCATCAGTTATGGGCGCTACGCTTGCGACAAAGACTTCTACAGCAGAGCGTGTTGCAGCAGGCACAGACCTTAATGCTTTGAGAATCGTTCCTTACGCTAACCCGTTCAGGACATATCCTCTCGTAAACGACTATGAGAAGTTCAAGAAGCTCGTTGAGGAGAAGAACGTTGCATGCTATATCGTAAATACAGGCGACTTCATGGGCACAAAGGTTAAACCCGCCGACACATTAGGCATTCTTGAGACTATCGTTGAAGGAAAGGCTAAATTCGAGAAGTGGGGCAACTTTGACGATATCGAGATTATGTATGACTGGTCTGGCAAGACAGCTGACTTCACTCCTGATCTGAACAATCCTGAGTACAAGGCTGCATTAAAGAACGCTATGCAGAACCGTGTAAAGGCTGTTGAGGACTTCGCTACAAAGAAGGAAGGCTATGACAAGCTTCCTGATGAGGCGCTTGCAGCTTTGAAGAAGCTTGTAGAGCAGTGCTAATTTGTGTAATAAAGGGCTTAGAATAAAATAAATAATCTGCCGCTTTTGCCGAAATGTAAATTAAAAATCGGTGAAAGCGGCAGTTTTTCTTTAATAATCTTAAGCAAATCTTAAACATTTTCCCAGTTGGAAATTAATCAAAATACCTGTATACTAGCTTTATCATGATAAAAGAAAATCGGCTGGCAGTGAGCTCGGTCAGCCGTATACGGAGGTTAATATGTACAGCATACTGGTATGTGATGATGAAAAGGATATAGTATCGGCGCTTAGAATTTATCTCTCATCGGAGGGGTATAATGTATATGAGGCGTATGACGGAAAAGAGGCGCTGGAGGTGCTTGGCAGGGAGGAAATCCATCTTGTGATAATGGATATAATGATGCCTGTGATGGACGGCATTTCGGCGATGGTGAAACTGCGGGAGACGAGTAATGTCCCTGTGATAATGCTGACGGCAAAGGGCGAGGACACTGACAAGGTGTTGGGGCTCAACATTGGTGCAGACGACTATGTGACTAAGCCTTTCAACCCGGTAGAGTTGCAGGCAAGAGTGAAATCTCAGCTAAGGCGCTATATGCAGCTTGGCGGGAGCGCTTCAAATCCTGATAAAGCTTCAAACGAGGTGCTTGTCATAGGCGGCATAGAGCTTGACGACAAGACGAAGGAGGTCACGCTTGACGGCGAGAAAGTGGCGCTTACGCCGACGGAGTATGATATATTAAAGCTTTTGATGCAAAGCCCCAATGAAGTATTTTCGCCCGCGCAGATTTATAAAAAGGTATGGAAGGATAATCCATACGGTACGGAGAATACGGTTGCTGTACATATCAGGCATCTTAGGGAAAAGTTGGAGTATTCGCCTGCAGAGCCGAGGTATTTGAAATCAGTTTGGGGACGAGGATATAAAATTGAGGCGGAGAATAGAAAACAATAGGCATTGATTATGGTTTTCTAAACCGTCCGAATTTAGTCAAAATATATAAAAATCGCGTCTATTACTGTATCACAGATAAGTACATGGGCGCTATGCAGCAAGACGCCGCTTATTTTATATATTATGCCTAAATTCTATGTTGTCGAATAAAGTTTCACAAATGTTTACGGAGAATAAAGATGAAAGGGGTTAAAAGGATTATGAAAAAGATAAGAGGCTCAATCATGGCAAAGCTTATCGCTTGGATAGTGTTTCTTGCGGGAGTGGGCGTGGCAGTTATAGGCGGAGTGCTGACGGGTATGGCAGTTGATAATAACTGCTACACGAAGTCATACAAACAGGTGATAGATGAGAATTATGGCACTATAAACAGTATGAATAATAACAGGGCATTTTCGCGTGATATTAACAGTTGGGGAGACAGGATTTTGGACAAAAATTTCAAATACGGTATTGTCAGGGCGGATACCCTTGCGGACATTAAGCTTTCGAGCGAGGACAGCTATGTGGCAGGAAACTTTTCGCAGGCTGATTTGGACAAAATCGCAGACAATCCAAACGGGCTGATGCTGACGCAGATAAGGTGCTATTTTAATAATAATGGTGATTACTCTATAAAGAGCAGAGGCTATTATGAGGATTATCTGGATAGCAACAATGTTTTCAGGGTGGGTGTTTATCCCGATGGTGAAAGCGTGTCGGAGAATAACGCCGCGGAGACATCAGGCGACTGGAAAAGCTTTTATGCGGACAGCGTATGCTATGACACGACAGGCGGTATTTTTTACTACTATGTAGGAACTACACAGAGGTATTATCCGGTGCAGAGCGTGACGCTTTCCTATACGAGCCCTGTTGACGGAATAGCGCGCAATTATGCGTACAGCTATGATTTTGATGAAAAAACATATATATTTAATAATGTATGGGAAAGTGAAGGAACTGAAGAAGAAGTAACCTATGATGGTGAACCGGGTGAAATGGAAGGAATCGAAGAAACCGATGAGGAAATCATACATGACGCATACAGCGACAGCGAAAAAGAGGAGAGTGACAAAATAGAGGCGCTGCTTATGGGCGACGAAAATGGCAGGATTACTTTTGACAAGCTAAACAGCACATCATTTAACTATAAATGCTGGGGCGTGTTGACTATGGACAACATAAGGCGAATCGATGTTTCGGGGATTAAGTTTATAAATGCAAAAAATATCACAAAGCAGAGTTTCAAGGACAGCCCGGGATATTATCTCGATGAAAATTTCACGCTGATAGTAAATATGGCTGATGAGAGTGAAAACTATTGGGTAGTTTCAATAGTGCCGCTTGAGTCTGAAATTGATGCAAATCTGAACAGCGACAGCCAGTACGAACAGCAGAAATATATACTGATAACAGCATACAATATGAGATATTCAGCAATATATATGCTTATAGCCGGAATAATTGTGACATTAGCGTCATTTTTCTTCCTTATATATTCAGCGGGTTATCGTAAAAACAGCGATACCGTAATAAAGCTACCGATAATTGATTACATGCCGTTGGAGATTTTGACCGCGATAGTCATAACGGTTGGCAGTGTACTCATTTTAGCCATAGATATTGCTTTTAATTTTGACAGCAGATATGCTATGCTTGGGATAGATTTATCAATGGTAGCAGTGCTTGCTATGGCGGGCATACTATGTGCTTTCCTGCTCAGCCTGACAGTAAGGGTGCGCGCGGGAAAATGGTGGCGCGGGAGTATATGTTACTCGGTCTACAAGGCGCTGAGAAAAGCAGCGTCAATATTTGCCGGAAATATCAGCCTGCTCTGGAAAGTTATCGCCGTACTTGCAGCAATATCAGTCGTGGAGCTTATTGCTATCAACATATGCTGGCATGAAATGGATATTTTAGTTATACTGTGGGTTATTGAAAAGGTGATTATTTTTGTGGTATTCATATGGCTTGCGCTGCAGCTTAAAGGACTTCAGGAGGGAAGCAGACGCCTTGCGGACGGTGATTTACAGTACAAAATCAGCACTGAAAAAATGTTTTGGGAGTGCAAAAAGCATGCCGAAAACCTGAACAAAATCAGCGACGGAATGTCAAAGGCGGTAGATGAGCGCATGAAAAGCGAGCGCTTAAAGACAGAGCTTATCACCAATGTATCGCACGACATCAAGACGCCGCTGACTTCCATAATAAATTATGTTGATTTGCTTGAAAAAGAGCATTTGGAAAACGAAAAGGCGGTTGAATATCTCGAAGTGCTCGAGCGGCAGTCTGCAAAGCTCAAAAAGCTTACAGAGGACTTGGTCGAGGCGTCAAAGGCGTCGACAGGCAATCTTGAAGTCGAAAATGAGCAGATTGAGGTGGGTGTTTTTTTGACTCAGACAGTCGGCGAGTTTGAGGAAAGGCTTTCGGCGGCAGGCTTGGAGCTGATTGTCAGCAAACCCAACGATAAGGTGTATATTACGGCAGACGGCAGGCATCTGTGGCGCGTGGTTGACAACTTAATGAATAATATCTGTAAATACGCTCAGCCTGATTCAAGGGTTTATGTAAATCTTGAAACTACGGGCGAGGATATTTCAATAACGTTTAGAAATATGTCAAAATATCCTCTTAACGTAAACGGAGATGAGCTGCTGGAGCGCTTTGTGAGAGGAGATAAGTCAAGAAACACGGAGGGACACGGACTTGGGCTTTCCATAGCCAAGAGCCTGATGGATTTGATGAATGGTGAGATGGAGATTTACGTCGACGGTGATTTGTTCAAGGTGATACTGAAGTGGCATGTTCAAAAGTAACGGAGAAAGTAACGGGGAGACATTATTGTATTGACGATGTATGCTGTAATATAGTAAAATAAAGAAAAGAGGAGGCGTATAGGTTTTTAAGGCAGGCAGTGCTTGCTTTAAATGGAGGGGGGGTTAATTTATGTCAATAACAAAATTCTACTGTTATGATAATGATTTGTGCGTTGGTGATGTGCTTTTCTATCCTAAGCATGTTGTGTTGAACTGGAAACCTGACAAGGAGCTAAGCCCCCATGCCTTGCGGTACAAATATCGGTATACAGACTATTTTATAAACCAGCTATGCACCATGCCCAGAGAGTTTGTAAAGAATAATTCCAGTATCATGATTAAGTATCATCATTTGCTGTTAAAGAGGGAATGACAACTTTATGACATTGCTGTAAATATTCATATATAATTTAACAAAAATTTACAGCCAAATCTTAGTAAAGTTGATTATGCTTTGCAGGTTGATATTTTGGCTAATATAGGTTATACTATAGTTAATCTGAAATGTGCGATTACTCTTGTTATTTTGAACCTACATCACTTTAAACGGGATTCCTACATTGCCTGATTAATGTCATGCCCCCCATTATGGTCAGGGGA
>CANQHZ010000023.1 GCA_947623805.1 uncultured Lachnospiraceae bacterium | reverse complement strand
GAAAATCCAGTCTTTATAAAGGGTTAAAGGGTGTACGGCTGTTATGGAAAGATAATTAGGCTGTCAAACTTCCGTGATAAAAATCCCAAAAGTAAAACATGCAGCCCCTTGTAAAAATAATAGAAACATCATATAATAAAACCGTATTGTAATTAAAAATTGGCGTGTTAAGGTATATGGCAGGATTATTATTTTAATAAATCTGAGCATGCGGCAGCAAATTGAAGGTGCGCATGTGAAAGTATCAAGAGAGGGGATTGATTATTATGGCAGACAAAGAAATCAGAATATACTGGGCGGCGGATTCCACAGTGCAGACAAATGACATAACTACATATCCGCAAACCGGCATCGGGCAGGTTTTCTCGATGTATACTAAAAGTAATGTACGCGTGGTGAATCATGCAAAGAACGGCAGGAGCACTAAGAGCTTTATCGATGAGGGACGATTAAAGGCGATAGATGAGGTGATTGGCGAGGGGGATTATCTGTTTATCCAATTCGGGCATAATGATGAAAAGAAAGAGGATCCGACGCGATACACAGAGCCGTTTTCGACATATATTGAAAATCTTGAAACATACATAGGTGTAGCAAGAAGCCATGGCGCTTATCCTGTCCTGATTACGCCGCTGGAGCGCAGATGCTTTGTAGATGACAAACATCTTGGCGTGGGAGCGCATTCTGAATACGTGACGGCAATGAAGCAGGCTGCCGAAAAAAATAATGTGCCGCTAGTTGATTTATACAGCATGAGCCGTGTCGAGCTTGAAAAGACGGGGGAACCCGCAAGCCGCAAATGGTATATGTATTTTGAAGAAAATCTTTATAAAAATTATCCGGAGGGCAAGCAGGACAATACGCATTTGAGATATGAAGGTGCGGTAATGTATGCGGGACTTATAGCCAAGGGGCTTGGCGAGCTTGGAGGCAGATACAGGGATTTGCTGATTGATGAGCTTGAAAGCGCGGTGGAATAGGTAGGATTTTTTATTAAAATATTGTGTGGGGGAGGGGGATGAAATATTTTGGAGAAAAGAAAAGAAACGGCAGTGGTTTACAGACAGCAGCCGATAGCAGATGATGTGTATGATATGTGGATAGAGACGTCGCTTGCGAGAGAGGCGAAGGCGGGGCAGTTTATAAGTGTGTTTACGCGCGACAGGTCTACACTTTTGCCACGCCCGATAAGCATTTGCGAGACTGACAGGGAGAATGAAAGGCTACGCATAGTCTATCGCGTGGCAGGCAAGGGAACGACGGAGTTTTCGGATTACCGTGCGGGTAATAAAATAGACATACTCGGCACACTCGGCAACGGATTTCCCACAGAAAAAGCGGCGGGAAAGCGCGTGTTTTTGATGGGAGGAGGCATAGGAATACCTCCGATGCTCCAGCTTGCAAAAGATATAACGGAAAATTCCGAGGTCTGCATAATTTTGGGCTACAGAAACAGCCAGCTGTTTTTATCAGAGGATCTTTCCCAATACGGCACGGCATATATTTCCACGGAGGACGGAAGCGTGGGAGTGAGGGGAAATGTCCTTGACGTAATCGAAAAAAACGGGCTATCGGCGGATATAATATACGCGTGCGGTCCGCTGCCTATGCTGCGGGCAATTAAGAAATACGCCAAGGAGGCAGAGATTCCCGCATACATATCGCTTGAGGAAAAAATGGCGTGCGGAGTTGGGGCGTGTCTTGGGTGCGTTGCGAAGACAAGCATGGTAGACCATCATTCCCATGTGAAAAATTCCAGAATATGTACGGATGGGCCTGTTTATCTGGCAGAAGATGTCGAGATATAGGAGGGAGCGCAGATGAAGCTGAATACGAAAATAAAAATAGCGGGCGTCGAGTTCAAAAATCCTGTAATGACGGCATCAGGCACATTTGGCTCTGGTATGGAATATTCGGAATTTACGGATTTAAACCGCCTCGGTGCGGTAGTGACAAAGGGCGTGGCAAATGTGCCGTGGGAGGGAAACCCTACCCCCCGCGTGTGCGAGACATACGGCGGCATGCTCAATGCCATAGGACTTCAAAATCCCGGGCTTGACGTGTTTATAGAGAGAGATATCCCATTTCTCAAAAAATTTGACACCAAAATAATAGTGAACGTGTGCGGGCGCTCCATAGCTGACTATGTGGAGGTTGTGGAGGGACTTTCGGACCAGCCTGTCGATATGCTGGAAATCAATGTTTCCTGCCCGAATGTGAGCCACGGCGGTATAGCTTTTGGACAAAATCCTGACTGCCTGTTTGAGATAACAAAGGAAATAAAGGCAAAGGCAAAGCAGCCGATTATCATGAAGCTTTCGCCTAATGTGACCGACATAGCTGAGATGGCAAAGGCGGCGGAGGCGGCGGGAGCAGATGCTATTTCGCTGATAAACACTATTACGGGCATGAAGATTGATATACACAAACGCAAATTTGCGCTTGCAAACAGGACAGGAGGGCTGTCAGGACCTGCGATAAAGCCTGTAGCGGTAAGAATGGTATACCAGGCGGCGAATGCCGTAAAGCTGCCGATTATCGGCATGGGAGGCATTGCCACGGCTGAGGACGCGATAGAGTTTATGCTCGCGGGCGCGACAGCTGTAGCCGTAGGCATGATGAATTTTGTCAATCCCTATGCGACAGGAGAGATAGTAAGCGGCATTGAGGATTATATGCACCGCTATAATATCAGGAGCATTTCCGAAATAATCGGCGCAGTGACTGATTAAATAAGGAATAAACAAACCCTTTTGGGAATACAATTAAGTACATCAGCTTGTAACTATTTTGTATTCTCAGGAGGGTTTTTATATGGAACTTTTAAAAAAGGATATTCATACCGAAAAAATAAAGTCAAAGGCAATGCTGCAGCTGCCGATGGAGGAGGACATAAATGTATCAGACGCAAAGCCTGATGTGGCGAGAATAATTTACAGCGGCGGAGATGTAAAAATCGAAGAAATAAAGATGGGAATGAACAAAATCTGGGTAAAGGGAGAGCTGCGCTATCAGATTTTGTATCAGGCGGAAGGCGCGGAAAGCGGGACTGTAGCGGGCATGGAGGGCGGACTTCCTTTCATGGAGGAGATTTATCTTGAAAAGCTTGAAGGGCAGGACAGGGTAGTGTGCCGTCCGCAGCTTGAGGATATGCGCGTACATATCATTAATTCAAGAAAGCTCAGTATTCAGGCGGTGGTAAGTCTGGAGCCATGCGTGGAGGAAACCGTCACTGAGGAGCTATGCACTGAGCTTGAGGGCGCTGACGGCGCGGGGGCAGGCAGCGATAAGCTGGAATACAGAAAAAAATCTATTGATTATCTCGAAACAGAGGTTAAGAAAAGAGATTTGCTTCGTATTCATGAGGAAGCAAAGCTTGCGGCGGGAATGCCCGATATAGGCGAAATGGTCTGGAAAAGCCTTGACATTGGCAGCATAAGCTTTCACGCAGGAGATGAAAAGCTTATTGTCACAGGCGAGCTTAATGTATTCATAGTGTACAATGAGGACAATAGCGGGAAAGCTAACTGGTACGAAACGACAATACCATTTAGCGGAAATATAGAGTGCCCCAACAGCCGTGAGGGTATGTTGGCAGACATCTGCTATGAAATAGGGCACGAGGAGATTACAGTGAGAGATGACGAGGACGGTGAGCCGAGAATTATCGGAGTAGAGGCGGCGCTGGAGCTCGAAATAAAGATTTTTTCAAGAGAGAGCTCGCCGATTGTGGCTGATGTCTACGGCGTAAGCTGCGAGGTAAATGCGCAGACTGCCGAAAAGGATTTCAGAAACATGCTTGCAGAGCTTAATATAGAGGAAAAGCTTACCAGAAATATAAAGCTCGAGGAAACAGAGCCAAAGCTTTTGCAGATATGCCACAGTGACGCGAAGGTTGAGATTGAGGACACGGTCTTTAAAGAAGACGGACTTACTATCAGCGGTAATATTACGCTGCAGGCGCTTTACACATCAAGCGATGACGCGCAGGGCTTTTATCCGATAAAGGAGACGATACCGTTTGAGGTTGTAAGGCAGGTGGAGGGACTTGAAAATGCGGAGATAGAGCAGTATTCGCTCTATGCCCAGACGGGAAGTCCGTCAATCACGATTAAGGACAGCGCGCAGGTCGAGGCGCGGATAACTTTAAATCTTCATATGATTGTTTATGATACTAGGCAGGAGGATATTCTTACGGATTTGAAGATTGCTCCGATAGATGCGGCGGTGCTTGAAAAGCTGCCAGGGTTTGCCATTTATTATGTAAAGCAGGGGGATTCGCTTTGGCAGATTGGGAAGAAGTATTATGTGAGCGTTGAGCAGATTAAGGAGATAAATAATTTGAGTAGTGATGAGATAAAAGTTGGAGATAAATTGTTGATTGTGAAATAGGTATGTGATTGGTAATAGGTCGCCCGAGCAGGGGCATATATCCCATTCAGACCCGCTTGCGCTTAGTGGAAGGCGTAGCGGACACTAAGCTCAATGGCGCTGTAAAAGGAGCTACGCTTTTACAGCTTATTTCGCTAAGTGCCGACGCCTTCCAAAGGTCTTCATGGGATATATGCCCCTGCTCGTGCTAGTGTATTGGAATGCTGTAGGGTAGTAAGTTTATTTTGCTTTTTACGGATTACTTCGCTAAGTGCCGATGCTTTCCGAAGGTTTTCATGGGATATATGCCCCTGCTCGTGCTAGCGTATTGGAATGCTGTAGGGGAATAAGTTTGGTTTCCTTTTATATTTGGATGTCTGAATGAATATCCAGAGGCATTAAATTGCGCAAAAAATATATGGTAATTTGAAATTGTGTAAGAAAAAGTTAAGAATAACGCTTTTAAGTATTTTTTGATATTATTTGATTGACATCTAACGCTAAAATATTATTCCGCAAGTATAAAGGAACAATATTTTTACATGTAAAATTTACAAATCGTAGCAAATAAACTATAATATATTTACCACTATAAACACGAAATAAAATACACAAAGGAGCTTGCCGTAATGCTTTACCTTACCCACTTTGAATTTACCTCCATTGCGATGGAAGAAGATTTTGTTTTTAGGCAGAAAATGACCTGCTATGACACATATTATCCGTTTCAGGTGTTCACAAAAAACAACCTGCAAATGCTTGATTTTGAGCCTGTCACGATACTCTATGGCGGAAATGGCTCGGGGAAGACTACGGCGCTGAACATAATCGCGGAAAAGCTTTCGCTGAAACGCGATACGCTTTACAATCGTTCAAATTTTTTTGAAGATTATACAAAGCACTGCAGCTATCAGCTTAAAGGAAAGCTGCCACCCAAAAGTCGCATTATCACGAGCGATGACGTATTTGACTTTATGCTCAATCTGCGCAGCATAAATGACGGGATAGACCGAAAGCGGGAGGAACTGTCTGAAGAATACCTTGAAAATAAATATGCGCATTTCCAGATGAAGTCGCTCGACGACTACGAGAAGCTCAAAAGGGTGAATATGGCAAGAAGCAGGACAAAGTCAAAATATATCAGGGGAAACCTGATGGACAATGTCCGTGAACAGTCAAACGGCGAAAGCGCTTTTATGTACTTTGTGGAAAAAATACAGGAAAATGCGCTCTATCTTCTTGACGAGCCAGAAAACAGTCTTTCGCCGAAACGCCAGCAGGAACTTGTCGAATTTCTTGAAAATTCCGCAAGGTTTTTTGGTTGCCAGTTAATCATAGCGACACATTCCCCTTTTATCCTTTCCATAAAAGGCGCAAAAATCTACGATATGGACGAAAATCCCGTAGACGTAAAGCGCTGGACGCAGCTTGAAAATGTAAGGGTGTATTATGATTTCTTTAAGGAGCATGAAGGGGAATTTTAGGATTGTAAATTATGTGTTTAGTGGTATAATAAAAACAGTTAATTTATGCATCAATATATTATATAAGAAAGGACTGGTACAAAAATGAAAATTGCTTTAATCAATGAAAACAGCCAGGCGGCTAAGAACGCTATGGTCTGCGAGACGCTCAAGAAGGTCGTAGAGCCGATGGGGCATGAGGTGTTCAATTATGGCATGTATTCAGCGGAGGACGAGCATCAGCTTACATACGTGCAGAACGGCATACTGGCGGCGGTGCTTTTGAACTCAGGCGCGGCAGATTTTGTAATCACAGGCTGCGGCACGGGCGAGGGCGCGATGCTTGCGTGCAACTCATTCCCCAAGGTGCTTTGCGGGCATATCGAATCGCCTCTTGACGCATACCTTTTCTCACAGGTAAATGACGGCAATTGCGTAGCGCTGCCATTTGCGGAGAATTTTGGCTGGGGCGGCGAGCTCAACCTCCAATACATTTTTGAAAAGCTTTTCTGCGCGCCAGGCGGCGGCGGATACCCCAAGGAGCGCGTAGTGCCTGAGCAGAGAAACAAGAAAATCCTTGATGAAGTAAAGACCGTGACACACGCGGATATCTGCGACATTCTGCCTAAGCTTGACAGAGAGCTTTGCAAAGGCGCGCTGAGCGGAGAGAAATTTCAGGAGTATTTCTTTGCAAACTGCAAGTGCGATAAGATTGCCGAAGTTGTACGAGAAATATTAAAGTAAAGATTGACAGTAGCAGCCGCCCGCAGATTCAGACAGTCCGCGGGCGGTTTTGTATGAATAAGAATTGCTGCATGTTGAGATGAAGCGATTTATATGATTTATATGGAAAGGCAGGGGAAATTATGCTGCTTGACAAGATTTATTATACGGTGAGCCGCCTTGACGGCGATTATGCGTATCTTCAAAAAGACGATGATGAGAGCGCGGAGCTTAAATGCGTCGCACGCGCGCTTTTGCCGCCTGAGACAGCGGAGGGCATGCGGATTTTGTATGAGATGATGGAGTACAGCATTGTGTGAAGCTTCATTATTTTGATTTTTTAATGCTTAAAAAGGAGCAATGCTAATATGGGAAAAAATATGAAAATACTTGTAATTGGTAAAGAGGGGAGACTGGCTCAATATGCTCCCGAATGGGCGCAAATGGAGGATTACGATATAAGTTATGTGCCAATGGGCAGCCCAGACGACGTTGCGATAGAAGTAGGGAAAGACGCGGATTTTATGCTTGCGGACGCTATGGCAAAGGTATCTGAAAATCTGATAGCCAATATGCCGAAGCTCAAAATGATTCATTCCGAGGGCGTAGGATACAATTTTTTTGACATAGAGGCGGCACGGAAAAGGCAGATTTATGTGTGTAACTGCAAAGCGGCAAACGCGGGCGCAGTGGCAGAGCAGACAATCCTGTTGATGCTCGGGCTTTTGCGTGACGTGGTAAACGGCGACGCGCAGTTTAGGAAAGGTGAACAGATAAGCACAAAGGAAAACTATATGATAAACGGAACCTTGCGTGAATTGAGAGAGTGTACAGTAGGGCTTTTAGGCTTTGGGGATATAGCGCAGGCAACGGCGCGTATGCTGCAGGCATTTGGCGCGAGAGTAATTTACCACAACAGGACACGCAGGCAGAAGCTGGAGGAAGAATTGAAAGTGACATATGTGTCACAAAATGATTTGCTGGCGCAGAGCGATATCGTAAGTCTTCATCTTAATTCCAACGAGGAAACATATCACACGGCAAATGAAAAATTCCTGATGTCCATGAAAAAAGGCGCCTATCTTATAAATACTGCGCGCGGGGATTTGGTTGATTCAGAGGCGCTTATCAACGCGATACAAATTGGGCACATCGCAGGCGCCGGACTGGACACAGTAGCGGGCGAGCCTGTCACGGTTGACAATCCGCTTTTGATGGCGTCAGATGAAGTGAAAAACAAAATAATATTCAGCTGTCATATAGGCGGCATCACAGGCGGAGCATTCAGGCGCTGCCACGAGATGTTTTGGGAAAACGTAAAGAGAGTGGAGCGGGGCGAAAAGCCAGAGAGAATTGTATGAGAAAATCTTATCAATTGTTCATTATTTAAAAAGACTGAAACGGAAACTAAGTATGGTAAAAAATATAGTTTTTGATATGGGAAACGTACTGACTAAGTACAGTTTGTCAGATTATATAAAGAAATACACGAAATCGCAGCAAGAGTTTGACATGATTAAAAACGAGGTTTGCTCATCGGTCGAGTGGATAAAAATGGACAGGGGCACAATCGGCGATGACGATGCCGTAAACTTGATAAAAAGGCGCGTGCCGCAAGAGCTTCATGAAACCATAAAGCGGTTTATATCAGAGTTTCGCATGGAGCAAGAGCCAAATCCGCCTATGGAAAATTTAGTGCGACGGCTTAAAAATGAAAGATATAAGCTGTTTTTATTTTCAAATACGTCGCAAAGATTTCATAAATTTTCAAAAAATATCGCCTCGATTGCGTATATGGACGGCATATGGATATCGTGCGAGCACGGATTTTTAAAGCCAGAAAAAGAGGCGTATTTAAGCTTTTTTGACACGTTTGGGCTTTTGCCAGGAGAGTGCATTTTTATAGATGATTCGCCCGCAAACATTGAGGCGGGTATGCGCCTGGGAATGGACGGGATAGTGTATCATCAGGATGCCGCGGCGCTTGAGGAGGAATTGCTACGGAAAATAAGCAGCATACCTTGAAAAACATCATCATTATGCTAAAATAAATTTAATGGCGAAACGGCGATGCGGCAAAATGATAAAACAGCATTTGTAGGAAACAATGACGCAGCAGACAAGGGGTATAAAAAATGGCATTTACACATCTTCACGTACATACGGAATACAGTCTTTTAGACGGCTCAAACAAAATAAAGGAATATGTCAAACGCCTAAAGGAGCTTGGCATGGACAGCGGCGCTATCACAGACCATGGTGTTATGTACGGTGTGATTGATTTTTATAAGGAAGCAAAGGCAAACGGAATAAAGCCTATTCTCGGCTGCGAGGTATATGTCGCGCCCAATTCGCGCTTTGACAAGGAAGTTGGCGGGGGTGAGGACAGGTATCACCACCTTGTCCTGCTTGCCGAGAACAACAAGGGCTACGCAAATCTTATGAAAATAGTCAGCAGAGGTTTCACGGAGGGCTATTATTACCGTCCGCGTGTGGACATGGAGGTACTAAGCCAATACCATGAGGGCATTATTGCGCTGTCGGCGTGTCTTGCGGGCGAGGTGCCGCGCTTTATAGAAAAAGGACTGTATCAGGAGGCGAAAAAGTGCGCTCAAAAATACCTTGACTGTTTCGGCAGCGGCAATTATTTCCTTGAACTTCAAGACCACGGCATACCTGAGCAGAAGACAGTAAATGCCGCGCTGCTGCGTCTTAGCAAGGAGCTTGATATTCCGCTTGTGGCTACAAACGATATTCACTATACGTACGCGGACGATGCCGCCTCACACGATATACTTTTGTGTATACAGACGGCAAAAAAAGTGACTGACCGGGACAGAATGCGCTATGAGGGTGGACAATACTATGTAAAAAGCGAGATGGAGATGCGTGAGCTTTTTCCTTATGCGCAGGAGGCAATTGACAACACGGCGAAAATTGCCGACAGGTGCAATGTCGAAATAGAGTTTGGCGTCACAAAACTTCCGCATTATGACGTACCGGAGGGCTACGATTCATGGACATACCTAAACAAGCTCTGCAGCGACGGTCTGAAAGAGCGCTATCCCAATGATGACGGCGAGCTTGCCAAAAAGATGAACTATGAGCTTGGCGTAATAAAAGATATGGGTTATGTTGATTATTTCCTCATTGTATGGGACTTTATCAACTGGGCACGTGAAAACGGCATACCCGTAGGTCCAGGGCGTGGCAGCGCGGCGGGCTGCATGGTATCGTACTGTCTGCACATCACAAATATAGACCCTGTAAAATATAGTCTTGTGTTTGAGCGTTTTCTTAATCCCGAGCGTGTTTCTATGCCTGATATAGATATTGATTTCTGCGATGAACGCAGGCAAGAGGTAATTGATTATGTAAGCGAAAAATACGGACGTGACAAAGTGGTGCAGATAGTGACTTTCGGTACGATGGCGGCAAAAGGGGTTATCCGTGATGTGGGGCGTGCGCTTGATTTGCCGTACAGCTATGTGGACGGAATAGCAAAGATGATACCGAGCGAGAACAATTTTCCCGTGAGCATTTCCCGTGCGCTTGAGATGAATCCTGAGCTTAGGAATCTTTATCAGGGAGATGAACAGGTTAAGAACCTTATAGACATGAGCAGGCGTCTGGAGGGACTGCCGCGCCATACTTCAATGCATGCGGCGGGCGTCGTTATCTGTCAGAGACCTGCCGATGAGTTTGTGCCGCTTTCAAGGGGAAGCGACGGCGCGATTACTACTCAGTTTACGAAGAATATATTAGAGGATTTGGGACTTTTAAAGATGGATTTCCTCGCGCTGCGCACGCTGACGGTCATAAAGAACGCGGTGGACAATATCGAAAAATCAACAGGCGTCCATATAGACGTGGACAGTCTTGATTATGCTGACAAAAAGGTGTTTGCATCGCTTGGTACTGGCAAGACTGATGGCGTGTTCCAGCTTGAAAGTCGGGGCATGAAGAACTTTATAAAGGAGTTAAAGCCGCAGAGCTTTGAAGACATAATAGCGGGAATTTCGCTGTA
Organism: uncultured Lachnospiraceae bacterium; assembly: GCA_947623805.1. Classification (GTDB taxonomy): domain Bacteria; phylum Bacillota; class Clostridia; order Lachnospirales; family Lachnospiraceae; genus COE1. The sequence continues at coordinate 33,329 of CANQHZ010000023.1, read as the reverse complement.
TCGCCCGGGGCCTATGGACTTTATTCCCGCTTATATAAAGGGTAAAAACAATCACGCCGCCGTGACATATGAATGTCCGCAGCTTGAGCCGATTTTAGAGCCTACGTATGGCTGTATAGTGTATCAGGAACAGGTTATGCAGATAGTGCGCGACCTTGGCGGGTATACTATGGGTAGAAGCGACACCGTGCGCCGCGCGATGAGTAAGAAAAAAGCGTATGTCATGGAAAAGGAGCGCGAAAATTTTGTTCATGGAAACGTGGAGGAGGGTGTACCTGGGTGCGTTGCAAACGGCATTCCCGAGGCAGTGGCGGAGCATATATATGATACTATGATGGACTTTGCCAAGTACGCTTTCAACAAGTCGCATGCGGCGTGTTATGCGGTAGTGGCTTATCAGACCGCCTATTTGAAATACTATTATCCTGTCGAATTTATGGCGGCGCTGCTCACGTCAGTGATAGATTCTCCCGCGAAAGTATCGGGATACATCATGGCGTGTCGCAGCATGGGTATTGAGATACTTCCGCCCGACATAAACGAGGGCGAGGCGGGATTTTCTGTGTCAAATGGTGCAATCAGGTATGCGCTTACCGCAATCAAGAGCATAGGCAGGCCCATTATCGACGGTATAGTTGCTGAGCGGCAGGCGCATGGAAATTACCAGAGCCTAAAGGATTTTATCGAGAGGACGCTTTCACTTGACATAAATAAACGCGCCATAGAAAATTTTATAAAATCAGGGGCATTTGACAGCTTTGGTCCTACTAGAAAGCAGCATATGAGCGTGTATATGCAGATACTTGACGGCATTGTGAACGGCAAGCGCGGTGTCATGTCGGGGCAGATGTCGCTGTTTGATATAGTATCGGAGGAGCAAAAGAAAGAGCTTGAGGTAAAAATGCCGGATGTCGGCGAGTATGCAAAGGAGATGGTGCTTAGCTTTGAAAAGGAGGTGCTTGGCTTTTACGTAAGCGGGCATCCTATGCAGGAGTATCAGCTGCTTTGGGAAAAGAGAATTACGGCAAAGACCTCTGACTTTATGCTTGATGACGAGACGGGGAGTGTGTCCGTCGCGGACGGCAGCAGGGCTGTAATCGGCGGGATTATAACGGACAAAAAGATAAAGTACACAAAGAATGACAAGATTATGGCATTCATCAATCTTGAGGATTTGGTGGGGAGCGTTGAGGTTATCGTGTTTCCGCAGAGCTATGAGAAGTATTCGGCAAAGCTTGTGGAGGATGGCAAGGTGTTTATAGAGGGAAGGGTTTCCGTTGATGAGGAGCGCGACGGGAAGCTTATTTGCGAGAAGATTACCTCGTTTGACGAGCTGCCAAGGAAGGTGTGGCTGAGATTTCCAAATATGGGAGATTATGCGCAAAAGGAGAAGGCTTTATCCGATGCGATGTTTGAGTCGGAGGGGAATGACAGTGTGATTATTTATATAGAAGAAACCCGTCAGAAAAAGCAGCTGCCTGCGAATAAGAACATTAATGCAGATTCTGAGGTGCTTGACAGGCTGCGCGGGCTTTGTGGTGAGGAGAATGTGAAAGTGACGGGGTGATATCTGATAAATTTTTATCATATTAATATTGTAATATTAAAAAAAATGGTTTAAAATGTTATCAGTCAGAGGGTAAGAGCCTCTATGCGAATATTATAAGCGGTCTGTCTGTGCGGGCAGATTATGATAATATTAATATTATGCCGACGATAAAGAGCTGGCAGAATGGAGGAAATAAAATGTCTGAAAAAATAGAAACAATCGGCGTACTGTCAAGTGGCGGCGACGCGCCGGGCATGAATGCGGCGATACGTGCGGTAGTAAGGAAAGCAATTACAAACGGCGTCAAGGTAAAGGGCATCAGGCGCGGATATTTAGGGCTTTTGAGCGAGGATATCTACGATATGGACAGAAAGAGCGTGTCTGATATTATCCAGACAGGCGGCACAATCCTTGGCACGGCAAGATGCCTTGAGTTCAAGGAGCCCGAGGTGCAGGCAAAGGGAGCTGAGATATGCCGCAAGCATGGTATTGACGGACTTGTAGTTATCGGCGGCGACGGTTCGTATAGGGGTGCGCAGGCGCTGGCGAGAAACGGCATAAATACAATTGGCGTGCCGGGCACGATAGACCTCGACATAGCATGTACAGAGTATACTATTGGATTTGATACGGCTATCAATACGGCTATGCAGGCGATTGATAAAGTAAGAGATACCTCCTCATCACATGAGCGCTGCTCAATCATCGAGGTTATGGGCAGGAATGCGGGCTATATCGCTCTTTGGTCAGGTGTGGCGACAGGTGCGGAGGACATACTTCTTCCTGAAAAATATGATTACAACGAGCAGGAGCTCATCAACAATATCGTAAAGAGCAGAAAGCGCGGCAAGACGCATCACATCATTATAAATGCTGAGGGTATAGGACATTCTACTTCAATGGCTAAGCGTATCGAGGCGGCGACGGGCATTGAGACGAGGGCTACTATACTTGGCTATCTGCAAAGAGGCGGCAATCCTACCTGCAAGGACCGTTATTATGCCTCAATTATGGGAGCGTATGCGGCTGATATTTTGTGTGCGGGCAAGTCAAACAGAGTTGTAGCTTACAAGCACGGCGAGTTCGTAGACTACGACATAGAGGAAGCATTAAATATGCAGAAAGGCATTGACGAATACCAATATGAAATCTGCAAGAGACTGTCGCAGTAAAAATAAAGACAGCAGAGGGAAATGCAAAGGTAACTGCGAAAATATTGAATAGTTGTTGCCAGACAATAAATGCGGAAGTACATCAAATGTATTTCCGCATTGCTTTAGTAAAACATTAATATAAGGGCGCGTTTTAGGAAAAATGTTAAGAAGGACTGTGTAATGGAAAAAAAATCAACTAAAATGAAAAGGTCAAGCACGAGAGTTATCGCGCTTGGCTTTGCGCTGATAATACTTGCGGGGGCGTTTCTTCTCAGTCTCCCTATAGCCACACGCACGGGTAGCCCTAATGCGTTGGCGGCACTTTTTACGGCGACATCTGCTACATGTGTGACAGGGCTTGCCGTGGCGGACACGTATCAAAACTGGACACTTTTCGGACAGCTTGTGATACTTTGCATGATACAGGTGGGCGGTCTTGGATTTATGACGATTGGCGTCTATATATCCGTGCTGCTAAAGCGCAGGATAGGACTGCAGGAGCGCGAGACGCTGCATGAGAGCGTAAATACTCTTGAAATAGCAGGTATCGTGCGTCTTGTGAAAAATATTGTCAAGGGAGCGCTTTGCATAGAGCTCTTGGGCGCGGCGTTGCTTTCAATACGCTTTATACCGAGATTTGGCTTGGCAAAGGGTATATATTTTTCGATTTTCCATTCAATATCGGCATTCTGCAACGCGGGCTTTGATTTGATGGGAATTGATGAGGCGTATTCGTCGTTTACAGCGTTTGAGGGCGATGTGCTTGTAAATCTTGTAATTTGCTCACTGATACTTGTGGGCGGCATCGGCTTTATAGTTTGGGACGATATATCGCGCAACAAGTGGCATTTTAAGAGGTATCTGCTCCATACAAAGCTTGCACTTTCGATGACACTTGCTCTTACGGTCGTTGGCAGCCTGCTTTTTCTTGTATTTGAAAACAATACGGTTTTTGCGGATATGAGCGTTTCGGAAAGGCTTACGGGGGCGCTTTTTGCATCAGTGACGCCGCGAACGGCAGGCTTTAACACTGTGGACACGGCATCAATGTCAAACGCGGGACAGCTTTTGACTATGCTGTATATGTTTATCGGTGGAAGCCCCGGCTCTACGGCGGGCGGTGTGAAGACTACGACTATAGTCGTGCTGCTGTTTTATGCTATAGCTATGATACGAAATCGCCAAGATATAAACGTCTTTGGCAGGCGGCTTACTGACGATGTGGTGAAGAAAGCAAATGCCGTAGTGGCAATAAACTTTTCACTTGCGGCAGTAGCGGCGGTCATTATAATGGCTATGCAGCCAAGGCTTGGATTTGCCGATGTGATTTTTGAGGTGCTTTCTGCGATAGGCACGACGGGAATGACTATGGGAATTACGCGGGACCTAAATACAGTGTCGCGACTTATCATAATATTCCTTATGTATTGCGGTAGACTTGGCAGTTTGTCCTTTGCGCTGGTGTTTGCAAGGAAAAACGCTGTCAATTCGCTGCGTCTGCCGCAGGAAAAGATAATAGTGGGTTAAGCTTAGGGCGGATTGGAGGATTAATGAAATCTATTTTAATTGTTGGAATGGGGCGTTTCGGGCATCATCTGGCGAAGAACTTTCTCGAAAACGGTCATGATGTCATGATTATTGACGAAAACGAGGAAAAGGTGGAGGATATGGTGCCGTATGCCACCAGTACGAAGATTGGCGACTGCACTAAGGAGGAGGTACTAAACAGCCTTGGAATACGCAACTTTGACGTGGTGTTTGTCTGTATCGGTACTAATTTCCAGAGCAGTCTTGAGGTGACAAGTCTGTTAAAGGAGCTTGGCGCAAAGCGCGTGATAAGCAAGGCGACGAGGGACATTCAGGCTAAATTTCTGCTTAGAAACGGCGCGGACGAGGTCATATATCCCGAAAAGGATATTGCTGAGAAATGGGCGGAGCGCTACAGCCTTGACAATATTTTTGACTATATCGCGCTGCCCGGCGGTTTTGGCATTTACGAGATGCTGCCGCTTAAGGAATGGATTGGAAAGAGCATACGCGAGTCAAATATTGCCGCAAAGCATAAAATCTCGATACTCGGCATAAAGAAGAAGACGGACGCCGAGATGAGTATTATGCCGTCAGCCGATTATGTGATTACAAATGACGACAATCTCATGATAATGGCGGAAAACGATACGGCGGAGAAACTGCTTAGTGATAATAAGCTCTTTGTGAAACGCTGAGAGTGTAAGATATTGAACGGTAAGAGAGCGTTTTGGAGGGCAAGGGGTGTAAGGTATGATAAACAGTTTAGCAAATAACCGCGTGAAAAGAGTGAGAGCACTGTGCGCAAAGTCAAAGGCGCGCAGGGAGGAAGATGTTTTTATAGTCGAAGGCATAAAGATGTTTTTTGAGGCGCCGAAAAATTGGATTGAGGAGATCTATGTGTCGTCTTCTTTCTATAATAAGTACAAAAATGACAGTCTGAAAGGAGTTGACTACGAGACGGTTACTGACGAAGTATTTTCAAAAATGTCAGATACGCAGACGCCGCAGGGGATTTTGAGCGTCATAAAGCAGCCGCATTATGACTTAAAAGAGATGATTGAGGTTTCGATGGAGAAAAATCCTCTTTTTGTTCTTCTTGAAGACATACAGGACCCCGGAAACCTTGGGACAATACTTCGCGTATGCGAGGGGGCGGGCGTTGACGGCGTGATTATGTCGAAGAATACGGTTGACATTTTTAATCCGAAGGTGGTGCGTTCGACGATGGGCTCGATTTACCGCGTGCCTTTTTTTGTGGCAGATGAGTTTGACGAAGCGATAAGGCTTTTAAAGGATGCGGGCGTGTCGGTCTATGCGGCGGCGGTTGATGATTATGGCAAGGAAATATGTGTATATGACAAAGCTGATTATACAAAACCAACGGCATTTCTTATAGGAAACGAGGGAAATGGTCTGAAACCTGCCACTATGGAGCAGGCTACGAAGTGCGTCTGTATACCTATGGAGGGACTGGTGGAATCGCTGAACGCGGCTATAGCGACGGCGATATTAGTGTATGAGGCTGCGCGAGTCAGGCGTTGATGTAAAACTATATATGCTGCTAAATTAGGGCAGCGGAATGGAGATTGATATGAAAATAGGATTTATAGGGCTTGGTAATATGGCAACAGCTATGATTAGCGGTATTTTAGAGAAAGGACTTTACAAAAATTCCGAGATAATAGGTTCATCAAAGACTGATGAAACGGCAAAGAGAGTAGCGGAGAAATATGGAATTGCGACAAGCACGGACAACAAAAGGACGGCAAGCGACGCGGATATAATAATACTTGCCGTAAAGCCTGTTTTTTTGGCTGAAGTGATAGATGAGATAAGAGATGTCGCTGCGGGCAGCGCAAATAAGCTTGTCATATCGATAGCGGCGGGAAAGACAATCGCGTGGATTGAGGAGCAATTCAAAGCGTCAATGAGGCTGGCGCGCTGTATGCCGAATACTCCGGCTATGGTGGGTGAGGGGTGTACCTGTGTATGCTTAAAGGAAGATGTTTTTGACGCTGATAAGGCAATAGTTATGTCGATTATGAACAGTTTTGGAAAGGCGAGCATTTTGCCTGAACGACTTATGGATGCGTTTGTCGGTGTGGCGGGAAGTTCGCCGGCGTATGTGTTTATGTTTATAGAGGCGATGGCGGACGGCGCTGTGGCAGCAGGGATGCCCAGGGCGCAGGCGTATGAGTTCGCAGCTCAGTCTGTGCTTGGCAGCGCGAGACTGATGCTTGAAACAGGTATGCATCCCGCGCAGCTGAAGGATATGGTTTGCTCGCCTGCGGGGACTACTATAGAGGCGGTAAAGACACTGGAGGAAAAAGGTTTTAGGGGGGCTGTGATTGATGCTGTGGAGGCGTGTGTGAACAAGGCTAAGGGATTATAGAATTTTAGGTTTGTACGGAAAAATATACAATAAAATTTTCTTCATAACTTGACAATTCAAAAACTCTTTGTTAATATATTAAAAACGTAAATGTAACAATTATGTAACATTTAAAACAAAATTGTAAGAAATTTACTAATATTTGTTATAAATTTTAAATTTCTTGCTAAAAATGACGGAGATAGTTGTGACATAAGCGTAACATGGAGGTAAGTTATGAAGACAAATTGTAAAAAGTGGAAATATCTGCTGATTACTACAGCAGTTGCCACGGCGTTTGCCACCGTGCCTATGGTTTCAAACGCTGAGGACGCAGGCAAAGCCACATTAAACAAGATGAATTCAAACAACACGGCGGCAGGAGCGGCATTGGTGCTTGATATGGGTATTTTGGAGAGTGAGCTCGATATTCAAAAGATTGTCCAGAAAAAGACTATGCCTGTTGAAAGAAAGACCGAGGAAAAAAAGACTGAGAAAACCGATACAGAAGAACTTCAGGATACGCTTGTTATGGCAAATGTAAACCAGTACGTAAACATCAGGGAGAGCGCGGATACGGATGCAAAAAAGCTGGGTGTTCTCTATAAGGATTGCGGCGGAGAGATTATTGAACGCAAGGGCGGCTGGACTAAGCTTAAATCAGGAGATGTTACAGGCTGGGTAAAAGATGATTATTTGTACTTTGGTGAGGAAGCCAAGGCACTTGCGGAGAGTGTAGGTATGCTTACGGCATATTCCAATACGCAGACATTGAGAGTTAGAAAGGCTGCGGATATGAATGCTCCTGTGCTTGGGCTTTTGTCAGAGGGCGAAGCGCTCGAGGCGATATCGGAGGACGGCGACTGGGTAAGTGTAAGCTATGAAGGTACTACAGGGTATGTTTCGGCAGATTATGTATCTGTTGAGTTTAAGCTTGACACTGCAGAGTCGATGGAAGCCATATTGGCGAGAGAGGAAGCTGAGAAGAAGAAAGCTGAGGAGAAAGCAAAGAAGAATGCGGAACGCAATGCGCAGAGAGAAGCGGCTATCGCTACAGGCGACGAGTTGAGTATACTCGCGGCGCTTATACAGTGCGAAGCGGGCGGCGAGCCTTATGAGGGTCAGGTGGCAGTCGGCGCTGTAGTTATGAACCGTGTAAGGTGTGGTGCTTATCCCAACAATATCACGGATGTCATATATGCGTCAGGTCAGTTTACTCCCGCATCAGGCGGAAGAATGCAGTCACTAATATTAAACGGCAATATCAAAGCATCATGCATACAGGCGGCGCAGGAAGCGATAAATGGCGTTACAAACGTAGGTGATGCACTTCATTTCAGACGCGCGGGCGGTACTGATGGTATTGTAATAGGCAATCAGGTATTCTGGTAAAGTATATAAACATTTGTGAATGAACGTCTGTGTTTCGGCGCAGACGTTTTTTGTGTGTCAAGAGAAATATTTTCACTAAATTTTTATTGTTTTTTATGAAAATAGCCCAAAATACCAAAATCAACAAAAAATAATTGAGCATAATGTATAAACCTGTTAAAATGTAAATGTAACTAACTGGGCATTGGCAAAATGCCTGCATCTAAACAGATATACAGACGCGCGGTTTCTGCATATCTATGGTTTCTCCGCGCAGAAATGAGGAAAAAATGGGTTTAAAAACAAAAAAGAAAGGTCACTCGCGTAAAAGGATTGCAGAGGAAATTATGGTCGAGATTGGCACAAGAGTCTTTGTAGTCTTTGTAGTGGTTGCTATTATCGCGATTGTTATGGTTTGGTCGGCTATTATGTCGGCGAAGGAAACGGAGCTTACGCTGGAATCGGAGTCGGCGGCAAACAGGCTTACGGGTTTCTTTGACCAGTATATAAAGATGTCGCAGCAGATGGCTGTCAATCCTGAGATAGTGGCATTGCTGGAGGAAACAGTGGTGGGTGACGATATCACCCAAAAGCCTAATTTCCCGACGGTATATGAGGATTTGGTAAATATTGCGGGTGTTGACGCGGATAACATTATGGCGGCATGGGTAGCCGATATGGACGCGAGCATCCTCACGCAGTCTGACGGCTTTACATCGGGCGACGGCTGGGATTTTTCGGCGCGCGCATGGTCGGTATGTACGCAGACGGGAGAGACGGTTTTGACTGAGCCGTATATTGATTCAAGTACAGGCGATATGATACTCAGCGTGGTAACTCCCGTGCGTTCTTCGTCGGGAAATATTATCGGGGCGGCAGGACTTGATACCTCGCTTGACCAGATAATCAGTGTTATGGAGTCATATACCATAGGGCGTGGCGGCTATGTGATTTTGGTGACGTCGGCAGGCACTATTCTCTACGATGAAGACGAATCGCTGATACAGAAGAATATCAACGAGTCAGGACTTTCGGGCAACGTAGTGAGCGCGATTGAAAACTGTGAGCAGGAGTTTATGAAATATAAGTCTCAAAGCGGCACAAAGTACGGCTTTACGGCAAATGTGGGCGAGACGGGTTACAGCGTATTGAGCAGCCTGCCGTCGTTTGAGTATCACGAGATGATTTATGGCATGCTGGTTGCGCTTATTATTGCATTTGGCGTGGGCATTGTGGTTATTTCGGTTAGCATTATGAAGACGTCGCACAGCCTTTCAGAGCCGATTAAGGATCTCAACGAGACGGCTAAGAAGCTTGCGGCGGGCGAGCTCGACGTGGAGATACATGTACATTCGGAGAATGAGATCGGACAGCTTGGCGACAGCATCAGCGCTACGGTTACAAGGCTTAAAGAGTACATATGCTATATAGACGAGATTTCAGACGTGCTGGGTGATATGGCGCAGGGCAAGCTTGCTGTTTCGCTTAAAAATGATTATGTGGGCGAGTTTGCAAAGCTTAAGGACGCGCTGCTGCTTATTTCCAAGTCTATGATTGACGTGATGGGCGGCATCACGGAGAGCGCTTATCAGGTGTCGGCAGGCGCGGACGAGCTTGCAAACGCGGCTCAGGCGCTCGCGGAGGGCGCAGGTACGCAGGCTGCGGCTGTTGAGGAGCTTGTGGCGACATCAAGCTCTGTGGTAGAGCAGGTAAATGAGAGCAGGAAGGGCTTTGAGGCTTCCGCAAGCGAGACTAAGCAGGTAACGGCAATGATGGAGCACAGCCAGAAACAGATGAACCAGATGATGGAGGCTATGACGAAAATCCAGGAAACGTCGCGCCAGGTAGTGGGCATTATCCAGACTATCGAGGAGATTGCGGATCAGACAAACCTGCTGTCGCTTAACGCTTCCATAGAGGCGGCGCGCGCGGGCGAGTCAGGCAAGGGCTTTGCAGTGGTTGCGGGCGAGATTGGAAAGCTTGCTGACGAGAGTTCTAAGGCGGCGAATACCACGAGGGACCTCATCAACGTGTCCATGGAGGAGATTGACAAGGGTAATGAGCGCGCGGGCGATGTAGTGCTTTCGCTGCGAGATACTGTGGCCGCGGTTGAACGTGTGAGCAAGATGATTACCGAGGCGGCGGAGAATGCGGCGCTGCAGACGCAGAGTATGGAGCAGATACGCATTGGCATAGAGGACATTTCTCAGGGAATACAGGACAATTCGGCTACGGCGCAGGAGAGCTCGGCTACTTCTCAGGAGCTTGCGGCGCAGGCGACTACGCTCAATGAGATGGTGCATCAGTTTGAGCTGCCTTAAAGCTTTGAATTTAATATTGAAGCCTTAAATGATTAAAAAACAGGAAAACGTTGGATTTATTTGGCGTTTTCCTGTTTTTTCGCATTTTCATGCAGAAGTGCCTTTTTAATTAAAGTATATTTTTTTTCGGGAATGGGCAGCTGTGTCCCGTCAGACAAGGTTGCCGCAAAGCGGCGTATGCCTGTCACATGGGCGGGATTTACAAGGTAGCCTGAATGTATGCGCAGGAAAACATTCGGGTATTTTTCCTCAATTTTTGACAGGGTATCATTTATGGTGATTGTGCCGTCTTCTGCGTGGATTTGAAGCCTTGCGGAGTGTTTGACTGTCTCAATGTATAAAATGTGAGATGACGCGATTCTGTGTACGCACCCGTCTGATGCCTTTACAGTCACGTGGGTTTCCGCTTCCGCCAGAGTGCGCATTGCCGCAAACAAATTTTCAGAGTGGACGGGATAGATAGTATCCTTCTCATCATACGGCCATGCGTTGCTGATGTGCAGGCTGACAATCTGGGGCTGGTATTTTGGCCCGTCGGCGGTCTGTACTTTTTTGTCGCACCATGTATAGTGCAGGCGCTGGTCGTGCAAATCCGTGTTGCCGCTGGGATAATGCGTGTAAATATCATAGTGGAGCAGCACCTCTTTTACGTGGCTGTGCGGCGAAACGCATATGACATTGATGTTGCCCATGATAAAGGTGAGGTTATGCTTGTCCGACGCGAAAGCCTGAAGGAGATTTTCCTTGCCCCGTATCTGCTGGCGCTTGGCAGGACCAATCCACAATATGTCATCGCTGATATGTTCAAAAAATGGCGTTAGATTATTCTTATAGTATTCTGTTATTATATAGATTGACAGCTTGATAATGTCGTTATTTTTCATAAAAAATCCTCTATTCTTCTTTTTTGTGCAAAATTCGTTGCAAGAAGCAGCATTTTTCTGACAAAAAATGTCCATATTTTTAATTATATGATAAAAATTGCAAAAATACAAGTGATTTAACACGAAATACAAGTGAATAAATAAATTGTATTGAATTGGAAACATTTATGGTGTTTTAATAGTATACTAGAGAGAGGGCCAAAGGAGGAGAATTATTATGCAGTTACAAAAATTGAGCTTTAATGTCAATAGGAAAGCTAACAAGTCTGTGCATAGAATTATCATGGGTTTGTGTGTCGCGGCAGGTTTGATAGTTTTGGGTATTATTCTTTTTTATACGGTCAAGGATAATAGCGAGCGGGTGCAGCTGTACAGCTCACAGATAAGCAGCAAGATGCAGCAGAAAGCGGCGCTGATTGATTCGGTTGCGGCGGGAGCGCCAATAGGTGGGGACGATGCGGACTACTATGAGTATGTGGATGCGATGGCGGGACTGTATGACGATGTTTCGGCAGTTTATGTCTGTGTGGAGCAGGAGGGAGTAGTCTTCCAAGACGGAATTATGACATATATGTCAGGAGGATGGCTGCCTGATGACGATTTTTTGGTTACTGAACGGGCGTGGTATTCGGGAGCGGTAGCCATAGACGATATGTATGTGTCCGAGCCGTATGTTGACGAGCAGACCGGCAATATATGCGTTACGATTTCCAAGGCAATCCACCATGATGGTGATGTCGTGGGTGTTGCGGGATTGGATATGTATATGGATGATTTGGTGACTTTGATAGAGGGGTCTTATGACGGCGGCAATTATGTTTTCCTTACGACAAAAGAGGGCATAATCCTGACGCATCCGGATACGGAGCTTGCGTTAAACACGCAGAAAAGCACGACAGTAGAGGAAGCGCTGGGAGGTCGATACGAAAAGGTGTGTGAGGATGCTCTTTCAACCAAATTAATCTTGGATTATGCGGGCGGTTTGAAATTTGCTATCAGCAGTCCGATTGAGGTGACTGACTGGAATGCCGTAGCCGTAGTATCGCTTTCGAGTGTGTTTGCTGTGATTGCCTTTACTGTCATAGTGACTGTGGTGCTGTGTTTTGTGCTGGGCAGTGTAGTAAAATATCAGCTGACAAACAGTATAAGCCCTATGTTTACTCCGCTTGAGGAATTGGCAGCGAATGTGAGCAATATATCTGAGGGGCGTTTGGATTATAATTTTGGAGTAGATGAACATTCACAAGAGGTAAATGCGCTTTCTGTAGCTCTGAATGATACGATAAAGGAATTAGGACACTATATTTCGGAGATTACCAATACCGTGACGGCAATCTCGGAGAAAAATCTGGATTTTGATGTGGATGGCGTCTATGCGGGTGATTACAAAAAGATTAAGGATGCACTTATTGATATTATGGAAGTGCTCAATCAGAGTTTTGCGGAGATTAATGAACAGGCGGCGATGGTGCTGAATTACTCAAAGGATTTGTCCGCAACGAGCGAGAATGTGGCAAAGGCGGCAACCGCGCAGAATGAGTCTGTGCAGAGCGCGTCGGACGAGATGGGAACGCTGACCGACAATATGGAAAAGATTGCGGAATTTGCGGGTTCTATCAAGGCGAACACGGACTATGTGAACAGCCATCTTTCTGTCGGCAATGAGGAAATGAACGAGCTGGTCGGAGCAATGGATGAGATTGTGGAATGTTATGATGAGATTGCGGGATTCGTGACGGAGATAAATGCGATTGCGAGCAAGACTAATCTGCTTGCCTTAAACGCCTCAATTGAGGCGGCAAGAGCGGGAGAAGCGGGAAAAGGCTTTGCTGTGGTAGCGGATGAGATATCCAGCCTGTCAGCCAGCAGCTCTAAATCAAGCTCCGAAATCAGCAACGTAATTACTAAGTCGCTTGCCTCTGTGGAGCGTGGCAAAAATCTTGTGGGCAAGGTGAATAAAACGATATCTGACAGTGCTGAGCATTCCGCAGGCAATACGACGATGGTTGATGAAATTGTAAACTTTGTCGATACGCAGAAAGATTCGGCGGACGAGATTTTGGTAAATATCCGTTCTATAAGCAGTGTGGTGGAGAACAATGCTGCCAGCGCTCAGGAAAACGCCGCAATCTCAGCAAATCTTGGGGAGTGTGCGCAGTCTTTGATGAACACGGTAGCACAGTTCAGGTTGAGAAAATAATAAAATGCGCGGCTGCGGTATTGCCGAAAACGGAAGTCCTATTTGAAAGTTTTAATTTGAAAGTTTTTCAGCCGTTTGGTTTGCGTATTTGCGTGAAAAGTAGTAGAATAAAGTATAAATTCGCAGAACGGAGGAAAAGATTATGGATTTAAAGGGACGCAGCTTTTTGACTTTAAAAGATTTTTCCAAAGAGGAGATTATTTATCTGCTTGATTTGGCGGCGGAGTATAAGGATAAGAAAAGAAAAGGAATACCGCATGATACTCTGCATGGAAAGAATATAGCGCTTATATTTGAGAAGACAAGCACACGCACGCGTTGTTCTTTTGAAGTGGCGGCGCATGATTTGGGAATGGGCACGACTTATCTTGACCCTACAGGTTCGCAGATTGGCAAGAAGGAGTCGATTGCTGATACGGCGAGGGTGCTTGGCAGAATGTATGAGGGCATTGAGTACCGGGGCTTTGAGCAGAGCATTGTGGAGGAACTTGCAAAGTACGCAGGCGTGCCTGTGTGGAACGGACTTACGAACGAGTACCATCCTACGCAGATGCTTGCGGATATGCTTACGATAAGGGAGCATTTTGGCAGGCTTGAGGGGATAAAGCTTACATATATGGGCGATGCGCGTTACAATATGGGCAATTCGCTTATGATAGCCTGCTCTAAGCTTGGGATGCATTTTACGGCGTGTACGGCGAAGGAGTATTTCCCCAATAATGCTTTGGTAGAGCAGTGCAGGGAATACGCAAAGCAGACTGGCGCGACTATTACGCTCACGGAGGACGCGGACGCGGGAACGAAGGGCGCGGATGTTATTTATACAGATGTCTGGGTGTCAATGGGCGAGCCCGAGCAGGTCTGGGAGGAGCGTATAAAGGCGCTCTCGCCGTATAAGGTTACAAAGCGGATAATGCAGAACGCTGGAGAACAGGCGATATTTTTGCACTGTTTGCCTGCTTTCCATGATTTAAGGACGACTATAGGCAAGGAGCAAGGGGAGAAGTACGGATTTAAGGATTTGGAGGTTACTGACGAGGTATTTGAGTCTCCTCAGTCGCTTGTGTTTGACGAGGCGGAGAACCGCATGCATACTATCAAGGCTGTGATTGCTGCGACACTTGGGGCGGGGCTGTGAGAATGGAAGAAAGGTTATGACAAATAAGGAAATAATCAAAATCGCAATGGAGCAGTCCGCGGCGGATATAAATTGTAAAGCATCTGATTTTCTTTGTGATAAGCATGTTATCGTAAAGTCGGGCGTGGTCGCGGGTGCTCGGAAGTATTATAAGGAGCCGATTGCCTGTAATCTTGTTTCGTATGGAAATAATATTGTTGCGTCTGTACGTGATGAATACAGGGAAATTGTTGAAGAATATATAAATAAATTTGAATTTTACCACTGTTTTGAGACACCGAATATGCACTGGCTGAATGAGCGGCTGCTGCAGAAAGGGCAGATGGTGTGCTTTATGGCGGAATATTATCTGCCTGATATAGAGAAATTGCAAATTATGCCGTGTGACTTTGAGATTAGGATTTTAGAACCGTCTGATTTTGAGGAATTGTATACGCCTGAATGGGGAAATGCGCTGTGTGCGAAAAGAAAAGAGCTGGATGTTTTGGGAGTGGGGGCATATTTGGATGGAAAGCTTGTGGGACTGTCGGGCTGCTCGGCGGACTGCGATACCATGTGGCAGATTGGCATAGATGTGCTTCCCGAATACAGGCGAAAAGGAATAGCGTCGGCGCTGACAAGCCGCTTGGCAATAGAAATATTAAAAAGAGGAAAAGTCCCGTTTTACTGTTCGGCATGGTCAAATATCCGCTCTGTGAGGAACGCGGTCAAAAGCGGATTTGTCCCTGCATGGGTGGAAATGACCGCAAAGCCGAAGGAAATTGTTGATGAAATGAACCGATAAAAACATTAAAGAAATCTAAGGCTGCAAAAGACGTAGCCTTAGATTGTCTAAATGATTGTTTTTTATAAATTAAAAATACTTAACTGCTGTTCTTTAAGCAATTTTGGTGTTCTTATTGTTATTTTATCATCTTCGTTTATAGCATTGCATAGTATCGGTGAATTTGGGTTATATTTGGCATAATTTTTGGCGGCGTTTTCCACGCTGTAATTTGCGTAACAATATTTGCACCCGTTTTTGCAGGTGTTGTATGCTCCGATGTCTATGCTTTCAATGCAGCCGCACTCTGCGCGTTGGTTTTTGTCCTTTGCCGCGTTAAGCCTGTACCCGATTATATCTTCAATAAGGGCTTTGTCAATGCAGCAATTATGCGTGATATTGCATTTGTCTAAATCTATGCTTTCGGCGCAGCTGCCTACGGATATGCCGTTTTCGGCGGCAATTTCGGATATTTTCCCTGCAAATTCTGACAGCTCGTCGTTGCTGGGTTCGTAGGCGTTTAGATGAGCCATATTTTTCCTGTTTTTGGTATATATGTCAACAAAGCTGATGACGCATTTTTCAGTATAGCCGCTAAGCGCCGCCGCAATCTGGCTGAATGCTTTCAAATGGTATTCCTGCGTATACCTCTTTGTAAAAAGGATAGGGTCATATCGCCATACCACTCTTTTCATTCCAAGCGTTTGTGATAATTGCTGAAATATGGGAAGCAGTTCCTCTTTTTTATGTGGGACATTAGGCTCGATATCCTTTCCGTATCCAGTCAGCGTAAACTGGAAATAGTAATTGTACTGGTCAAGTTCGTCTAGCCTGCCAAGCATTGGCGCTGGATTTTTTGTCCAGAATACAATGCAGTCTACGGCTTTCGGCGTTATGTCGAGCCTGCTTACCTGATGCGTGTTCATTGGGTTTCTGACGTATGCGAAACCTTCTTTTATTCTGTTGAAAAACCATTCTGAATAGTAGTTTGGAATGTCGGTTCTGCGGCTTGCGCTTAGTATCATTGTTATAGTCCTCGGGTTTGATGATTTTTTATTAATGCTTTGGTGAAATGCGGGAATTAGATGATGGCGCGTGTTTTATTTTTGGATTATTTATGGAAATATTATACCATTAGCGTGAATTGTCAGGCAATATGTTTTTATTTATTTTTCACTTATCAGCAATGCTAAAACATTTTAAATGTATTGACTTAGCATTACTTGTTTGCTATTATTACCATAAGGTTAAAATAGGCATTTGTGTATATCTATTCGACAACGTAGAATTTAGGCAAAATATATAAAATAAGCGGCGTCTCGCGGAGCGTTTAGCCGCGTTTTTATATATTTTGCCTAAATTCGGACGATTTAGAACACGTTTTGCAATTACCTATAAAGTAAAAATATAGAAAGGAGACGGCGCAAATGGCGAGTACGATTCAGGTAAGGGTAGATGATGATTTAAAGGCGAAGTCAGATGCTCTGTTTAAGGATTTAGGAACAGATACAACAACCGCAATCCGTATGTTTTTGACGCAGGCATTGGCGGTAAATGGTTTTCCGTTTGAAATAAAACGGGCAAATCCGTATGGGGCATTGACAGAGCATGAAATACTGGATAAGCTGGAAAAATCGCGCAAACACGCGAATCTGGGAATGTATAAGGAGGCGGCGGAGGTTTCCCGCGATATGAGGACAAAGTATGGATTATAGAGTTGTGGTTACAAAAGATGCAGAAGAAGATTTAGAGCGTTTTATCAGATATCTCATTGTCGAGAAAGAGAGCATACAGGCGGCGGAAAATTTGCTGAATGATTATGATGCGACAATCGAAAGTCTTAAGCTCGTGGCAAAAAGCTTGAAGCTGTGTGATAATGAGAGACTTCGTAAATTAGGATATCATCGCATTAACTTTTTAAATCATAAATATTTTATGCTGTATCGTATTGTAGACAATGTAATATTTGTGGATAATATTTTTCACGAGCTGCAGGATTATGAAAGCAAGATGTATTAGCCGCAGTTCTTAACCATTTGGAATATTGTGTTTTTGGAAATTGCAGGAGGAGGGATTTTTCATATGAAACGATATGTTATGTCTGCATAGCACTGGCTATTGCAATAAAAGTTATGTTCATGAGGTTGCTGTAGCCAATGCTATTCCTAAAAAATATTGATTTAGGGAGGCAGACATGGGCTATATAAGAGCAGAAGAAATTCTGCCCATTGAAGTAATGGAATTGGTGCAGCAGTATGTTGACGGCGAAAATATTTACATTCCGCGCAAGCGGGCAAACAGGCAGGAGTGGGGCGCGGGAACGCAGATTAGGCAGGAGCTTTGGGCGCGTGACAGGCAAATCTACGAGGAGTACCTTGCGGGGAGTAAAACCTCGGAATTAGCCTGCAAATATTTTCTGTCGGTAAAGAGCATACAG
Source organism: uncultured Lachnospiraceae bacterium (assembly GCA_947623805.1). Taxonomy (GTDB): domain Bacteria; phylum Bacillota; class Clostridia; order Lachnospirales; family Lachnospiraceae; genus COE1. The sequence goes on along the minus strand of CANQHZ010000023.1, from coordinate 15,611 downwards.
CGTATTCTAAGAAAAATGAGCAAATAAAGCTGTGGGCTGATACTTGGCGTAGTTATGCCAGTATCGGCTCATATTTTTTTATAAAAAAGCGCGAGGTGGAAGGCGTTTTTGAGGTATGCTACACTTTATATGAAAAAATAGGAATTGCATATTTTGCACAAATTCAAATGATTAAAAAACGTTTCGCAATTACCTATATATAAAAAATCATGCAGGGAGAAAAATTATCATGAAAACACAGGAAAAATATTTGCAGGAATTAAAACAGTGGCTTTATGACACGGCAGATGTCCCGTTGGAGGAAATGTCGTCTTTTTTTGCCAATCGTTTGGACAGTTATGAGGAGCATATGTCCGCTTGGGAGAAATCTTATAAATTGTTTGCAGAAGAAATTCCGCCTGAATGTCAAAAAATCTTGGATTTAGGCTGCGGCACTGGTTTGGAGCTGGATAAGATTTGGCAGAGGAAACCTGACGTGGAGGTGACAGGCGTGGACTTGTTTAAATACGATTTTGAGAATGAGCGGTGGGATGCCGTTATTTCATTTGAAAGCTTTCACCATTTCCTGCCAGAGCGGAAAAAGGAATTGTATTCAAAAATTTACGGCAGCGTGAAGATGGGAGGCGTCTTTATTTTAGGGGACTACATTGCCTGCTGCGACGAGGAGGAGGAGCTTTTGCGCGATGCCTATTTGAAACGGAGAAATCAGTCCGATATTCCAGATGACTGTTTTGTCCATTTTGATATTCCGCTGACTATGGAGCATGAGAAGGCTTTGCTTGAGGAGGCGGGATTTACGGTTGAGAAAATATTGGACGAGGATGCCGCGATTATTGTGTGTCGAAAAGGGGGAAAATGAAAATGCAAGTAATAGATTATTATGACTGTGACAGGCAGCACTGGCTGGAGCAGATAAGTAAAAGCGACTGGAGCGCGGGGCAGTTTCTGCATGAATTGTTGAGTGAGAATACATTTAAGAAAACAGTAGGGGAAAATTCCAAGGTCTTGATGCTTGCTGATGGAGATGAGCTTGTTTCGTTCTGCACATATGCGGAGAAGGACGATATACAGCCGACAACGCTTACGCCATGGATAGGGTTTGTATATACATTTCCGCAGTACAGAGGGCATCATTATTTTGGTAAGCTGCTTGGTGAAATTGAAAAAATCGCGCAGTCTCAAAATGTGCGAGATATTTTTATATCTACAAATCATATCGGGCTGTATGAAAAGTATGGATGCGAGTTTTATCAGATGATGAATGATATGGAGGGGGAACCGTCGAGGATTTACAGGAAGCATATAGGAGATTTTTTGTGATTTCAAATAAAAAGAGTTAATAAACAGAGCTAATAGAATAAAATCCCTTTAAATCGCGAGTGGTTTATGCTAGAATAGAAAAAAATTTTTACTGAGGCTTTTAGCTATATGAAATTTTAAATGAGGACGGGCAAATGAAAATTATATATAGAGAAGCTGAGATGACTGATATAGATGAAATTTTCCGTTTGGTTGAAGGCGCTGTCAAGCAAATGGAGAGATGCGGTATCGAACAATGGGACGAGATTTATCCTGCTAAAGAGGATTTCATTGCAGATGTCAGAAAAAACGAATTGTATATAGGTGTGCTTCATAATGAAATTGCAGTTGTATATGCTTTAAACAAAGAATGTGACACACAGTATCAAAACGGAGAGTGGCGGTACAGCGGCGAAGACTATTGTGTAATCCATAGATTATGTGTTGCGCCAGCTTATCAGAACAGGGGCATTGCGCGGACGACGCTGCAATATATTGAAAACCAGTTAAAATGCCGCGGTATAAAGGCTGTTCGATTGGATGTATTTTCCCAAAATCCATATGCACTGAAACTGTATGCTGACAGTGGATATTCTAAAGTCGGTATTGCTGATTGGAGAAAGGGCAGGTTTTTTCTGATGGAAAAATTGATATAAGGAATGGAAGTCTTTACTACCTGACGGCAAGATGATATAATTACACAAAACAGGTCATTTGACCTAAAATAAGGAATGAAGCGTATGGAAATATCAAGAAATTTTTATTTGGAACAAATAAGAGAGAGAGAAAAAAACGGCTTTGTCAAAGTAATAACGGGCGTAAGGAGAAGCGGTAAATCATATCTTTTGTTTAAAATATTTAAAAGGGATTTGATTGACAGAGGGATTTTGGAAAACCATATCATATCGATTGCTCTGGACAATATCGAAAATAAATGGCTTCGAGAACCGTTAGTGTTGTATAAGAATATTAAAGAGCAGATAAAAGACGATGGACAATATTATGTGATGCTGGACGAAATCCAACTTGTACCGGATTTTTCAGAGGTATTAAATTCCCTGCTTCAAATTGAAAATCTGGATGTATATGCAACGGGAAGCAATTCAAAATTTTTGTCCTCGGATATCCTTACGGAATTCAGGGGACGTGGTGATGAAATAAGAGTATATCCATTATCCTTTGAAGAATATGTATCGGCGTTTAATGGAACGCAGGACGAGGCGTTTAATGAATATATGACATACGGAGGTCTGCCTCAGATTTTATCATTTAATACAGATGAGCGGAAAGCAAAGTACCTGACGGATTTGTTTAAGGAAACTTATTTAAAAGATTTGATTGAGCATAACGGAATAGCTAACACGGAAGAATTGGAGGATTTGGTAAATATCCTTGCATCGTCAGTCGGCTCGCTCACTAATTCGACTAAATTGGAGAAAACATTTCATTCTGTTGCGCAGAGCAGTATAACAAACAAGACAATCAAAAAGTACATTGACTATCTTCAGGATGCTTTTCTTGTGGATATCGCAAACCGCTATGACATAAAGGGGAAAAAATATATTGGTACACCAGTAAAGATTTATTTTGTCGATATTGGACTGCGCAATGCGAGACTTGGCTTCAGACAAATCGAAGAAACTCATTTGATGGAAAATATAATTTACAATGAGCTGAAAAGGCGCGGATATGCGGTTGATGTGGGGCTTGTCGAGGTAAGAGAGACTGACAGCGCAGGAAAACGGCTGAGAAAACAGCTGGAGGTTGACTTTATAGCATATAGAGGAAACAACAAGTATTATATTCAGTCGGCATTTGCGCTTTCTGATGATGAGAAGAAAGCACAGGAAGAAAAGCCGCTGCTTTCTATAGGAGATTCGTTCAAGAAAATTGTGGTGGTTGGAAATAACATTAAGCTGAAAAGAGATGATGTCGGCATTACTACAATGGGAATAAGGCAGTTTTTGCTGGACCAGCATAGTCTTGATTTATAAATGGAGCTGTGATAGCAGGTGGTCAAAAATTAACTGATAGTAAAAAATAATTCCTGCCATTTAACCTACATTCAATAGATTTTCGAGCTTCAATCAGTTATACTATACCTGACATCAATTCGGAAATTGTGCAGGAGGCAGCTGAACATGGCAATAGGAGATGTTATCAAAAAATACAGAAAAAATAAAGGCATGACACAGGAGGAGATGGCTGCCTGCCTCGGCGTGACAGCCCCCGCTGTAAATAAATGGGAAAAAGGCAATACGCTGCCTGATGTAGCTTTGCTTGCCCCTATTGCACGGCTGCTTGGCATTACCACAGACGAGCTTTTGTCCTTTAAAGATGAGCTTACAGACGAAGAAATAAGCCAATATCTGTTGAATATTCAAAAAGACTTGGCGAGCAAGAGTTTTCAAGATGTATTTCTTTCCATAAAGAAAAAAATTGAAGAATACCCTAATTGTGAGAAATTGATTTGGCAGGCAGCAGTAATTCTGGATGCCAGCCGAATGACAACAGAACTTCCAAATAAGGACGATTATGATAATACGATATTTGGCTGGTATGAGAGGTGCTTATTGTCAGCAGACGAAAGGATTCGTAATCAAGCGGCGGAATCGCTGTTCTATGCGTTTGCCAGAAAAAATGACTATGAAAAAGCGGCTCAATATTTGGATTATTTTTCATGGGAAAATCCAGAACGCAGACGCAAGGAAGCGCTTGTGAACAGTAAAACGGGAAAACGAGCCAAAGCCTATCGCGCATATGAGGAATTGATTTTCAGCGGATATCAGCATATGCAGATAGTATTAAATGATTTGTGTGTCCTTTATATGGAAGATGATAATCACGAAATGGCGAAAAAACTGGTCGAAGTTTCCTCCTGTGCGGCATCTGTATTTGAAATGGGCAAATACAATGAAGTCTGCTGCGGGCTAAATGTTGCGGCATGGGAAAAGAATATCGAATGGACAGCGCAGCTTATGAAAGAAATTTTGGATAGTATTGAAACGATAGGCGATTTTGCAAAATCCAAAATTTATCAGCATATGGCGCTAAAACCTGTTGACTCTGATTTTTCAGACGGATTAAAGCAGAAGATTTTGAAAGCGCTTAGAGATGATGAAGCGTTTGAGTATATGCGGGAAAATGAAGAATGGGAAAAAATCAAAAGCGGTATTTATTAACAGGTAAAAGGGAGTTTTGAGACCTAATTGCGGTTTTGAAATCAAAATGTGTGAAATTAGTTTAAATTATACGCGGTATATGCTAAAATGGTTTAAAAATAACCGAAAGTTATGCAGCATATACAGGAGGCAGATATGGCAAGAACAGTAGGTATAGGAATACAGGATTTTGAGACAATCATATCAAGAAATTGTTTTTATATAGACAAGACAGACTTTATCAAGGACTGGTGGGAGAGCAATGACAGTGTGACGCTTATCACGCGTCCGCGCCGTTTCGGGAAAACAATCACTATGAGCATGGTGGAGAGATTTTTTTCTGTGAATTATGCGGGAAAAGGTAGTATTTTTGAGGGGTTGAATATTTGGGATGATGAGAAATATCGAAAGCTGCAGGGAACTTATCCTGTAATAAGCCTGTCGTTTGCCAATGTCAAGGAATGCAGTTATGCTCCTGCCAAAAATAAAATATGCCGACTGATTGTTGATTTATATACAAAACATTCTTATTTGAAGACAAGCGGACTTTTAGAGGAAAAAGAAATAGAGTATTTTGATTCTGTGTCATGGGATATGGATGAAACAGTCGCTACTTTAGCCTTTTATAAAATGTCGGATTTTTTGTCACGCTATTATGGTAAAAAGGTGATAATCCTTTTAGACGAATATGATACACCAATGCAAGAGGCATATGTTGACGGCTATTGGGATGAATTTGTATCGTTTACGCGAAGTTTGTTTAACTCTACCTTTAAGACAAACCCATGGCTTGAACGCGGCATAATGACAGGGATTACGCGGGTTAGTAAGGAGTCGATTTTTTCTGATTTGAACAATTTAAAGGTAGTGACTACGACATCTAATGAATATGCGGATGCCTTTGGATTTACCGAGCAGGAAGTTTTTGACGCAATGGATGAGTTTGGGCTTATGGACAAGGAAAAGGTTAAATGGTGGTACGATGGGTTTACGTTCGGCGATAAAACGGATATTTATAATCCATGGTCTATACTGAATTATCTGGACTCAAAAAAATTCACAACTTACTGGGCGGACACCAGCTCAAACAGCCTTATAAATAAACAGGTACGCGAGTCGGGCGCGGGCACGAAGAAGCTTTTTGAAGTCCTGCTTGGCGGTGGCTCTATACTGACGGACATAGATGAGCAGCTTGTATACAACCAGCTTGACGGCAGCCCAGAAACGTTGTGGAGCCTTATGCTTGCGTCGGGATATCTGCGTGTCAAGAGTTATAAAGGATATGGCGACATTGGCGAGGACGAAAATCAGGAGTATGAGCTGGTGCTGACAAACCATGAAGTCACCATTATGTTTGAAAAAATGATACGAGGATGGTTCAGGCAGGCATCAGGCTACGGGGAGTTTGTGGAAGCGCTGCTGCTTGGGGATATTGATGCGATGAATGAATACATGAACAGAGTATCGGAGGAAATATTCAGCAGCTTTGATACGGGCGGTCGCAGCTCTGAACGCACTGAACCAGAGCGCTTTTACCACGGCTTTGTATTAGGGCTTATAGTGGAGCTAAAGGACAGGTACGTGATAACGTCAAACCGAGAGAGCGGCTTTGGCAGATATGACGTGATGCTGAAACCAAAAAATATGCAGGACGACGCTATCATAATAGAATTTAAAGTCTTTAACACGCGCAGGGACAAGACGCTGGATGATACCCTAAAGGCGGCATTAAATCAGATAGAAGAAAAAGGGTATGCGGCAGGATTGGCAGCGGAAGGAATACCAGTTGAAAAAATACGCAAGTATGGTTTTGCATTTAAAGGTAAGGAAGTTCTGATAGATGAGGGATGACGTGAGGAATTGATATGAGCAATGAAGTAGTAAATTACTATGAAAATTACCGCGAAGAAGACAGAATTACAACAAATAACGCAAGAAGAATAGAGTTTCTCACAACAATAAAAAAATTTGATGATTTGTTAAAAGGTAGCCTTAATATTTTAGACTGTGCCGCTGGAACGGGAGCATATGCTTTTTATCTGGCTGATAAAGGACATAAATTAACCGCGACAGACATAACCCCGCGGCATATAAAAATAATTAACGCTCAACTGGAAAGCAAGCCATACTCAATGGAAACAAAAGTATTGGACGCAACCGATATGAGTTGTTTCCAAGATGAAATATTTGATGTGGTTTTAAATATGGGACCGTTCTATCATCTGACAAAAGAGGAATCGAGGAAAAAATGTTTAGGCGAATCTCTAAGAGTCCTAAAGAAAGGCGGGTACCTGATTACCGCATACATTCCAAGGTTGTACCTTAATCAGATGATGGCTGTGTCGGACAATAAATATTTAGACAAAGACTTGCTGTGCCAAATCAGGGATACAGGCGTCATGCTGCATGACGATCCAAAATGCTTTTGGACTGATACATATTATTCGTCATATGATGAGATGCAGAAAATGTATAAGGAAAACGGCATGGAAATAGTAGATCATTTTGCGCAGGACGGCTTAGCGCCGTTGTTTCATAATAAGGTAGACAGTTGGAATGATGAGCAGTTTGCGACATGGTTAAATTATCATCTGTCAGTATGCTCAGAAAAAACAATAATAGATATGAGCAATCATGCGGTAATAGTGGGGAGAAAAGGATAATTTGATACACTCTTCCGATGTATATGTTTTGTCTTTTTCGGGCTCAGGATCATTTTTGTAATCTTCCAACATCTTTTCACAAAATATACCATCTGCTTTCTCATCTGCCGTTATTCCTTGGACATATGCCAATACGTAACTCATTTTATAATCCTGTATGCTATTCGTCAATCTATTCTGTACAAGTCATCAACATTGAAAATATATCAATCATATTATCTGCATCAGTCTTAATTCTTTCCACTTTGTTTTTAATATATCTTTTTAATATATCTTTTAGTCTCTTGGCAGATTTAAAAAATATGAATACCTGCGGGCAGTCGCAGGAAATAAAAAAATTCCCCATATAGCACAACTATTGGTTGATATAATGCAAAAATGCCTCTGTTGAACACAACCACAATTTGAGTTACAATAAAACCATCAAAACGAAAGGACGGTGTTTTAAATGCCGAGCATATTAAGTGAACGAATTGCCGCTCTGCGGAAAGAGCGGGGACTTACCCAAGAACAGCTGGGCAAGCTGGTGGGAGTGTCCTATCAGGCTGTCGGTAAATGGGAGAAAGGCGGCGCGCCGGATGTGGAACTGCTGCCTGTCCTGTCCCGGCAGCTCGGCGTGACTATTGATGCCCTTTTTGGTATGGAGGGCGGGAAACAGGAGGACCCGGTGGATGCGGTGGGGCGTTGGCTGCGGGGCTTTCCTTCCGGGGAACGGCTGAATCAGTTCTGCCGCCTGATTTGGTCTTCCTTTAAATTTTTCCGAGAAGATGGCATCAAAATCCCAAAGATGAATTATTTGGAAACCTGTCACCCCGGCATGGAGAATGACACTGATAAGCTGATGTACACCAAGTACTGGGCTGGCGGAGGAATTATACTTGATGTTCATGCGGAAGATATGTCGTTCGCTACTCTCTGGCCGGAGCCAAAGGGCGGCTATGCCCAATGGTTTGCGCCGAAAGACGAGTACCGGCGTCTCTTTGAACTTCTGGCAAAACCCGGCTGTCTGGAGCTGCTGGAATATTTAAATTCACGGGAAAACGACTACTTCGTGTCGGAGGTCGCGGCGGAACGGCTGCATATGCCGCGGGAAACGGTGGATGCGCTGTTGGAAGCTTTAGAGGAACGGCAGATGGTGTATTACACAGATTTGGAGCTGTCAGAGGGAAAAGTAAGGGCATACCGCCTTTCCGATCCTGCCCCGTTCGTTCCGTTCCTTTATATGGCACGGAGCTTGATGCAGACAGGGATGAATTATTTGTATATGTGGAAAAACGAGCCCGTACTACAGGGAGAAAAATGGAAAGAAAAGGAGAAGAACTGACATGACGTACTACTTGAAAAAATTTTGGAAGGCAAATGCTCTGGTTATCCTTTTTCTGCTGGCGCACTCTGCGCTCAATACTGCCGCCAGCCTGATTATGATGCGCGTCTTTCAAGGGATCATTGAGTTGGATATGCGGCAGTTCCTTTTTTGGTGTCTGACCCTTATGGGAAATTGGTTAATCTTGGTTGCGGTAGGTGGTTTGGAAACCTATTTTGAAGCACGCGCAATTCGTATGATGAACAACACTGTCAGACAGGATATGACCGCCACGCTTCTTCAAAAAACACACAGGGAATTTCATACACTGGACTCCGGGGAATATCTGTCCTGGTTTACCAACGACATCAATCAGATTGAAAATTTGGCATGGACGCCGTTTTTTAACTGCATCAATTACGCGGCGCTTGTGGTATTCAGCGCTGCGGCTCTGCTGACCCTCCACTGGTCACTTTTGGCGGCGGCGTTGGTAAATGCGGCAATTAGGCTGTTTGTTCCACAACTGTTTCATAAGCAAATGGAAAAGCTGGGCGATGTATGCGCCCAGGAACAGGCGGCGGCTACCGGAAAACTAAAAGACTTACTGGCTGGTTTTGATGTGCTGCGCTTTTTCAGCCGGGAACAGCGGTTCAGCTATGGCACAAACACGGCAAGCGAGCAAATTGAAAAGTCAAAATGCCGATTGACTTATATGAAAGGTTTTATCGGCGCGGGATTCGAGTATATAAACATAATCTGTCAGCTATTGATTGATATTTTGATTGGCGTGTTGTCGATTAGGGGCGTCATTTTGCAAGGCGCACTGTTGGGTGGCGGAAATCTGTGCGGAAGCCTTACCAATGGTCTTGGAAACGTAGCAAGGCTCATGTTGTCCTTCTCGTCCACGAAGCCATATTTTGACAAAATCACTGTCCACGGCGGCAGTATTCAGGATAAAGCAAACGGCAATCTTCCTGAAATCAGCGATGCTATCACAGTGAAGGAGCTGACCTTCCAATATGACGAGAAGCCTGTCCTGCAGGATTTGTCTCTGATTTTCCGAAAGGGCGGCAAGTATGCGCTGACCGGACCTTCCGGGTGTGGGAAATCCACGCTTTTGAAACTCCTTTTGGGCTGGCTGCAGGATTATCGCGGAACCATCCTCTTTGACAGCATGGATGCTCATAATTTTACTGCCGAACAGCTCCAGCAACAGATGAGCTACATTGAGCAAAATGTTTTCCTGTTCAACACCACTATCAGGGACAACATCACTTTGGGAGAGGATTTCACCGATGCGCAAATGGATAAGGCGTTGCGGGACAGCGCTCTTGCAGGGGATCTGACCGCTATGCCTGAAGGCTTGGATACCCCGGTAGGCGAGGGGGGCAGCAATCTCTCTGGCGGACAGAAGCAGCGCGTGGCTATTGCAAGGGCGCTGATTCACGATCGTTCCATCCTCTTAGTCGACGAGGGCACCAGCGCCCTGGACCGGAAAAATGCTGACATTGTGGAGGAGAGTTTGCTGGCGAATCCGGCGCTTACGCTTATCCTCGTCAGCCACCATCTTACCCCGGAGCGGAAGAAACAGTTTACCCAAGTATACGATTTGCAGCCTGTGGCGCTTATCTAAAATCGGAATAACAGAGCGACATATCAGACTAACTCTGTATATTCACAACAAAACAAGGTATCATTCACAACATAGGCAATGAAATCCAAAAATATATGATATAATTAAATATTAAGGAAACTACAGCAGGAGGACAATGCATTTATGGATCACAATTTCACCAAGAGCGCTTCGGTCAGACTGATAAGCAATGATACCGTCTACATAGCGGTTTGCGACGACGAGCAGATTATGTGTGATATGCTTGAGGAAAAAATAAAAGCTGCATTGCCTAATGCAGTGGTACGCAAATTTTCTTCAGGAAATGAACTGCTGAACAGTGCATTTCATATAGATATCCTGTTTTTAGACATACAGATGTCGGGAATTGATGGAATGGAAACGGCAAGGACTTTGCGGGAACAGCATAACAGCACGCTCATTATATTTGTCACGGCGATTGAAGAATATGTTTTTCAGGCATTTGATGTCGATGCGCTCAATTATATTGTCAAACCCTTTTCAGATGATAAATTTCTTGACGTTTTGAAAAAGGCAGTAAAAAAGGTCGAGGGCAGAAAGCTGGCGGAAGCTGATGAGGAAGAATATATTATGGTGCAGATGTCGGGAATCCATACAAAGCTTTCGCTGGCAAAGATAATATACGCTGAAGTGTTCAATAGAAAAATCATTGTCCATATGGTGGACGGCGCGGTTGAGTATTATGGAAAAATTTCAGATTTGGAGAAAAAGGCGGGAGAAGATTTTTTCAGATCGCACAGGTCGTACCTGATACATTTTAAATATGTACAGAAATATGATGCCTCATCAGTAGAAATGGGCATTGGAACAGTGCCGATTGCAAAGCCGAATTATTCGGATTTTGTGAAAAAATATTTGAAATACACTACAAAGAAAGGTATGGAAATCAAATGAGCCGACTGGAGCTATGGTGGAACGGCACATCTTATGCCGCGGATATTATCCAGCTTATCTTCGTGGCAGTGTGCCTAATCATATATGTTTTGCCCTATTTGTGGGAGCGGAAAAAAGCCTTCAGCGTCGGAATAGTCTATTTGGCTGTGCTGGTCTTCCTATATAGACTGCCTGTACAGGTAAATAACTTTTTTGCTTATTTTGCGGGCATATTGGCAGTTTTTATAGTAATGTGCATAGAGGACAGGAAAAATATAAACCAGAAAATTTTCCTTTCGGTTACATTTTTTTCTTTATGTGAGCTGTCGTCTGCCTTGGCTGGGAAAATAGACAGTCTTTTTTTTGAGCCGTTGATTATGAGTGAGAAAATTGCGGCGATGGAATGGCTGTGGTATGGAGTCTATGCGTCAGTAAGGATTTTAAATATCTTTCTCTGCACGCTCTTTTTATATCTGTCAGTCAGGACAGTTAATAGGACATATGAGAGCAAAAACAGGTACATGGGAATAAGGGAGCTGCTTTTATTGATTGTCCCGTCGCTGTCAGAGGTGATTGGCAGCGCGATATTTCGGTTTTATCAGGTCAAATCAGGAATGGCGGGGATATATGATGTACTGTGCATATTGTATTACCTCATATCTATAACAGCAATCCTTGTTATGATTTTTGTTTTTCAAAGCCTGAAAACATCGCAGGAGGAACAGTCGGACAGGGAGCTTATTGCAAGCCAGATAAATGATATGAAAATCCACATTGAAGGGGTGGAAAGGCTTTACAGCGACATCCGTTCCATGCGCCACGATATGGGAAACCATATTCAGGTACTGGAGCGTCTTATCGGCACTGAGAACAGCGGGGAAGCCCGCGCATATTTGGAAAGGCTAAGTGATGAATGGAAAGAGCTTACGCCCGAAATAAAAACAGGCAATCCTGTCACAGATATCATTTTGCTGGAAAAGAAGAAAGAAGCCGAGAAAGCGGGAATCGCGTTCGGCTGTGATTTCCATTATCCTGAAAATACGAAGCTGAATGCGTTTGACCTCAGCGTTATTTTATATAATGCGCTCAATAATTGTATGGAGTCGGCAAATGGAGATAAGCCGTATATAAGGATATATTCCTTCCGTCAAAACAGTGTATATACGCTGATTATCCGAAACAGCTTTCAGGGTAAATTGTACATTGATTCGGAAAGCGGACTGCCGTTTACAACAAAAAAGAGCGGGGAACATGGCATAGGATTGAAAAATATACGCAGGGTTGCAAGAAAATATATGGGAGACGTATCTTTTGAACAGCGGGACGGCGAAGTGATTGTGAGCATTATGCTTCAGATTAAATAAAAAAAGACTGTTCACAACATAAAAAGGGCTGTTCACAACAATTTTGTTAATTTTGGTAAATTTCCTCCGATAAATTTTACAGAAGGGTGACATTATGGCAAGTGGCAGTAATGGGAAAATGGAAACGGAGTTCAAATAATTTCAATTATCAAGAAGGAAAATCCTGTACAGCATGTTGGACATTGTTCCTGCAAAGACGCAATCCATGCAGGTATGGCAGATATTTTCCTTCGGAAAACAAGGAGGATTTATTATGGCAATGGAGATTACAAACAATTATAACGCATATGAGAATACCTATGCGACGCAAAAACAACAGGAAACAGCAAAGCAGAAAGCAGCTTCAAAATCGGAAGTATCGGAAATGACGGCTGCACGGAAAAATTCCAACACAGAAAGCAGCAAGGCAAACAGCACAGCGGAGTACATGAAAGAATTAGAAAAGCTCGCGCCAAGCGTAGAATTTCGCATTGGGAATAGCTATGCCACTGATAAAACGGGTAAGACATTGACTATTAACCCGAAACTTTTGGAGAAAATGCAAAATGATCCCGCAAAGGAAAAGGAAATGAAAGAGCTAATACAAGGTGTTGAGAAAATGACGCAATGGCGTGAGAATATGTGTAGAGCCAGTGGGCGTGTTGTAGTATATAGGCACAGCTACATAGATGCCAATGGAAAATATTGCCATACAGCTATGACAATAAAAAAGGACGAATTAAATGAAAAACTCCGCAAGGAAGCAGAAGAAAATTCCAAAAAGCAGATAGAAAAAACCCGCGAAAATGCCCGTAAAAAGGCAGAGCAGCTTACGGAACAGTTAGAAGAAAAAGCCGAAGAAGCAAAAAAGACAAAAGACAGTCAGGATCAGGGCAGCATTGTTGTTGTCAAATCTGATACTGCACAGGATAAGGCTGAAAAGCTGTTTTCAGAAAAGCTGGAAAATGCGGACGACGGAAAGATTTATTTTAATGATGATGACATGAAGATTTTTATCAATGCGGCAAAAGAAGAAGCGCAGGAACAGCCCGATAAGGTAAAAAATCCTGTTGTGTCAGGTAACAATTTTGATATGCAGATATAAAAGCTTTTGGATTGAAAACAGGAAACGGATTTCAAGCTATCAAATTCAGGGAGGAAAATCCTCTGCCCGCAAGGCGCGCATTTTCCTTCGGAAAACGAGGAGAATTGACAATGACAATTAACGGAATCAGCGGAGTAAACACGCAGAAAGCGCAGATGGGAATGAATCAGACAATGGACTCATACAGCAGGAACATTCAAAACCAGATTGCCAATGCGCAGAAACAGCTACAGGAGCTTTCTTCCAACGAAGAAATGACACTGGAAGAGAAGATGAAGAAGCGTCAGGAAATACAGCAGCAGATAAGCGACCTGAATATGCAGCTCAGACAGCACCAGATTGAACAGCGCGGAGCGGAACGCTCAGAAAAGCAGCAGGCAAAAGGTTCTTCCATGGATGATATGCTTGACGGCAAGGGCGCAAATGCGGACAGCAGGAGCGCGGGAATTTCTCAGGCAAATATGGCAGCGATGATTTCAGCGGATACATCCTTAAAGCAGGCAAAAATCCAAGGCAGTGTCGCATCAGCCTTTGAGGGCAGGGCGGGAGTTCTGGAAATAGAGATTAAGCTTGATGAAGCCCGCGCGACAGGCGGGAAGACAGCTAATACAGAGGGAAAGAAAGCAGAGCTTGCCGAAGTAGAACAGAAAGCAATGGATGTTACCAAGGCGCAAGCAGAAACGCTTGGTGAAGCGAATAAGGCATTAGAAGAAGCCAAGAAAGTCGATGAACAGGCAGCAGACAAAGACACCAACGCGTCAGATGCCGAAGAAGAAAAGACAAAAGACAATGTATCAGAAAATGAGCAGCCAGACAGCGTTCATGCGGACAGCAATAAAACCAGTAAAGGCACAGACGCTTCCGAACCCCTTTTGGACGCAGAAGCTCCCGCAGAGCAGCAGAGCGCTGTATATGCCCATGTAGACGTAAGGCTGTAAGCTTTGATGTGAGTTAGGAAATGGATTTCAAGCTGTTAAGCGCAAGGAGGGAAAAGCTATGAGAATCAATGGAAATTTCTTTAATAATTTTATGGGCAGCAGCTTTTTTAACCGACATTCCACAATGTCAGGAATGTTTGGAAGCAGGAATGTCGGGAGTGCAAATATGCCGAACTGGAATCGTGTCAATAAGTATTCCAAAACATATATGAAGGACGGCGTCCTTTACCACGTAGGAAATAAAAATGCGGACAGAAACCGCGTCAATAAGTATTCCAAAACATATATGAAGGACGGCGTCCTTTACCACAGGGGAAACCGTACAGAATCGAAGCTTTATACAAGGCAGGGAACTTTGGCGGGCGCAAGACCAAACCAAAGAAGACCGTTTTATTCAGGGCAGCAAATACTGGATGCAATCAAAAAATATGACAGCTATACGCTTGGCTATGACGGAAGATCGACTTATTTTCAGGGGCGCGAGAACGTATATAGAAGCAATGGCAAGTACGCTGGAAGCCATCCCGTTGGTGAAAAGATGTATTTTAATCCAGATGATGTAAATAATGCGCTGGGAATCCACAATCCCAAACAGATGTCCGTAAAGGATAACGAGGTGCGTTTTGACAGCTATTCATATTATCAGTTCAAGGGGAAGGACGGCAGAAATCATACTGTGCTTTCGATGGGATCTTCATTAAGCGCAGGCACATTTGCCAATTTTGGGAAAGAACGCATTGACAAGGAAGCAGTGGAGTATGCGGAGTTTTGGGAGGATGTAGCGCATGGGAATGTATGGAGCATTGAACAGCGTTACAGTCAGAAAGAAATCAGGCAGAAATTGACGGATGTTGATATTCAAAACGGTTTTTTCACTGTGACGGTGGGAAATCGCTCCCAAAGTTATTATTTGTCCGCCAACGAGGACGCTATGACGCTTTTCGATAAGGAAACATATGACAAACGGTATAATGCGCTTATCAGCGGAAAGACATTTCAGCTTGATAAATTCCAGCCAGGACAGACGGTGACAATCGGCGGAAAGGATTATGTCCTGAACGAACATAAAGGAATTGACATTGAGTATGGGGCAGAAGTCTATTGAGGTGTAAAATAAAAGTCAAAGCAGGGGAATGATACTATGTCCATGACAATAAACAGCGTTTACAATGCTTATGCCGACAGCAGCACTAAAACGGCAGAGAAAAAGCAAGCCACAGAGAACACGCAGAACAGGCAGACACAACAGGCGGATGCCCCGCAGCTATCCTC
>CANQHZ010000022.1 GCA_947623805.1 uncultured Lachnospiraceae bacterium | reverse complement strand
TGAAAATCCAGTCTTTATAAAGGGTTAAAGGGTGTACGGCTGTTATGGAAAGATAATTAGGCTGTCAAACTTCCGAGATAGAAAGATTTATAAACAAATCCGTATAAATCATTGTAAAAATTCCCAATATGCCATATAATAAAATCATTAAGTTAAGAGAGGCGGGGATGGGATAGGGCAGGCAGAGGGAAAGATTATGTTTAGGTGGTGGTTGCAATGACGCGTTATTTTAATACTGAAGGCTTGTGCAGGCCGGAAGAACACTATATGGTACGGCTCGATGACAGGATGGAGCAGATTAAAAAGACACTTGTGGACAGGAAAAAGTATTTTGTCATAAACAGGGGACGTCAGTACGGAAAGACGACTACGCTGAGGGCATTGGAGCAGTATTTGAAAGACGAATATACAGTCCTGTCATTGGATTTTCAGGAGTTGGAAACAGAAAAATTTGCAAATAGCACAGTGTTTTCGCGGGCGCTGGCAAGGAAACTGTGTGAGGCGTTTCGCTATACGGAGGCGGAAGACAAAGAGCAGCTGCAAAAACCTCTGGCGGATTTTAAAGACAATGATCCCGATGGCGGGCTGGAGGAACTGTTTGAATGTATCAGCAGTATATGCGGCCGCAGCCTGCACCCGATAGTGTTGATGATTGATGAGGTTGACAGTGCTTCAAATAATCAGGTTTTTGTTGATTTTTTGGCACAGCTTCGGGCCCGTTATTTGAAACGCGATAAGGCGCCGATTTTTCATTCCGTGATTTTGGCGGGGGTATATAATATCAAAAACTTGAAATTAAAGCTGCGCCCTGAATCGGAACACCAGTATAACAGTCCATGGAATATAGCGGCTGATTTTAAGATAAGCATGAGTTTTTCTGTAAGCCAGATTGCAGGCATGCTGGAAGAATATGAAGCTGACTATCACACGGAAATGGATATACAGGCTGTGTCAGAGGAGATATATGCGTACACATCAGGCTATCCGGTGCTGGTGTCGGCTATATGCAAATATATCGATGAAGACCTGGCTGCAGATGAAGAGTTTGAGGGTCAGGACAAAATCTGGTCAAATGCAGGTGTCATAAGCGCTGTCAGGAGACTGCAGACTAAGAATATTACATTGTTTGAAAGCATGATTCGTCATCTCGATACCTTCCCGGAGATGAAGAAAATGTTTTATTCGATATTATTTAATGGAAGCGAATTTTCGTATAATTCAGATACAAAAGAGATTGATTTGGCATGTATGTTTGGCTATGCTGTTGACAGTGATGGTAAAGTGCGGATTGCCAATCGCATTTTTGAAACGCGCCTTTACAACTATTTTTATTCGGAGGAGGAACTCTCTAATGCAATAATCCAGGAAGCAAAGCGCAATAAGAGCAGTTTTATCAATAATGGCAGGCTTGATATGGATGCTGTGATGCGCAAATTTGTGACAACTTTCGGGGATATTTATGGCAAAAATACTGACAGTTTTATTGAGGATAATGGACGCAAGCTGTTTTTGATGTATCTGCGCCCTATTATTAACGGAGCAGGCAATTACTATATTGAGGCGCGGACAAGAAATGATAAACGCACGGATATTGTAGTCGATTATCACGGCGAGCAGTTTATCATTGAGCTCAAGATATGGCATGGCAATGAGTATAATGAAAGGGGCGAAAAACAGCTTTCAGAATATCTTGATTATTATCATCAGGATAAAGGATATTTGCTCAGCTTCAATTTCAACAAGAATAAAGAGGTTGGCGTGAAAGAAATACAGGCTGGAGGAAAGTTGATTGTGGAGGCGGTTGTGTAGGGGGATGACTACATCCTATTATTTAGCGTTTACGCTTATCAAGGCATTGCTTGCGGTTAACACCGATGACGAAAAGACACCTGCGACACGGTGCAGAATTTATTCATTCGGTCAAAATCAACATTTCCCATCCAGAAAATAAGGGCGGAGCCATAGGCTTATCGCCCTTTTTTGTTTAATGTTCATTTTTTATTTTTACCATTGAGTCTTCTATTGGACTAAATCATAATGAAAGTCTTCACACATATCATTAAGGTTCATTGTCTATAAAACCTCCGGAAATAAGATTTTGGAATATTAAGAATAATTATGTTGAATAAATGTTAAATTATGTTAAAATAAATTAGTATAATACACAAATAATTAAAAAACAAGCCACAATTTTAAGGTAAGTCAGCTTGCAAAAAGCATTTTGCATTGAAAGATTGAGACCATTATGAGCAAAACATGAAAGGAAAAAATATTAATGAAGGTAGTAATCTTAGCAGGCGGATACGGTACGCGTATAAGTGAATACAGCCATTTGAAACCGAAACCAATGATTGAAATAGGCGGGAAACCGATTTTATGGCATATTATGAAAGAGTATTCACATTACGGTTTTAATGAATTTATAATATGTGCCGGATATAAGCAGCATATCATTAAGGAATGGTTTAACAATTATTACCTGTATAACAGCGATATAACATATGATTTTACAAAAGAGAACCGTATGGAGATACATTCAAATGTCGCGGAGCCGTGGAAAGTTACTATTGTTGATACCGGATTAAATACTATGACAGGAGGGCGAATAAAAAGAGTCCAGCCCTATATAGGGGATGAAGCATTTATGCTTACGTATGGCGATGGCGTTTCGGATGTAAATATACGGGAATTGGCTGAATTTCATAAATCACATGGTAAAATTGCCACGATAACGGCTGTAAATGTAGGACAGCAGTTTGGTGTCCTTGAAATTGATGATAATGGCATAATAAGCAAATTCCGCGAAAAAAATAAAAAGGATGGCGGAGTTGTAAATGCTGGATATATGGTACTGAATCCGGAAATATTTGATTATCTGGAAGATGATACTACTGTGTTTGAAAAAAGGCCGCTTGAGATGGTTTCGGCTGCCGGCCAGCTGATGGCATATAGACATTTTGGTTTCTGGAAATGCATGGATACACAAAGAGATATGCAGCAGCTGGAAAAAATGATTTCATCAGGTGATGCGCCATGGATGGTGTGGAAACAGTCTCAATAAGGCAGTAGGCGATATAAGAGGAGAATATTATGTTTGAAAATAAGACAGAGCAGCAGGCAAGAGCGGACATTCTTGCTATGGTGAGGGAATATGCAGACACATATCATAATACGAAAAAAGAATTTGAAGAAGGACAGCGAATACCGTATGCGTCCAGAGTCTATGACAGTGCTGAAATGATTAACTTGGTAGACAGCGCGTTGGAGTTTTGGCTGACATCAGGCAGATATACTGACGAATTTGAAAGAAAGTTTGCTGATTATCTTGGAATAAAATACTGCTCACTTGTAAACTCGGGTTCATCGGCAAACCTGATTGCCTTTATGGCGTTGACATCGCCTCTGCTTGGGGAAAAAAGCATAAAACGCGGCGATGAGGTGATTACCGTGGCGGCGGGATTTCCTACCACGGTTGCGCCTATAATACAATACGGAGCAGTGCCGGTGTTTGTCGATGTGACTATTCCTCAGTACAATATAGATACAACCATGCTTGAAGAAGCATTATCCGAAAAGACCAAGGCGGTTATGATAGCGCACACGCTTGGCAATCCGTTTGACCTGTCGGCGGTTAAGGCTTTCTGCGACAGACATAATCTGTGGCTTGTAGAGGATAACTGCGATGCGTTAGGCTCTAAGTACACTATAGACGGCGTAGAAAAATTTACGGGCACGATAGGTGATATCGGCACATCTAGCTTTTATCCGCCGCATCATATGACAATGGGCGAAGGCGGAGCGGTTTACACAGACAATGCACTGCTGCATAAGGCAATACGTTCGTTTAGAGATTGGGGGCGTGATTGCGTATGCCCTTCAGGTCATGATAACTTATGCGGGCATCGTTTTGACAAGCAATATGGTGAACTTCCGCTTGGGTATGACCACAAATATGTGTACTCGCATTTTGGATATAATCTAAAGGCTACCGATATGCAGGCGGCAATAGGCTGCGCACAGCTTGAAAAGTTTCCAAGCTTTGTGAAAAGAAGACACCATAACTTTGAAAGACTGAAAAATGCGTTGTCAGGAACGGGGGACAAGCTTATACTGCCCGTCGCATGTGACAATTCAAAACCGAGCTGGTTTGGCTTTTTAATAACATGCAAAACTGGAGTGAGCAGAAATAAGGCTGTACAGTATATAGAAAGCAAAGGCATTCAGACGAGAATGTTATTCGCGGGCAATCTGGTAAAGCATCCATGTTTTGACGGAATGCGCGAAAGCAAAGAAGGCTACAGAGTCGTGGGTTCACTGGAAAATACGGACAGAATTATGAATGATTCATTCTGGGTAGGCGTATATCCGGGAATGACGGACGAGATGATTGACTATATGGCAAAAACAATAATAGAGGCGGCAGAAATATAAGGGACTGAATATGAACTATAATTTTTTGAAAGGTATATGGACACAAAATCTATGGGACAAATCAAATTACTGGATTGTACATTGAGAGATGGCGGCTATCTTAATGACTGGAAATTTGGGCATGATAATATTGTAACTATTTTTGAACGTCTTGTGAGTGCCGGATTGGATATCATTGAGGTCGGTTTTTTAGATGAGCGGAGGGAATATGATTACGAACGCAGTATATTTCCTGATACGAAAAGCGTAGAACGTTCATATGGTGAGTTAAAGAGAGACAGTTCCATGGTGGTTGGCATGATAGATTTTGGAACTTGTGGAATAGAGAATGTGCAGATGTGCAGTGAATCTTATCTTGATGGCATACGCGTCATTTTTAAAAAGGGAAAGATGCATGAGGCCATTCGCTTTTGCAGTTTACTAAAGCAAAAAGGATATGCTGTCTTTGCGCAGGCAGTATCTATTACTAGCTATAATGATGAAGAATTTGCGGAGCTTGTCAAATTGGTAAATGATATATGCCCCTATGCGTTTTCACTTGTTGACACATATGGTTTATTGCATAAGCAGCAGTTAGAGCATTATTTTGTCATGGCAGACCGACAGTTGAAACCTGAGATTGGATTAGGTTATCATGCACATAACAATTTCCAGCTGGCATATGCTAACTGCATAGAAGTGCTGGAAAAGGAACTGGACAGAACCCTGATTATAGATGGAACTTTATACGGCATGGGAAAAAGCGCAGGCAATGCGCCGACGGAGCTGTTGTCTATGTATATGAATGAACATAATGGAAAAAATTATCGTACACATCAGCTGTTGGAGGCTATTGATGTCACAATGCTGGATATATATCGTCAGATACATTGGGGGTACAGTTTTAAATTTTTCCTTTCGGCTTCGAATGACTGCCATCCGAATTATGTGGCATTCCTACAGGATAAGGGGACATTATCTGTAAAATCAATAAACAAAATACTGGCAAGTATATGTTCGGAGAAAAAGCTTCTTTATGATGAAAATTATATCGAAGAACTATATATGGAATATCAAAACAAGGAATGTGAAGACGCAGAAGTATATGCTGAACTAAGCGGAATATTGCATAATAGGCATGTTTTGGTTTTAGGTTCAGGCAATAATGTGTATTTACAAAAAGAAAGAATTCTAGAGTACATGAAAAAATATAATCCATTAGTAATTTCGGTTAATTTTTTGCCTGATTTGTATAAGGTCGATTTCCTGTTTATGTCAAATGCCAAAAGGTATGTTCAGATGGCAACGCGATTGAAGGCTAAAGGCTCGGAAACAAGGATAATCGCAACTTCAAACATAACAAGTTCCTCCGAAACATTCGATTATGTTTTAAATTATGGCAGGCTGTTGGATGAAAAAGCACATATGCGGGATAATCCGTTATTTATGCTGTTAAAAATATTTAAAGACAGTGAAGTGTCTGACATTGCGCTTGCCGGTTTTGACGGATATGACATGGCGAGGACAACAAATTACGTGAATGCCAATATGGAATATACGTTTACAAAGGAACGCGCACAGGAAATCAATGAGGATGTTAAAAACAGTCTGGAACGTTCAGGGCTGAAAGAAAAGATAACTTTTATAACAGACAGCTATTATGTGTAGAATAAAGGAAACGAATTTGTATGAAAATTAGAGTTGCCGACTATATTGCTGAATATCTTGTCTCACATGGGATTTCAGATGTTTTTACAGTGGTGGGTGGAGGCGCCATGCACCTTAATGACGCATTCGGACACAAAGCAGGATTGCACTGCACATATAATCACCATGAACAGGCAAGCGCTATAGCGGCGGAGGCTTATGCGCGTGTGAACAATAAAATAGCCGTTGTCTGCGTGACGAGCGGTCCCGGCGCCATCAATGCGTTAAACGGGGTCGCAGGCGCGTATATGGATTCCATTCCAATGCTTGTTATCTCAGGACAGACCAAAAGCACTTTGACAGTAAAGCACAGTGGATTAAAGCTTCGTACCTTGGGAAATCAGGAATTTGATATTATCGGTGCGATTTCAGGAATGACGAAGTATTGCGAGATGCTTGAAGAACCCCGCAGAATTAAGTTTTGTCTGGACAAAGCCTTATATATCGCCGTAAATGGGCGTCCGGGTCCATGCTGGGTGGACATACCGTTGGATATTCAGGGCAGCTATATTGAGACTGATAATCTGTCTTCTTTTCAATATAATGAAAAGTGTGACACAGATGATTTCGTAGATTGGGACAAAATTAGGGAAAAAATAAAAGAAGCAAAAAGACCTGTCTTATATGGCGGAAATGCGATTAGGATATCAGGCGGATATGAGATTTTTCGTAAATTGACAGAAGAACTGCAGATACCTGTCGTAACAGGATGGAACAGTATTGATTTGCTGCCGACGGATTCTTGCTTTTATGTGGGTAGAGCAGGAATTATGGGAGACAGAGCTGGAAATTTTGCTGTTCAGAACAGTGATTTGTTGATATCCTTAGGAAGCCGACTGAACATCTATCAAGTTGGATACGATGTTAATACATGGGCAAGAGAGGCGTTCGTAATAGCGGTTGACATTGACAGAGAAGAATTAAAAAAGCCTACTATAAGAGTGGATATGCCTGTCTGCTATGATATCAAAAGCTTTATGGAGGAAATGCTGCAGAAAGTCGGTAAAGATATTGAACCAAAAAAAGAATGGATATCACAATGTCGGCTTTGGAAACAAAAATATCCGGTTGTGCAAAGTAAGCATTATGAGGATAGCGAAAAGTGCAACGTATATGCGTTTATAAATGAATTGAGTAAAGCGATACCGAAAGGGATGAATACTGTTGTAGCAAACGGCTCCGCAAGTGTAGTCGGGAGTCAGGCATATATCATAAAAGAAAATCAAAGATTTATCATGAATTGTGCATTGTCTTCGATGGGATATGAACTGCCCGCAGCGATAGGAGTCTGTATAGCCGATGAAAAGAAACCGCTTATATGTATTGCAGGGGATGGAAGCATTCAGATGAATCTTCAAGAGCTGCAGACTATAATCACAAATAAGCTTCCTATAAAAATATATGTAATAAATAATCAAGGTTATCATCAGATACGCTTAACACAAAGAAATGTTTTTGGCGGGAGAAAGCCAGTAGGCATTGGGCCTGAAAGCCAAGACCTTTCTTTTCCTAATATGGAAAAGCTGGCATGGGCGTATGGGTATAAATATTTTTCGTGTGGGAGTAATGATAAATTAAAGAATTTTATCAAAGCTACATTGGACTATAACGGACCGCTTATTGCAGAAGTCTTCACAGATACAGAGCAGATATATGAACCGAAATCAGCGACTAAAAAATTGGAGGACGGGACATTGGTCTCACCGCCGTTGGAGGACTTGGCTCCGTTTCTGCCAAGAGAAGAACTTGAGAAAAATATGTATATAAAAATGATTTAGAGGGAGATTTAATCATGGACATAAAGGCGCATTCAAAAACATATCAAGTATACTTTGAAAAGGATTTCGATTTTATCAAAAAACTTGCGGTAATCGATCAATCCCTATGGGTGATTGATAAAAATGTCTATGAACTGTATAAGGACAAACTGATTGAGCATATACCGTCAGAAGCTATTATGCTGATAGAAGCCAAGGAAGAAAATAAGGTAATTGAGACGGCACTAAGCATATGTGAAAAAATGACAGAGCTTCCGGGAAAGCGAAATATTACTTTGATTTCCATTGGCGGCGGGATTATTCAGGATATTACGGGATTTGCTGCAAATATACTGTACAGGGGGATTAAATGGGTATTTGTACCGACTACGCTGTTGGCATCGTGTGATAGCTGTATAGGGAGCAAGACATCGCTGAATTATAAAAAGTTTAAGAACCTTTTGGGAACATTTTATCCGCCTGATGAGCTGCATATCTGTCCTAAATTTTTTGACACACTGTCACAGATAGATTTCATGAGCGGAATGGGAGAAGTCGTAAAATTCAATGTTATGGCAGGCAGCAGGGACTTGGTGAAGCTTCGTCAGGATTTGCCGTATATACTTCAAAAAGATGGACACAAAATTGAAGAATATGTCCGAAAATCCTTGGAATTTAAAAAAGCGTTTATAGAGGCGGATGAGTATGACCGCGGAGTGCGTATACACTTAAATTTTGCACACACTTTTGGACACGCTTTTGAAACCGTGACAAATTATGCAATTCCTCATGGAACGGCTGTTGCGATGGGCACTATTGTTGCGGATGAGGTATCATACAGGAGAGGATGGCTTAGCGAACATCTGAAAAATGACATTCAAGATTTGCTTTTGAAAATTCTGCCGATACCGCTGCTGGAAGAAAAAAATGGATTTCAACTTAGCAGTCTGTCTGATATGGATGAGATTATGAAGGCAATAAGGAAAGACAAGAAACAGGTTGATATGAACTATACGGCGGTTTTGTTTAAAAATGATGGTTTGGAGCTGGAGATAGTACATGATTTGGAACGAAGTGAAGTAGAGAAAGCTGTGGAAGAATTGATTGTCTTGTTGAAGAATGCTTTTTAACAGAATGGATGATGAGAAGCTAATATGGAAAACAAGTGAATTGGAATGAAGTATGAAAGAAGAAATTATGGGAAAGCTGGATGGAAAAATCGTATTGATAACAGGCGGTACATCGGGTATTGGAGCCGCAGCTGCAGAATTGGCTGCTGATGAAGGTGCTTCGGTTATTCTGGTAGGGCGAGGTAAAAAGCGGGGACTGGCTGAAGAAGAAAAAATACGTAAAAAAGGCGGGCAGGCTGTTTTCATTTCATGTGACATGACGCAGAAAGATGAAATAGAGAAGTTACGTGAAATAATTTTGGAAAAGTTTCAGCGGTTGGATGTTCTTGTCAATAGTATTGGCGTATTAAAAACGGCGGCATTAGAGGAAATAAATGAAGACAACTGGGAGACAGTATTTGAAACTAATGTAAATGCAACAGTATATTGCTGCAAAGCGTTTTTGCCAATGATAAGAGAAAGTAAGGGATGCGTATTAAATATTGCATCAAATGTAGGATTACAAAGCGCTGTATATGGCAGAACAAATTATGCCTATGCTTCCTCAAAAGCGGCTCTGATTCAATTTACGCAGTTATTGGCAAAAAATTATGCTCCAGATGTGCGCATCAACTGTCTTTGTCCTGGCCCTACAGCGACTGATTTGTGGGAAAACAAAAACTTTGAACGTTTTAAAAGCCAAAATCTGTTGGGTAAAGTAATTATGCCGGAAGAAGTGGCAAGGACTGTATTGTTCTTGATATCGGAGGATTCGGCAATTATGACAGGGAGTGTTGTAGTTGCCGATGCGGGAGCTAATCTGAAAGCTTAAGTGATTTACTATGCATGGATTAGCTCTAAATTTGATTATATAAATAAGTATTAAAACAAGAGGAGTAATAAGTGCATGATTTCAATTCGACACATGGGAATTTATGTTAAAGATATTTTGCGATTAGAGGCATTTTATAAGACTGTTTTTGATATGGTAACAATATGTAGCAATGCCCCTGATCAAAATAATTTGCTTGATGAATTATTAGGAGTTACGTGTGCAGAAATAGTGACAACAAAGCTTATTACGCCATATGGTAGGCAGAATGGTCAAGGTGATATGCTGGAGCTGGTCAAGATAACGTCGAAGTTGAATGAAATACCGCAGCTCCCTTTGGACTATCCTATTTTTATGACGGGCATGGGGCATTTGGCTTTTGAAATTGATGACATATATAGGACAGTAGAAGTAATCAAAAGCAAACAGGGAGTACAAAAAACAAAGATACACAAAATGTGCAATAATAATTTATGCTGTTTTTGCAGGGATCCAGAAGGAAACTGGATAGAATTAATTCAGCGACATGAAGATAATAAAGTAGAATTAGGCATTAATGCATTAACTGGCGAAGAAACGATTAAACAACCATAGGATGGATACTTGAAAGGAGAATTAATAATAAATGTTAAAAAGGATAATGAGAGAAAAATGTCCGTGCTGTGGCACGATTAACGAAAGCAATGAAAAAATATTCAAACGTGATTTTTCGCCTTGTAGGTTAATTGTTCCATTTGTAGGGTATGATGTTTTTTCATGTTCAAAATGCGGATTATATTACGCAGGGAATATTGAAGAATCAATGCCGTTGGATGATTATTATGAGCTTATGTCCAGATACGAGGGAGGCAACTATCACAGCATATCACCGGATCTTATCGAATTGTATCGTCATGTAGTCAGACTGATTGAAAAAACTGTACCGCTTGAGGCTGATATTATGGATGTTGGATGTGCGTTTGGAGGTCTTCTAAATGAGCTAAAGGTAGCAGGATATTGCAATTTGTATGGAGTTGAGCCATCTCAGGAAAATTGCGATTATGCGATGGATTATTATGGCATACAGGTTTACCAGGGCGAATTAGGAGATGATATTCCGGAATTACGTCAAAAGAAGTTTGATATTATTATTTTATGCGGTGTTCTTGAACATTTAATGGATATACATGCAAGCATTCAGCAATGTAGGACGATGCTTAAACAAGGGGGGAGGATTATAATTGTTGTGCCTGATGTCTCTTTGTTTTGTGAACATAAGGACTTATATCAGGAGTTTTCTATAGAGCATATCAATTACTTTGATAAAAAAAGTTTGCAGTATCTTATGAATTTAGAAGGTTATGTGTTTGAACGGCTTGAAAGAAGTCATATTAACATTATGGGATTAGCAGGTAATTCCATCAGTCTCTGGAGAAAAGCAGAGTCTGATTGTTATCTAAATTATAAACAAAAAGAATATACTGATGATACGAATGGTGGTATGAGTGCATATTTGGAACAATGCGCGGATTTTGCTACACGGATGCGAAAGAGAATGTATGACTATGATACGGGAAAGGGATATTATGTATGGGGGGCCGGAACCAATACAGCAATGTTGGTCCAATTAAATATAATTTCTGAAAAGTTGATAAAGGGTGTGATTGATTCAAATTTGAATTACACTGGAATGGAAGTATACGGTAATAGAGTGTTATCCCCTGATGAACTACGGGCAGAGGAGTGTCTTCCGATAGTGATTGCGTCACAGTATGCTTATAGTGCTATTGAGAAAAAAATAAAAAACATGGGGCTAAAAAATCATATTATAAATTTATTTTCAGAGGAGATGGACGATGATAAATAAAGTGTTGCGGGAAGACATGGAAAATATCTTTAACCGCAGATATGAGTGGAATAAGTTTGACGGAAAAAAAGTTTTTATTTCGGGTTCTTATGGGATGCTTGCATCTTATATCGTATATTTTTTGATGTACCTAAATATCGAAAAACATGTTTCAGTTCAGGTAATAGCGCAAGGAAGAAATATAGATAAAGCAAAGAAAAGATTTTCTCAATATTGGGAACATCCTGATTTTAAGTTTATAAATGCGGACATTTTAGAGGTAAATAAAAAATTGCCACACATGGATTATATTGTCCATGCTGCCGGTTTGGCAAATCCAAGGTATTATAATACTAATCCGGTGGAAGTTATAGAGCCAAATGCAATAGGAACATATCAGCTTTTAAAGTTTGCCTTGCAGCATAAAGCAGAATGTTTTTTATTTTTTAGTAGTGGTGATATTTATGGGCGGGTAGATGGAAACGAAGATATTACAGAAGACACTCTGGGGTATATGGATCCTTTAGAAACTCATAGCTGCTATGGGGAAAGCAAAAGACTTGGTGAAACTTTATGCAGCGCATTTTATAAAGAATATGGTGTTCGTACGGTTATTGCGAGGATTGGGCACACTTATGGACCTACTATGGATGTGGAGAATGATCCAAGGGTTTTTGCAGGTTTTATAAAAAATGCTTTAAAGAATGAAGATATTGTACTTTACAGTGATGGTAGCGCACGGCGTCCGTTTTGCTATATAGCAGATGCAACAGCGGCATTTTTGTTGCTTTTGCTGAAAGGTAATGGTGGTGCTGCTTATAACGTGACTAATACGAATCAATTCTTGTCAATTAAAGAATTGGCTGAAATAATTGCAGAGATTCCAAGAGAAAAACTAAAAGTTACGTTTGCCCAAAGGAATGCTGCAGATACTTATTTAAATAATTCATTGAATCAAGATAATAAACCTGTTGAATACAAATTAATGGAATTGGGATGGGAGCATCTGTTTGAAGCGAAACAAGGATTTGAAAGAGTATATAGAAGCTTGAAAGAGAAAGATTAATTTTATAGGAGGAATACGTAAATGAGGATGGCGGAATTTCGAAACAAATTTATATACGGGGGGGGGGTAGATAAGAGGCTATATTTTCAAATAATGCGGGAAAATTATACACATTATTTGGCAGAGATAGAAGAAGTATTGACAAATAATGATGAGATTAAAAGCATCATGATTACAAAAGATGGCTGTATTTTGGAACGGAAAAATGGAACAAAGATATATTTTGATTTTACGCAGGCAATTTGCCGTGCAGAAGTGGAATTATTGACGGCAGGGGATCCTGAAAGTGCGGAAATGATGGTGGTTGGTGAATTCCTTTCTCAAGCAGGAAACCGTATAGTGTTTGATATTGGTGCCAATGTCGGTTTATACAGCTTAGATTTATATCAAACGCATAAAGAACTGGAATATTATCTTTTTGAACCGGTGCCAGATACATATGCACGGCTTAAAAAAACAGAAAAGCTTAATCATGTTGATTTCGGACATTATAAATCATACAATATGGGGATGTCCGATACTGAAGGTGAAATTAGATTTTTTGTTCCAGCTTCAAATGAAGCAGCGTCAATGGTGCCTAATGAAGATGCGTTTTATAAAAAACGGAGTAATAAAGTTGGTGAATATACTGGAGAAACAGATATTCAAGAGGTTATGTGCTCCGTAACAACAGTTGATAGCTTTATTGAAAAAAATAAAATAGCACAGTTGGATTTTATGAAAATAGATGTGGAGGGAAACGAAAAGGCAGTTTTGAAAGGCGCTGAAAACACGCTTTTAAATTACAAACCATTTGTTTATACTGAATTATTGCGAAAGCATGCAAAACGTTTCGGCTATCATCCGAATGATGTCATATCATATATGCAGACACTTGGGTATGATTGCGCAGCTATGCAGGATGGAAAGCTGAAGAGAATTTTAGCTATAGACGATGAAACTGTCCAGACGAATTTCTTTTTCCTGCACAAACAAAAGCATGGAGGTTTTATTGAGAGATGGATAATGTCATCATAAATGATAAGTTTAGAAAAAAAATAAGCATTGTCAATCCTTGTTTTAACGAGGAGGAAAATGTGGAACTCATGGTTAGGGCGGTAAAAGAAATTATGGAAAAACTGCCATATGAATATGAGCATATATTAGTGGATAACCATTCTGACGATAGAACATGGGATATATTAAAGCGGCTGGCTGGTGAGGATAAAAGAATAAAAATAATTAGAAATGTACGTAATTTTGGCGGGCTAAGAAATGCGGCAAATGGATTATTTCAGGCAGATGGAGACTGTGCGATTTTGCTGGCCTGTGACTTTCAAGATCCACCGGAGCTGATTCCACAGTTTATTGAAAAATGGAATCAAGGATATAAAGTGGTATTAGGAAAAAAAACAGAGTCCGATGAAAATGCGTTGATGTATAATATTAGGGGATTGTATTATAAAATTATCCAGCACTATTCAGAAGTTCCTGAATATGAACAAACTACTGGATTTGGATTGTATGACCAAACAGTAATTTCACAGTTAAAAGCGCTGGATGAACCTGAACCAAGCCTGAGGCATTTAATAGCGGATTTGGGATATCAGGTGGCATTTATCGAATTCAGGCAGCCTAAACGACTGAGGGGAAAGTCAGGATATAGTTTGAGGTATTACTTTCAGTATGCAGTAAGTTCTTTTATAAATACTTCAAAAGTACCGTTGAAATTGGCTATATTATGGGGGTTTATTGTTTCACTTATAAGCTTTGCAGTAGCCATATTCTACCTTGTATGGAAACTTAAAAATTGGATGTATTTTGACATGGGTCAAGCCCCGCTTTTAATAGGAATTTTTTTTATTGGAGGCATATTATTGATGTTTTTGGGGATTCTTGGAGAGTACATCGGAGAAATTTTAACTAGGGTGACAAAACGACCATTGGTTATTGAAGAAGAAAGACTTAATTTTGAGGATAAGAGTGAAAGTATTGTAAAATAATTCGTATAATGCGAATTACTGTTTGGTGAGGCGAGGGTATGGAATGTAGGGTATAAAAGATGAATAAATGTAATTTAATCATAGCTTGGAATTGGTGAATGTCATTGATTGATAATTGTGATATTTCAAAATATATGTGAGCAAATCAAATAATTTTTGGATGTGTACTATAATGAGTCAAGTTTGGAATTTTATTGATAATGCAATTGAGTTTTTTGTTGTTAAAATTTTTCATTTAAAATCGGACAGCAGCATGATGAAAAAATTACAGCAATTTATAAAATTTGGTATAGTAGGATTATTAAATACGCTGATTTCTTACTTTGTCTATGTTGTTTTTGTAATACTGGGCGCTCATTACTTGTTTGCTAGTTTAGTGGGCTTCTTTGCAAGTGTTTTAAATGCATATTATTGGAACAGCAAATATGTTTTCAATTTTAATTCAACAGAAAAGTATGAAAAATTTAAGGCATTGCTGAAAACTTTTGTTTCTTATGCAGGTACAGGGCTGTTATTGAGCAATATACTGCTTGCCTTGTGGGTTGAAGTTATTCATATTCCTGAAATAATTGCTCCATTAATCAACCTTGTGATTACTATTCCATTGAATTTTATATTGAATAAATTCTGGGCATATAAGCAGAAAATACGTAAGTGATCTGGTAAAATCATACGATAAAAGCATCTGTAAACAGATCGGAAGATTTGCTAGTAAGGAGGGAGCAACGCTTTGTTACAGCTATCATGGTTTAAAAACAAAAAAATACTACTAACAGGCCATACAGGCTTTAAAGGCTCCTGGCTGTGCCGAATGCTACTGTTAGCAGGGGCGCAGATTACAGGGTACGCATTGGAACCGCCCACAGAACCAGATTTATTCAGCTTAGCCGGTCTTCATGGCCGTATCAATTCGATTATAGGCGATGTACGTGATTTGAATCATTTAAAAAAAATATTTGAAGAAGTGAATCCTGAGGTAGTGATACATATGGCGGCGCAGCCGATTGTACGCGATTCGTATAAAAATCCGGTATACACGTATGAAACAAACGTCATGGGAACTGTAAATGTACTGGAATGTATACGTCTGACGCCTTCCGTGAAATCATTTGTCAATGTGACGACGGACAAAGTATACTTAAACAGGGAGTGGGAATGGGGATACCGTGAAAATGAGGAATTAAAAGGTTTTGACCCATATTCCAATTCTAAATCATGTTCAGAACTGGTCACATACAGCTATGTAAATTCTTTTTTTGCTGACAGGGATATTGCTGTTTCTACGGCAAGGGCAGGCAACGTGATAGGCGGGGGAGATTTTGCAAATGACCGTATAATTCCCGACTGTATAAGGGCAGTCAAGGAAAAGCGTGAGATAATAGTCAGGAACCCGTATTCAATCAGGCCATATCAGCATGTATTGGAGCCTATTGCCGTATATCTTCAGCTGGCACAGGCACAATATGAAAATAAGAGCATATCCGGCAGCTACAATGTCGGTCCTGACGATGCTGATTGCCTGACTACAGGTGAATTGGTTACATTGTTTTGCCAAAAATGGAATCAGGCCGTGGGCGGAAATGTGTCATGGAAGAATATTTATGACGGCGGTCCGCATGAGGCCAATTTTTTAAAGCTAGACTGTTCCAAACTGAAAAAGACATTGAACTGGAAACCACGGTGGAATATAGAAACTACAATGGATAAAATTGTAGAATGGACAAAACTGTATTTTGATAAT
Organism: uncultured Lachnospiraceae bacterium; assembly: GCA_947623805.1. Taxonomy (GTDB): domain Bacteria; phylum Bacillota; class Clostridia; order Lachnospirales; family Lachnospiraceae; genus COE1. Next base: position 28,448 of record CANQHZ010000022.1, on the reverse strand, counting down.
GGCGATGTCGCGGAATGTATGGATAGGCAGATAAAAGAATTTTTGGGTGTTTGTTAGCTGAGGGTGTTGAATTTGACAGATTTCTCAAATGTGATTTCTTAAATGTTTAAGATAACCTTGCAAAATTCCCCCATTTTTGGTTTAATAAATATTAGGGATATACCCAAAAATATATTGTGGAGGTACAGCAATGAGTTACATGGACGAATTTAATTTCTGGCTGAATGATGATTATTTCGACCAGGCGACAAAGGACGAGCTTCTTAAAATCAAGGGCAACGAAAGCGAGATAGAAGACCGCTTTTACAAAGAGCTTGAGTTTGGCACGGGCGGACTTAGAGGCGTCATCGGCGCAGGCACGAACCGCATGAACATTTATACTGTAAGAAAGACCTCTCAGGGACTTGCAAACTACATAATCAAGGCAGGCGGACAAAAGAAAGGCATAGCGATAGCATACGATTCGCGCTTTATGTCACCCGAGTTTGCCGACGAGGCGGCGCTTTGCATGGCTGCAAACGGCATTAAGGCATATGTGTTTGAATCTCTGCGTCCTACTCCCGAGCTTTCATTTGCACTCAGGACGTTAGGCTGCATTTCAGGCATTGTCATCACGGCGAGCCACAATCCCCCCGAATACAATGGATACAAGGTATACTGGGAGGACGGCGCGCAGATTACCGCACCCAAGGATAAAGAGGTTATAAACGAAGTCAAGGCAGTGACCGATTACCATACCGTAAAGACTATGGATAAGCAGGAAGCTATAAACGCTGGCTTATATGAGGTCATCGGCAAGGAAATCGACGACAAGTACATGGCAGAGCTCAAAAAGCAGATTATCCATCCTGATGTTATCAAGGAAGTCGCAGACGACATTAAGATTGTATACACACCGCTTTGCGGTACAGGCAACAAGCCCGTCAGAAGAATTTTGTCGGAGCTTGGTTTCAAAAATGTTTATGTAGTTCCCGAGCAGGAAAATCCCGACCCCAAATTCACCACGCTCGACTATCCAAACCCCGAGGACCCCAAGGCGTTTACATACGCATTGAGGCTTGCAAAGGAAAAGAACGCGGATATCGTGCTTGCTACAGACCCCGATGCGGACAGACTTGGCATCTACGCGCTTGACACAAAGAGCGGCGAGTACAAGTCTTTCACAGGAAATATGTCAGGCATGCTCATTGCTGAATACATATTGAGAGAGAGAAAGGCGACGGGCACGATGCCTCCCAATCCCGCGCTTGTCACCACAATCGTTACCACGAACATGACAGCTCCCATCACAAGGGAGTATGGCGTAAAGCTTATCGAGGTGCTCACAGGTTTCAAGTTCATCGGCGAGCAGATTAAGCTTTTCGAGCAGACAGGTTCAAACAACTACGTATTCGGATTAGAGGAGAGCTACGGCTGCCTTGCAGGCACGCACGCGCGCGACAAGGATGCTGTAGTAGCGGTTATGTGCCTATGCGAGGTTGCGGCATGGTGCAAGAAACACGGCAAGACGCTCTATGATATGATGATTGAAATTTATGAAAAATATGGATACTACAAAGAAACACAGTATTCTATCACATTAAAGGGCATAGACGGTTCTAAGCAGATAGCTGCTATTATGGATAAGCTTAGAAAAAATCCGCCTAAAAAATTTGGCGAACTTGATGTAGTAAGATTCAGGGATTATGACAATGATAAGATAGTAGAGCTTGACACAGGCAAGGAATATCCGACAGGATTGCCAAAGTCAAATGTGCTTTATTTTGACCTGACAAACGACTCATGGTGCTGCGCAAGACCTTCAGGCACAGAGCCAAAGATTAAGTTCTACATGGGTGTAAAGGGCACAAGCCTTGAAGATTCTCAAAATAAAGTAGAAGCCCTGACAAATGAGGTTAAGGCAATACTTGGAGAAAACTAATAACCGTTAAAAAAATGTGCAGGCTGGGGACAGTAGCGTAAGCTGCTGTTTCCCAGCGGCACTTTTTGTATAATCGGGGATAAATGTTTGACACAGGCGCCATAGATATTTATAATCATTATGATAGGGAAGAATTTGGAGGATTGCGTTTTGAATAAGTTACTTGCACAGATAATTAAATTCGGTTTCGTGGGTGGGCTTTGCTTTGTTATAGATTTTGCGATATCTACAGGACTTGTTGCTGTTTTAAGGAATATTATCGGCGAGGATTTGGCTGCGCTTATAGGCGCTTTTTGTGGTTTTACGATTTCCGTGGTTGTAAATTATATCCTCAGTATGAAGTATGTGTTTACCCGCAATGAGGAGCTTGGCAGAAAAAAAGAATTTGTTATTTTTGTAATATTGAGTTTGATTGGACTTGGAATCAACGAGCTTGTAATCTGGATTTGCACAGGAGTTTACAGTGCAAATGCGAATTTGGCTGAAAAGATAGATTTTGTGGCTTGGTTTGCGGCGTCTAAAATCGTTGCCACAGCGATAGTTATGGTATATAATTTTATAAGCAGAAAAATATTCTTGGAAAAGCATTGAGATTGGACGATTTAATATGTCGATAGTACAAAATGTCAAAAAAACCATAAATTACAGTAAGAAAAACGGCTGCAAAGAGGCAGCCTTTGCGGCGTTTGAGCGGGTGACGCAGAAATATCATGCTGATTATGCGTATGTGCCGCCCACGGCGGAGGCGCTTCTGGCACAGAAGAATGACAAGACGGTCTCAAAAATAAAATTTTCAATCTTAGTGCCTGCATATGAAACGCAAGAAGAATATATGGGGGCGCTTATTGAGTGCTGCCTTGCACAGTCTTATGAAAAATGGGAACTCATAATAGCGGACGGAAGCGCGTCCGATATAGTTTCAGAGACAGTAGCGAAGTATAAAGACAGCCGCATAAGATATATTCGCTTGGATAACAACGGCGGCATTGCAGATAATACAAACAGGGCGATAGAGCATGCCACGGGCGATTACTGCGGATTACTTGACCATGATGATATGCTTACGCCGGACGCGCTTTATGAGATGGCGCGTGCCATAGAAAAAAGCGATTCGCCTATTTTGGTATATTCGGACGAGGATAAATGTGATTCCGCGGGCAAAAGCTTTTATGACCCGCATTTTAAGCTTGATTTCAATTTGGACCTGCTGCTTACCAACAACTATATGTGCCATTTTCTTGTAGTGGATACGCCCACGCTTAAGAAGCTGCAAATCCGCAGGGAATACGACGGTTCACAGGACTTTGACCTGATACTTCGCATAGTCAGCACTCTGATGCTTCGGGAGAGAGAGGGGCAGCTTGGCGAGGAAAAGCCTATGGAGGCACGCATCGTCCATGTGCCAAAGGTCCTCTATCACTGGCGCTGCCATCAAAATTCGACGGCGGACAACCCTCAGAGCAAAATGTACGCATATGAAGCAGGCAAAAAGGCGATAATTGATTTTGCAAGCCGTATGGGCTGGAAAGCTGAAGTGCGGCACAACAAGCATTTAGGCTTTTACCGTATAGTGTATCGTAACGATATACTGACCCATAGACCGGATTTGGCGGCTGTAGGCGGATATGTGGTGCGTCACGGTAAAATAACAAGTGGTATCTATAAAGGACAGCTGTTATTTTATGCAGGCTATATGAACAGAATGGACTTATATCAAGATATAATAACACTTGATATCAGAAACCTTGCGGTAAATAAAAATCTACATGAAATATATGAAAGCGTCACAGGACACGAGTATGAAAGCACACTGACGGAAGCAGGCGCAGAAAGCCACAATACGGTGCATGAGCTGCCACAATGGATAAGAGAGCTTGAACGCACGGCGGAAGGCAGAAAAAAAATAGAGCAGCTTAATAGGGAGCTGAGCGGCAGACTTATTGAACATGGGCGACTTTTGCTGGACCCTGAGTGTGTCCGTAAAATGTAGCCCCAAATGTATCCGAAGGGACTAAAAACACGATGGCGGTTTGCAAATCCACGATAGTTATACCCAATTATAACGGAATAAAATATATAGAAGCCTGCCTGGAAAGCATATATTCAGGCACGGAAAAAGATATAGAAATAATAGTAGTTGACAATGCCTCATCAGACGGCAGCTTAGAGCTTATAAAGGAAAAATTCCCAAAGGTGCATTTGATAGAAAACAGCGAAAACACAGGCTTCTGCCGGGCAGTCAATCAGGGAATATTGGCGAGTAAGACACCATACGTTATTTTATTGAACAACGATACAAGGGCAGGGCTTTCCTTTGTGCATGAGCTTGAAAAGGCAATGGATGGCAATACACGCTTATTTTCGGCATCCGCGCGTATGATGTCGCTGTACGACAAGGATATAATTGACGATGCGGGAGATTTCTACTGCGCGCTCGGATGGGCGTTTGCCCGCGGCAAGGGAAAAAGCATAAATTCCCCGAACAGTAAATACAATAACGACTGTAATATTTTCGCTGCATGCGCGGGCGCGGCGATATACAGGCGTGAGCTTTTTGATGATGACAATGTCGGACTTTTTGACGAAAATCATTTTGCCTATTTTGAGGATATCGATATAGGTTATCGCGCAAGACTACACGGATACGAAAACCGCTATGTCGCAAATGCCATAGTTTATCATGCGGGAAGCGCTGCAAGCGGCTCGCGTTACAACGCTTTTAAGACGAAACTCGCATCAAGGAACAGCGTCTACTTGGCATACAAAAATATGCCGCTTTTACAGATTGTGTTAAATTCTCCTTTTCTGCTGGCTGGCTTTTTGGTAAAGACTGTCTTCTTTATAAAGAAAGGTTTTGGAAAAGAATATATAGGGGGACTTGCTGACGGCATAAAGCTTTGCGCGAGTGAAAGCGGCAGGCGGCATAAACAGCACTTTGAGATAAAGAGCTTTTCACGGTATGTCAAAATCCAGATGATGCTCTGGAGGAACATGCTGTTGCTTGGGCGCTAGAGCAAGACTGACAGGGATTTATACATTATAAATCATCGGAATAGTTAAGATTTTTTGAAGATTGAGGTCGAATTGAAAAAATAAGTTGTACTTTTGGCTCAAATATTGTAGAATGATAAGAGCTTGATTTTTTGATGAAGCACTGAAACAGGGTGGGGCGATTGATAAAAGATAACCAGAAGTATTTTAACAGACTGCTAGTCCTGCTTGATGCGCTTGTGACGGCGGCGTCATACAGCCTTGCTTGGTTTTTGTGGCTGAGTGGTCTTGTTAAGGAGATAGAGAATGGTACAGGCGTTTTGCCGACGCAGACCTATTTTGTTGCGCTTATCGCTATTGTCCCGTGCTATCTGATTTTATATAATGTTTTCGATATGTATTCATCAAAGCGCACATCGAAAACAACATACGAGATTTTTAATATAATCAAAGCGAATACGGTAGGACTTCTCGCGATAATGGTTGTGCTTTATGCGATAAACATACCTGATTTTTCTCGAGGCATGGTGGGCGTATTTTACGGCATAAATATTTTCTTAAGCTCCGCGATGCGCAAGTCCGTGAGAGTGACGCTGCGCTATTTCAGAAAAAAGGGCTATAATATAAAGCACATTTTGCTTGTGGGGTACTCACGCGCAGCCGAGGAATATATCAACAAAATCAAAGCAAATCCCGAATGGGGCTATGTCGTGTGCGGCATACTTGACAATAATGTCCCGAGAGGCGCGGTATACAAAGGGATAAAGGTTATCGGCGATATAGAAAATCTTGAGATAATTCTGCCCGAAAACAAGCTTGACGAGATAGCTATTACGCTGGCGCTGGAGGATTATGACCGCCTGGAGTCCATAGTCAATATATGTGAAAAATCGGGAGTGCATACAAAATTTATTCCCGATTACAACAGTGTCATACCGAGCCGCCCGTATCTTGAGGATTTAGGCGGTCTTGCGGTAGTAAATATAAGACATGTGCCGCTTACCAATACGGCAAACAGGTTGATGAAAAGAATGGTTGATATTTTTGGCTCGCTGTTTGCTATTGTGCTGTTTTCGCCGGTAATGCTTATAGCGACAATATGTGTCAAGACTACGAGCAGAGGGCCTCTTATATTCAAGCAGGAGAGAGTCGGCATCCACAACAAGCCGTTTAAAATGTACAAATTCCGCAGCATGGAAGTGCAGCGCGACGAGGATGAAAAGAAAGGGTGGACCAAAAAAAACGACCCGAGAGTGACTAAAGTGGGCAGGATAATGCGAAAGACAAGCATAGATGAGCTGCCGCAGCTTTTCAATGTGCTCAAAGGCGATATGAGCCTTGTGGGACCGCGTCCCGAAAGACCACTTTTCGTCGAAAAATTTAAAGAAGAAATACCAAGGTATATGATAAAGCACCAGGTTCGCCCCGGGATTACGGGCTGGGCTCAGGTAAATGGATATCGTGGAGACACATCCATCAGAAAACGCATAGAATACGACCTGTATTATATTGAAAACTGGTCTATGGCATTTGACATTAAGATTTTGTTCTTGACATTTTTTAAGGGCTTTGTCAACAAAAATGCCTATTAAGGAGAATAACGAATGCAGGATAACAATTATCAGGATAATTCCAATATGAGAAAAAGTGCGGACCCGCAGCAAAGACGTGCGTCGACACGTGGACAGACGCGCCCCATGCAAAGGCAGGGGCAGCAGCGTCCAGTGCAGGGACAGGGAGAACCACCCCGCAGACCGCAGACGACGCAGGGAAGACCGCCTCGCAGACAGCAGATGCAAGGACAGGAGGGACGGCAGCCGCGTCCCATGCAGGGACAGGAGGGAAGACCGCAGCGCCCGATGCAGGGACAGGGGGGACAGCAGCGCCAGCAGCAGATGCAAAGACAGGAGGGGCAGCTTCGTGGGCAGCAGATGCAGAGACAGGGAGAGCAGCCTCGGCAGCCACAGCTACAGGGGCAGTCGCATCCAAGGCAGGGACAACCCTATACTGACAGCGAATATTATACACCAGAGCGTAAGCCATCTGCCAAAAATTCGGCAAGGGCAAATAAAAACATAAATAATTCTTCAAAGGGCAAAAATAAATCCGGAGGAAAGAAAAGCAAAAACGGCAAACGCAGAAGACAGCAGGTGGAGCTTACTCCGCAGCAGCAGATGCGCAAAAAGAGAAAAAAGATAATTATGTTTGTCGGTGAGATATTTTTGCTGCTTATGCTGCTCGTTATAGCAGTAGGGGTATACTGGGGCAGCAGGCAGGTCGGCAAGATAAAGTATGTCGAAATTCCCGAAGACGAGATAAAGATAGACAAGCAGGTACAGGAGTCAACGGAAACAGGTGTTATGAAAGGATACCGTAATGTCGCTTTGTTTGGCGTTGACTCGCGGGAAGGGCAGCTTGACAAGGCGACGCGTTCTGATACTATGATAATCGCCTCGATAAATCTCGATACAAAAGAGGTAAAGATGGTATCCGTTTATCGTGATACATGGCTAAACATGAGCACGGACAGTTACAGCAAGGCAAACGCGGCATATGCCAAAGGCGGACCCAAGCAGGCGATAGCGATGCTTAATATGAATCTCGACATGAATATCACGGATTTTGTCACCATAGGCTTTGACGGACTGATGGATGTTATTGACGCGGTAGGAGGCGTCGAGATAGATGTCAAGGAGGCTGAGATAGTCCATCTAAACAGCTTCCAAATAAGCATGGCAGGTAAGCCTGACGGTACATTAAATGCGTCAGGTGAACCCAATTATACGGCGACGCCGGGAGTTGATTATACGCCTGTTACAAAGGCAGGGCTGCAGACGTTAAACGGCTTGCAGGCAACAGCCTACTGCCGTATACGTTATGTAGGTGATGACTTTGAACGTACACAGAGGCAGCGTACAGTTATAAAGCAGATAGCAAAGAAAGCGATAACGCTAAATCCCAATACACTCAATGGCATAGCGGAGGCGGTATTCCCCAAGATAGCCACTTCGCTTGACCTGTCAGAGATTTTATCGCTGCTTTCGGGTATAGCAAGCTATGAGATAGGGGACAACACAGGTTTCCCGTTTGACGGATATAAGGAGGGCTGCCGCGTAGGACAGGCAAGTGTGGTGGCACCCGCGGATTTGGAACAGAATGTAATAATGCTGCATAAATTCCTGTTTGGTGATTCGGAGGAATATGTGCCGTCCGACACTGTAAAGAAATGCAGTCAGAAGATTGCCTCGGACACAGGGGTTCATGCAAAAACAAGTCAGTAAAAAGGACCAATGGAGGGACTGTAAAGCAGTCCCTTTTTGCCTTGTTTGCATAATATTTAAGTATGATAGGGAGGCGTGCGCGGTAAGTTGCGCATAAATATGATGAGTATACGGCAGACAGTAGACGTCATAATACCGACATATAAGCCGGACGAGGAGCTTGTGAAGATAATAGAGCTGCTGGAAAATCAGACAGTTCCGATACATAAGCTTATCATTATGAATACAGAGGAGAAATATTTTTATAAGCTGTTTTATGGCACGGGATTTTTGGAAAGGTACAAAAATATTGAAATACACCATATTTCGGCGCTTGAGTTTGACCATGGAAAGACGAGGAGAAAGGCGGCAGGCTATTCTGAGGCGGATATTTTTGTATGTATGACACAGGATGCGCTGCCTGCGGATACACATTTGATAGAGGCGCTTACAGACAGTCTTGGCGAGGATGATAAAATAGCCGTGGCATACGCAAGGCAGCTTCCACGCAAGGACTGCAGGGAGATTGAGCGTTATACGAGAGAATTCAATTATCCGGAGCAGTCGGCCGTCAAATCGGCGGATGACATTCCCACGCTTGGAATAAAGACATTTTTCTGCTCAAACGTCTGCGCGGCATATAGACGAGATATATACGATGAGCTCGGCGGTTTTGTGAAAAGGGCGATTTTTAATGAGGATATGATATATGCGGGAGGCGCGGTAAAAAGCGGCTATAAGGTAGCATATGTATCGCAGGCGCAGGTATATCACTCGCACAATTATACATGTAAGCAACAGTTTAGGCGCAATTTTGACCTAGGCGTGTCACAGGCGCAGCATCCGGAGATTTTTGACGGGATTTCCTCAGAAAACGAAGGGATTAAGCTTATAAGACAGACGGCAAAGCATTTGGCTGATACCAAAAATTTACGATATATTCCGTATCTTTTTGTATCAAGCGCATATAAATATTTGGGATATAAATTCGGTATCAATTATAAGAAACTTCCGTATGGCATGATAGAGAAGTGCAGTGCAAGCAGCAGCTATTGGAAAGTGTGAGAAAAAATTTCGGTAGGGAAGTATAAAAGAAAATAAGTAGGAATGGAGGAATGTATATGTGCGGAATAGTCGGTTACATTGGAAAGAAACCTGCGGCGCCTATTATTTTGGAGGGACTTTCAAAGCTTGAGTACAGGGGATATGATTCCGCGGGTATGGCGGTTTTTGACGGTGAGAAGATACAGATAAAAAAGTCAGTGGGGCGATTAAAAGTGCTGGAGGAGCTTACGCACGACGGAGCGACAATGCCGGGCGTGATAGGCATAGGCCACACCAGATGGGCTACCCACGGCGCGCCGAGCGATGTCAATTCCCACCCGCATTACAATGAAAAAGAAACGATTGCCGTAGTCCACAATGGCATTATAGAGAATTATCTCCCGCTAAAAGAAAAGATGATTTCAAAGGGATATAAATTCACTTCGGATACGGACACGGAGGTGCTTGCGCACTTAATTGATTATTACTATAAAGGAAATCCCCTTGAGGCGATTACAAAGGTAATGCACAGAGTACAGGGGTCGTATGCGCTTGGCATAATGTTTGCCGAGCATCCTGACCAGATATTTGCGGTACGCAAGGACAGTCCGCTTATCGTGGGACAAAATGAGGACGGCTGCTTTATAGCATCAGATGTGCCCGCTATACTTAAATATACAAGAAAAGTATATTTCATTCAAAACCAGGAGGTGGTGCGACTTCGCGCCGACCATATGCATTTTTATACGGTTGACGAGGAGGAAATCACAAAAGAGCCTGTCAACATAGAGTGGGACGCTGACGCTGCTGAAAAGGGCGGATATGAGCATTTCATGTTAAAGGAGATGTATGAGCAGCCCAAGACAGTGACAGACACGCTTATGCCCAGGATAAAGGACGGCGACATAGTAATAGAAGAACTTGGCATGAGCGATGACGAGATAAAGGCGATAAGGAAAGTACATATCGTAGCCTGCGGTTCGGCATATCATGTGGGCGTGACGGCTAAATATGTCATAGAGGGTATAGCGCGCATACCGGTTGAGGTTGATGTGGCAAGCGAATTTAGATACAGAAACCCGATACTTGAGGAAGGCGCTATGGTAATAGTCATCAGTCAGTCGGGAGAGACAGCCGATACGCTTGCGGCGCTTAGGGAATCGCAGCAGCTAGGTTATAAAGTGCTGGGCATTGTAAACGTAGTAGGCAGCTCGATAGCAAGAGAGGCGGACAACGTAATGTACACATGGGCAGGACCGGAAATAGCCGTAGCCACCACAAAAGCCTACAGCGCGCAGTTAGTTGCTATTTACCTGCTTGCGATGAAATTCGCAAAAGTAAAAGGAACCATCAGTGATTCCGACTTTACAGCCATGCTCAAAGACTTAAAACGTCTGCCCGACCAGATAGAGATGCTTTTGTCAAACAAAGAAAGGATACAGCGTTTCGCCAATAGATATATAGGCGCCAAGGATGTATTTTTCATAGGGCGCGGCATTGATTACGCTATATCAATGGAGGGCTCGCTAAAGTTAAAGGAAATATCATACATTCATTCCGAGGCATATGCCGCAGGTGAGTTAAAACACGGTACGATATCACTGATTGAAAAAGACACCCTTGTAGCCGCGGTAGCTACTCAGGACAATCTTTTCCAAAAAACTCTCAGCAATATGGTTGAAGTGAAAGCTCGTGGCGCGTTTGTCCTGGCCGTGACAAACGCAGGCAACACGGACATAGAAAAAGCTGCGGACTATGTTATTTATATTCCGCGAACAAACCCGTATTTTGCCAACTCGTTGGCTATAATCCCGCTGCAGCTGTTTGGATATTACGTGGCAGTTGGCAAAGGATGTGACGTAGATAAGCCGCGAAATCTCGCAAAATCCGTGACCGTAGAATAATAAAGGCAAAAAAGCCGGCGCACATCATCTTTATTTTCAGACGTTTTCACAAAGGCCTGAAAATGAAAGTGATGTGCGCCTTTTGTTGAGCTGTCAGCTGTTATTTTCATGATTACCGCACTGATTTTATTTTTGACGTTTTTTTGATTCTGCTCTTATCATAATACATTTCCGCGTCCGACCGTTTCAAAATATCCTCATAAGAGGTATCACCCTCGCTATATGTCGAATAGCCGCAGGCAATCTCCACCACGATATCATGGTTTTCAGCCTTGTTATACTCGTTCATTTTGTCATTGAGGGTATCTTTTAAATACTGCAAATGCTCAGACGAACTTTTTATCTCCACGGCGATAAATTCATCTCCGCCGGTTCGGTAAAGCTTTGAAAATACGCTTTGCAGCATTTGGGCGGCATCGCAGATAAGCGTGTCCCCGCATGCATGTCCGAAAGTATCGTTGTAATATTTCAGATTATTTATGTCCAACGAAAACAGCGAAAGGTCAGACAGAGGCACTTCGTTTATATTGTAATTAAAAGCGTATCTGTTTCCAATCTGCGTAAGGCTGTCAGTGAAAGCGATTTTGTGCAGAAGTTCCGACTGATGCACCTTAGCCAAATCCGTGGCAACGCCGTTAATGCTCACATAAATTGAGACAATCAGATAAATGCTTATGCCCAGCTTAGCCATAGTGGTGCTTACGCCCTTAGTCTGGCTGAACATATAAAGAACGGCATTTATGAGAATGCAGACTATCATTACTATGAACGCGCCGACAAGCATGGGATTTCTGTGGCTTTTTTTATTTTTTATAAGCTTTAGGATAACGATTATCAATTCAACGCTGGAATACATCAGAAATATAGGCAGGGTTTCAGTAAATTCCGCAATGCCTGAAAGCTGCGAAATCGTGATGAATGCACATAGCGCCAAATGTAGCCAGAAAAGTCTGTTGAAACGCAGTCCCTCCGTTATGGTTTCCAGATAGCACATAAGCAGCAGAGGCAGCATGGACAAAAAGAAGTAATAGCAAAAATACTGCGCCGTGCTGTACGGAAAGATAAGCTGTGTGAAGAATAAGTTGTTGTTCGTCCAAAAGACAAAGCACAGGCTTAAAAGTCCGAGGTAGAGGCAGTTTTCACTGTGAATATTGTTTTTGAGCTGCAGCACGAAGATGACGCACAATATAATGCCAAGCACGAGCATAAGCAGATTGACTGACAAATCAAGCGCTTCACGCCTTAAGAGCGTCAAAACGACACCACCGGAGCCGCCGAGAATTATTTCGATATCCGTGGTATATTTGCTGTCATAGGCGTATCGTATCTTGATGGTGAGCATTTTGCCCAGGCTGTTTTCGGGAATATCTATCATGTGCCACAATGAGCCGGGGCTTTTGAGATAACTGTGCGATTCACCGAAATGATATATAGACTCGCCGTCAACAAGCGCGTCCACAAAGGAGTCATAGACAAAAAAACAGACTATGTTTCCAAGCATATCCTCGGTAACTGTTCGGCTTATCATGACTGTATCGGTAAGTTTGTCCGCATTTAAATCCCATCCATCGTTAAAGCTTACGGGATTGTCGAGCTGTATCATGTCCGAGCTGAGATTGTTGAGAATAATGCTTTGAAAAATCAGGAACACTATGAGCGCCAGCAAGATAAAATAATTGCGTTTAAGCTTGAAAAATTTAAACATTATGCGTACCTCATCGCAGTTAAAACTTTAACGTATTATCAACATTATTTTATCATGTTTTCTTCTGCGCGTCACTGATTTTTTAAAAATAAGTTAAGGAATTATAAATAATATATAAAAAGGCAAGATGCAAAATTAGGCAGCTCAAAATGTTTGAAATTATATAGATTTATGGTATACTGTTTTAAGATGGTCGGGAATGTTTTGATAGTGATGGAGGTATTCACATGGGCGACAAAAAAAAGAAAAAGCCCTCGGGCTTTGTTACGGCTGTTGCGGCGGTCGGCGGTGCGGTTTTGATGGTTACATATTCGATAGGAGGAGTTTATGCCGCGTTTCGATATGTAGACTTTGATGAAAAGGGAAATATAACAGGATTTAGGGCGTTTGGTGATAGCGACGCTGCCAAGGAAACGGCGTCTATGCAGGACGGACAGGAAAACGCGCTCGATGAAACGGTAAAAGAAGAAAATGAGGCGGCGCAAACAGGTGAAAACGCGCAGTCGGAAAGTGTCCCTGATACAGAAGAAACGACGGAGCATAGCATAGAGCAGAAACCACGTTTTAACGACAGACAGGACAGCGTCCAAACTGATACAGCCGCTGATGATAAGGCAAAGGAAACGGAAACTGAGGAAACGCCGATAGAAAATTCGGATGAGCAGAGCGATGTAGTAAAACCCGCCGCAGTCGAGAGAAGGTCGACGGACAGTGCAGAAACGGTTTCCGATGCTCCGGTTGCCTCAACAGTGGTTTCTGATGTGACTGCCGTGGTTAAGGCAGCTATGCCGTGTGTAGTGTCCATTACAAATGAATCTATGCAATACGATTACTGGTATGACGAGATGGTAGAGGGCGAGACAAATGCATCAGGCATTATAATAGGGCAGAATGACGAAGAACTTCTGATAGCGACCAATTATCATGTGGTGGAGGACAGCCTCGGACTTTCCGTGCAGTTTATTGATTCGAGCGAGGTGACAGCGTACATAAAAGGCACATCGCCTGAAAATGACTTGGCGGTAGTAAGCGTGTTTATTGATGAGATAGCTGATGACACAATTGATTCGATTGCCATAGCCGTGCTCGGCGACTCCGACAAGCTTGAAGTAGGCGAGCCCGCCATAGCGATAGGCAATTCACTCGGTTACGGGCAGTCGGTTACTACAGGCGTGATAAGCGCGCTTGACAGAGAGATACAGGATGATACCAGCGGATACAGCCAGGGACGCCTCATACAGACAGACGCAGCCATAAATCCAGGCAGCTCGGGCGGCGCGCTGTTAAATTCAAGGGGTGAGGTAATAGGCATCAATTCAAGCAAAATAGCCGATTATGTGATAGAGGGCATGGGCTATGCAATCCCTATTTCAAGCGCAAAGCCTGTGATAGATGAGCTTGTAAAGCTTGAAACGCGCAAAAAAGTGGAGGAATCGCAGCGCGGTTTCCTTGGCATATCAGGTGTTGACGTGACAGAAGACGCGATGGGAAATTATGATATGCCGGAGGGTGTCTTTGTTAAAAGCGTAGTGGATAATTCGGCGGCGGATAATGCGGGCATCACAAAGGGCGATATCATTACAAAGATGGACGGTGAGCCTGTAAAGAAAATGCAGGGGCTTCAAAATCTCCTTGAATACTATGCTGCAGGTACAGAAACGGAAGTGACCATAGAGCGTTTTGCCAACGGGCAGTACAGCGAAAAAATCCTGGATGTCACGCTTGGAGTGAAAACGGAATAGTTTGAGATTTGTTACTGATATTTGAGCTGCCTTTGGGTGGCATGGAGGAAAATATGGCGGAAAACAGAAATGATGATTTAGAGATTTTGGATATTGACGAAAGCGGTACTACAGACAATGCGAGCGGTAAGGGCAATGCGGGCAGTGAGGATTACGGCTCTGAAAAAGAGAGCGAATATGAAGATGTATGCTTTATATGCCGCCGTCCGGAGAGCAAGACAGGCAAAATGTTCAAGCTGCCTAACCACATCTCCATATGCTCGGACTGCATGCATAAGACCATGGATACCGTGAGCCAGTTTGACTATCAGGGAATGTTAAACAACACGTCGGACTTTTTTGACAAGGAGAAAAATCCCAAAAGGCGTTTCCCAAACATAAGCTTTGTGAATATAGCGGATTTGCAGGGTGATGGCGGCATACCAAACCGCCAGAAGCTTAAAAAGAAAAAAACGAAAGAAAAAAAGGACGAGGCGGTTTTCAACATAAACAATCTGCCTGCGCCGCATAAGATAAAGGCGCAGCTTGATGATTATGTGGTAGGGCAGGATTATGCCAAAAAGGTAATCTCTGTTGCCGTATATAATCATTATAAGCGCGTTGCCACAGGTACGATGGACGACATAGAAATAGAAAAATCAAATATTCTACTGCTTGGTCCTACGGGCTGCGGCAAGACATATATGGTAAAAACGCTTGCAAGGCTTTTAGATGTGCCCCTTGCGATAGCGGACGCGACATCGCTCACGGAGGCAGGTTACATAGGCGACGATATTGAATCTGTAATCTCTAAGCTTCTCGCCGCTGCGGAAAATGACGTGGAAAGAGCGGAGCAAGGCATAGTTTTTATCGACGAGATAGACAAGATTGCCAAAAAGAAGAACACGACATCGCGCGATGTGAGCGGCGAGTCAGTGCAGCAAGGTATGCTAAAGCTTCTCGAGGGCGCTGACGTGGAAGTGCCCGTCGGCGCAAACAGCAAAAACGCTATGGTGCCGCTCACCACGATAAACACAAGAAATATACTCTTTATATGCGGCGGCGCTTTTCCTGATTTGGAGGAGATAATCAAGCAGCGCCTCACGAAACAGTCATCTATAGGCTTTAACGCCGAGTTAAAGGATGCATTTGACAAGGAAAAAAACATTCTCAAGAAAGTAACCGTGGAGGACATCAGAAAATTTGGCATGATTCCCGAATTTATCGGACGTCTTCCGATTATATGCCCGATGGACAGCCTTACAAAGGAGAGTTATGTAAAGATTTTGAAGGAGCCGAAAAACGCCATTTTAAAGCAGTACCAAAAGCTTCTGGAGCTTGATGAGGTAAAGCTTGTATTTGACGATAGCGCACTTTTGGCGATAGCGGATAAGGCTATGGAGCGCGATACGGGGGCGCGTGCGCTGCGCGCCATTATCGAGGAATTTATGCTCGACATAATGTATGAAATTCCCAAAGACGACAATATAGGCGAAGTGACTATTACAGGCGACTACATAAATGGCACGGGCGGACCGATTATTGAGATAAGAAGCGAGAAGCCGCATAAAAGCGGGCAGGTAAATGATGAGGCGCAAAAGCTAGAACAAAAGCCCGAGCCGCCCAAGCCTGAGCCTGAAAAACCCAAGGAGTACAATTTCTATGAGTTTTAATATAAAGGAGCTAAAATGCTTTGAGCGCCCTCCAAAATTTAAAAAGCGGATGGCATTGATGATGGCGGGGGTAGCGGCGATGGGATTTGGGCTTTCGATTCTGCGTCTGCTCAGCTTTGGCACTGATCCCTGCTCATGCTTTACGCAGGGCGTGGAAAAGCATCTGCCGTTTAGCTTTGGCACCTGCCAGCTTTTGTGCCATCTTGTGACCTTCGCGTTTGTAATAAAGCTCGACATCAGCAAAATAGGCTTTGGAACTGTCGGAAATATGCTCTTTTTGGGCTATATATCGGATTTTTTCCAGTGGCTTTGGGCGCATGCGCTGCCTGATGGCTTTTTTGAAATTACAACCGTGAGGTACGTGGTTCTGCTGCCGACGCTTGCCGTGTTTTTGATTGGAGCGGCGGCATATATGTGCGCGGGACTTGGCTCCTCGCCTTATGATGCCCTGCCGTTTATCATATCAGGCTATGTAAAGCGCTTTTCATTTAAGACAGTGCGCATACTTTGGGATGTGGCGTTTATGATAGGCGGTTTTGCGCTTGGAGGCGATGTCGGCATAGTCACGATTGCCGTAGCGTTTTTTCTCGGTCCTGTTATTACATGGGTGCAGAAAAAGATGGAGGTGCTTATCGCGTAAATGACAGAGCTTGAGGAATACTACAACAAATTCAGCGAGGAGAAGCGCCTCGGTTCGCGCCACGGACAGGTAGAGTACCGCGTCTCAATGGAATATATTCATAAATATCTTGCCGAATGTGAAGCCGCAGATGACAGTGCGGGGCAAAGCGCAAAACGCGAAAAATCAGAAATCAAGGTGCTGGACATAGGCGCAGGCACAGGCCGCTACAGCATAGCGCTTGCGGAGGAGGGCTATGACGTGACAGCCGTAGAGCTTGTGAAATACAATCTCGGCATATTAAAGCAAAAATCAGACAAGGTAAAGGCGTTTCAGGGCAACGCCCTCAGGCTTAAAAGGCTTGAAAGCGGCTGCTTTGATGTCACGCTCCTTTTTGGCCCTATGTACCATCTTTTTTCCGCCGAGGATAAGCTTTGCGCCTTAAACGAGGCAAAGCGCGTCACAAAGCCAGGCGGCGTAATCATTGCCGCGTATTGTATGAACGAATACAGCGTGATAACATATGCGTTTAAGGAAAGGCATATACTTGAATGTATGTCCCAAAACCGCCTGACATCTGATTTTCATACAGTTTCAGAGCCTAAAGAGCTTTACGATTATGTGCGCATAGAGGACATAGACGCGCTCAATGCGGCGGCAGGGTTAGAGCGGATAAAGATAATTTCGCCCGACGGAGCGGCAAATTATATCAGGCCGTTTTTAAACCAGCTTTCAGACGAGGAATTTGAGCTTTTCATACAATACCAGCTTTCAGTCTGCGAGCGCCAGGATCTAATCGGGGCGGGTGCGCATACGGTTGATATTCTGCGGTGTGGCAAGGCATATGCGGTATGAGCAGAGACATATAACTCATGAAGTTTTTTGGGAAGTGTTGGCACTTAGATAAAATAATAATATGGATTTAATAAGGAGGGACGTTTGGTATCGTGCATGTCAGCGGAAATAAACTAAAGGAAAAATTTAATGAAACCCTAAAGGCAGTATTCCCGATTCTGGCGATAGTGCTGCTTTTGTGCTTTACTATAGCCCCCATTTCGCCAAGCATATTAATGACCTTCTTAATAGGCGCAGTGCTGCTCATAATTGGAATGCTCCTTTTTTCATTCGGCGTGGAGCTGTCCATGACGCAGATGGGCGAGCGCGTAGGCACGACAATGACAAAGACAAAAAATGTGCCACTCATGATATTGATCAGCTTCGTGATGGGAATGATAATCACCATATCAGAACCCGATCTTCAGGTTTTGGCACAGCAAGTGCCGTCAATACCGAATATCATAATAATACTTGCGGTAGCCGCAGGCGTAGGCGTGTTTCTCGTGTTTGCTTTGCTGCGTATGCTCTTTGCAATATCGCTGCCGAATATGCTCATTGTCTTTTACGCCATAGTATTTATCATGACACTGTTTGTCCCCGCTGATTTTCTCGCCGTGGCATTCGACTCAGGCGGCGTCACGACAGGGCCTATGACAGTGCCATTTATCATGGCGCTCGGCGTCGGCATATCTTCAATACGAAGCGATAAACACGCCGCAGACGACAGCTTCGGTCTGGTATCGCTTTGCTCGGTAGGGCCGATTATAGCGGTGCTGCTCCTCGGAATGATTTACCACCCAAGCCAGACGCAGAGCGTGTCCGAGGCAATTCCCGTTATCGACAATACAGTGGAGCTCTGGCGGCTTTTCTCGTCAGGCTTTCCTACATATATGAAAGAAATGGCGGTTTCGCTGCTGCCAATCGTGCTGTTTTTCGGCATATTCCAGCTTGTTTCCAGAGACATAAATAAAAAAGCACTGATAAAGATAGCGATAGGACTAGGCTACACATATGTAGGACTGGTGCTGTTTCTGACAGGAGTAAACGTAGGCTTTATGCCCGCGGGAAATTATCTGGGACAGACAATAGCGGGACTTCCGTATTACTGGATAATCATACCCATCGGAATGATCATAGGCTACTTCATAGTCCTCGCCGAGCCCGCCGTGTTCGTGCTCACGCGCCAGGTAGAGGAAATGACATCAGGCGCAATCTCCGCCAAGTCCATGGGACTCAGCCTGTCAATCGGCGTTGCGTTTTCAGTGGGAATAGCAATGCTCAGGGTAGTCACAGGCATATCCGTTATGTGGTTCATAGTCCCAGGCTATGCCATCGCAATCATACTAAGCTTTTTCGTGCCCAAAATATTTACCGCCATAGCATTCGACTCAGGCGGCGTAGCGTCAGGCCCCATGACCGCAACCTTCCTCCTCCCCTTCGCAATGGGCGCCTGCGAGGTAATGGGAGGAAACATCATCACAGACGCCTTCGGTGTAGTAGCCATGGTAGCAATGACGCCCCTCATCACAATCCAAATCATGGGACTGGTATTCAGGCTAAAAGAAAACAGACTCCACAAAGGCATCCTCGAAGGGGAGCGCGTCACGCTGGAAGCATTTGGCGATATGGAGATCATCGAGTTGTAGCCTATAATGTTTTTGTATCTGCAAACTATTTTCTACGAAACATAGCCTAAGCGTGAAATTGCTTAACTACAGTTTGCAATATATAAATTAACTGTTTGGCGATTTATCTTTTAAAAACTGAATGTTACGAAAACATAGCCCGAGAGTGGAAATATATCCCATGAAGACCTTTGGGAAGCGTCGGTACTTAGCGAAACAAGCTGTAAAAGCGTAGCTCCTTTTACAGCGCGGTTGAGCTTAGTACCGCTACGCTTTCCACTAAGCGCAAGCGGGTCTGAATGGGATATATTTCCACTATCGGGCGGACTGACAGAATAACACAAATCACTCCTAACAAAAGCCAATCATTATAAAGAAAGGGAACACCACCACATGGGAAAATTATACCTCACCACCACCATAGTAGACAGAAAAAACGGCTCAAAATACGAAAAACTCTACAAAGAAAACGGCCTTTCCGTAACCTTCACCACCCTAGGCGCAGGCACAGCGCGCGGCGACATGCTAGACTACCTAGGACTGGAAGCCACGGAAAAAACCGTAATATTCTCCGTACAGGAAGAAGAAGACTGGCAGTCGCTAAAAAAAGAACTCCGCAGAAAAATGAAAATAGACGCCCCAGGAGGCGGCATCGCCTTCATCATACCGCTAAGCAGCATCGGCGGCAAAAAAACCCTGCAGTTTCTACTCGCCAAAGACGAATATCAGAAAGAGGAGGAATCAGTCTTGAAAGACACCACACACGATTTAGTAATAGTTATCGCAAACCGAGGCTACATCGAGCTAGTAATGGACGCCGCAAGAGAAGCAGGCGCATACGGCGGCACAGTGCTGCAGGCAAAAGGCACAGGCATGGAACACGCCGAAAAATTCCTAGGCGTATCGCTTGCCGCCGAAAAAGAAATGATATTCATAGTGACAAGGACAGAACAGAAAAACAGCATAATGAAAGCCGTAATGGAACGCGTCGGCACGGAGAGCAAAGCCCAGGCGATAGTGTTTTCATTGCCCGTGACTGATACTGCGGGATTGAGGCTGATAGAGGATTAAAAGTGGGATTATTATTAATGTAAATCAAAACGCTTGACATATGCTTTACATCATAGTATCCTAAAGGGAAAGAGAGGGGGCTTTTTATGTCGCAGAGCATGGTAAATATTCGTATGGACACGGATTTAAAAAAAGATGTAGAGAAGATTTGCGCGGATATGGGACTTTCATTGACAACGGCATTTACCTTGTATGCCAAGGCATTAAAGCGTGAGAGACGTATTCCATTTGAAATCGTAGGTGAATTGCCAGAGGAAACAGCATTCCAAATGTTTATGGACGGGGTAAACGACTTCCCGGATGATTTTATGGCTGACGGCAGGACAGATGAGATACCTTCAGAAAGGGAAACATTATGATGTATATGCTCGATACAAATATCTGCATTTATGCCATAAAAAATAAGCCGGAGCAGGTTTTTTCGCGTATAAAGGAAAATATACACAAAGGCCTTTGCATTTCCGCTATTACGCTTGCTGAACTGGAACATGGCGCTGCCAAAAGCAATTACACTGAAAAAAGCAGAGCCGCTCTTTCTAAATTCCTTACAATTCTTAATATATTGCCGTTTGATGAAGCTGCGGCGAGGGAGTATGGAAATATATGCGCTTATCTGCAAAAACAAGGAACGCCAATCGGGACGATGGATATGCTGATTGCAGGTCATGCGATGTCGAAAGGATGTACACTTGTTACAAATAATGTGAGAGAATTTGAGCGGGTGGCAGGACTGAAAATTGAGAATTGGGCGGAATAGGCGCGTGTTTCAGCAATTAATAAAGCAGGAGAGCTAATGAAATATAAAAAAGAATACATCAAAAAAGACATTATATCGGGAATAGTAGTCGCGCTGGTGTCCATTCCTATCTCAATGGGCTACGCGCAGGTGGCGGGGCTTGCGCCGGTATACGGACTTTACGGCTCTGTACTGCCGATACTCGTCTACGCGATTTTTACATCATCGCCGCAGTTTGTGTTCGGCGTGGATGCCACACCGGCGGCATTGGTGGGCGGAGCACTTCTAAGTATGGGGGTAACGCCGTATACGCGCGAGGCCTCGATACTCGTACCGGTTATCACACTGGCTACGGCAGCGTGCCTTTTCATATTTTTTATGATAAAGGCGGGGCGGCTTGTAAACTACATATCAAAATCAGTGATGGGCGGTTTTATTTCGGGCATCGGATGTACCATTATTCTGATGCAGGTGCCTAAGCTTTTTGGTGGAAACGCGGGTACAGGAGAAATATTTGTGCTTTTGTATCATATATGGGACGAACTTCCGTCGTTTAATCTGCTGTCCGCCGCACTCGGCATAGGCACGATTGTCATTTTGCGGGTTTTTAGAAAGATTGCGCCCAAATTTCCGATGTCTGTAGTTATGATGGCGGCGGGCGCGGCGCTTACTGCTTTTTTTCATATAGACAGATACGGCGTCAGGCTTTTGCCAAAGGTAGAGCTTGGCATAGAGCGTTTTGAGATATCAGAATACTTCCGGCTGTTTTTACAAAACGCGGAGGAGATTATTGTGCTGGCGATTACGATTTCCCTCGTGATAATGGCGCAGACTTTGCTTGCGACAAACAATTACGCGTTAAAATATAATTATAAGGTTGACAACAATCGCGAGGTGCTTGCATATGCGGCAGGCAATCTGGCGGGGGCGCTAGTAGGGTGCTGCCCGCTTAACGGCAGTGTCTCGCGCAGCGGCATTGCCGACCAGTATGGCTGCAAGTCGCAGCTTATGTCCGTGACAGCGGGGATAACCATGGTTTTTGTGCTGCTGTTTGGGACGCAGCTGCTTGGATATCTGCCGGTACCTGTGCTTACGGGAATTGTCATCACGGCGCTTATGGGCATAGTGGAGTTTGGCATTGCCAAAAAGGCATGGAAGTCTGATAAACAGGAGTTTGGCATATTTGTGGCGACTTTTGCGGGGGTGCTTGTGTTTGGCACGATATACGGGGTCATCATCGGAATGGTGCTGTCGTTTATCGCCGTGATTGTACGCGCGGTAGTGCCGTCAAAAGCTTTTCTCGGGGTAATACATGGGCACGAGGGCTTTCACAATTTAAGCCGCAATCCCAATGCCCGTCCTATACAAAATACGGTTATCTACAGATTTAGCGGCAATCTTTTTTTCGCCAACGTAGGGGCGTTTCAGGAGGATATAGAAAATGCCGTAGATGACGGTACGCGGCAGGTGATTGTCGACGCGCGGGGCATCGGAAGCGTAGACATTACGGCGGCGGAGCGTCTTGTGGTGCTCAAACGCAATCTGAACGCGAGAAACATATATTTCTATATGACGGAACACGCCGATGCCGTAAACGACCAGCTGCGTGCATATGGCGCGGGCGCGCTTATCGAGGAAGGCTCTGTGCGAAGGACTATTCAGGCGGCATTGCAGGCGGCAGGCGTGCCAAGCCCGTATCCGCTCGAGGGCGCTTTGACGGGCGAGGTGGATGAGGAGGTTGCTCGTATCGCGGAGTTTGAGTGGGCATACGGCGAGGGTACAGCCGAAAAACTTGAGGAGCTTGCAAAGGAGGTGGCGCAAAAGCTGGTGAGCTCAGGCGACTACAGCCTTGAAAACATTGAAAAAGCTGAACAGGCGTCCGTCTGGGGGCATGTCAGCCTGATTGATGAGGACGCGCTTTTGAGCCAGATGGAGCTTTATTTTTCAGAGCTTGAGAAACAGGGAAGTCTTGATATAGATGAGATAGAAAGGCGTCTCGAACAGCGCCGCAGAATACTTGAAGAAAAAGCAAAAAGCCTGAGCCCTGAGGCGCTTGAGCTTTTGGAACGCTACAGAAAGAGGCTGGAAATGCGCATAAAGGAAAGAACCCCCGAATACTACGAGCGCTATCTTGAATTACGAAAAAAATAATTAGCGCCGAAAAGTGTCCCTAAACTGTTGCTTTTTGGGCATATTTTGCACGATGATACATTCACAATACCCATATGGAGTATCGCAAGTAACTGGATAATTTGCGAAAATCTGTATAGAATAATCTCATTGCTTAAATTATGTTTGTGATGGGGGTACGAAGGTGTCAAGAGTAGCAAGAAAGGGAATGACAACTGAGCGCGTTGAGACGGCGGGACGGATTCGTGAGGTGCGCCTGAAGGCAGGCCTGACGCAGGAAAAGATGGCAGAGCTGCTTGAGATTTCATTGTCTGCATACAAAAAGATAGAGAGCGCGGAAAATCAGATTTCGATTGACGGCTTGCGCAAGCTTGAAAAGGAACTGCGCGCATCGGCAGATTATGTGCTGTTTGGTGAGCAGGAGGGTATCGAGAGCCTGTGGGAGACGCTGTTGAACAGTGAGGAATACGATAAGCTGCGCATACTTATACGTCTTGTCAATTATTTTTCGCGGAATAAAAGCAGCGGTTATATTACCGTGGAGGAGCAGACGGATTATGGCGACAAGTTGTTGAATGTGCTTAGGGAAATGGATTTGTAAGAGGTGCACCATAGAAAGAGCTATGGCGTGCCTCTTTTTAAGTGTACATTTGCGAAAGGATGTGCTATAATTATTTGATAGCAAAACGTTTCGCGATTACTTATGTGACAGTAACGGCAGAAAGGAGATGTACATGAAACAATTTAAGATACCATATAAAGACGATGACGGACTTCTCGAAAATCTGGCAAAGATTAGGCAGTGGAAGGAGTCTCATGCGGCTTACACCACTATATTCAGGATATATTCAGACGATATGGAAAGGGAACATATCAGGCATATATGCGAATGTCTTGACCGTGAGATGCCCGACGCGCTGTATCTTGGCTGTACGACTAACGCTAACATCATGGATGGCGCACTGACGAATACGCGTATCATACTGCTCTGCACGGTCTTTGAACGTGAGACGACAAGGGCGAAAATCCTGCAGTTTCCGTTTTTGGAAGATGACGTGGCGAATGATGTGGCTGAGCTTAAAAAGTGCTGCGATGAAAATCCGTGGGTCAACGCCGTGGAGATGCACGCGACCATTATGGATATGTCAATGATGGAATTTTGCAATGAGATGAGCGGTCTGCGCGAGGACATACAGGTATTCGGGGGCGGGGCGTTCAATCCCGACATGGACGACGAGACGGCGTTTGTGTTTTCAAAGGGCAACGGATTTTTAGGTCATGGCATTGTATTCCTGCTGTTGGGCGGAGAAGATTTTCATACATACAGCACGTTTATCTCCGGCTGGAAACCTCTAAAGAGAAAATTCAAAGTCACTAAAGCTAACAGAGAGATACTCTACGAGCTTGACGACAAGCCTGCTCTTGACATATACCGCAGGTTTTTGAACATCAACAGAAATGAAAAATTTTTTTCCAATACGCTTGAGTTCCCGCTTTTTGTGGAGCATGACAGCATAGATATCTTAAGATGCCCGCTTGCGGCAAACGAGGATGGCTCGCTTGTGATGTCGTCCGACATGCAGGAGGGCACGAACGTCAGGCTTGCATACGGAGACCCGGAGACAATTCTTGCAAGTATCAGGGAGGACGGGCAGCGTATAGCGGATTTTATGCCAGAGGTTATACAGACTTTTTCATGCGCGGCAAGGAGAGCGTTTTGGGGCGATGCGAATATAAGCGACGAGACTGTACTGTTCAACAAAGTCGCACCCACGGCAGGCTTTTACACTCATGGCGAGTTTGTGCGGATAAACGGCGATATGCTCAATTTCAATGTGACGCTCGTAATAGTCGCCATGCGCGAGGGAGACGAGCCGGCGTCGGGGCAGAGGGTAAATATCGCGCAGGTACAGCGTGAAAACAGTGAGAGAGAGAGGATACCGATTATAAGGCGTTTCGTTTCGTTTATCGAGGCATCCACGGCGGATTTGGAGGAGATGAACAAGAAACTTGCCATGAGCTCCGTCACGGACGGTTTGACAATGCTTTATAACCGTGCGGAGATTGAGAGGAAAATCCGCAGAATGCTTGATAAGTACAGAAATTTTGAAATTCGCGGTCATATGTCGCTTATTATGCTGGATATTGACAATTTCAAAAAGGTAAACGACATATACGGGCATAAGGAAGGCGACCATGTGATTCAGGCTTTGGCTGATGTGCTCAGAAACACGACGACGGATGTAAATTCGTGCTCGCTCGGGCGCTGGGGCGGTGAGGAGTTTATGGTATTGCTGGCGGATTGCGATTTGGACATGGCGGAGGCTCTGGCTGAGAAAATCCGTATGGCGTTTGCGGCGATGTCATATGAGACGGCGCCCTGCCAGACAGTGAGTATCGGTGTCACGCAGGCGGGAGATGAGAATGCCGATACGCTGTACAGCCGCGTGGACAAGGCGCTCTATATGGCAAAGGCGGCCGGCAAAAATCGTGTTGTGAGGCTGTAGATATGTTTGTGTCGCCAGCCAAAGGGCGGCGGAATGGAGTATATCATGAGTGATGTTTTTAATAATGAGCTGTTTGAGGCGTTTGCGTCGGCGTCCGACAATGTTTATATTTATGTGTGCGATATGAAAACGGATGTTTCCCGCTGGTCGAAGGCAGCCGTGGAGTATTTTGGACTGGAGAGCGAGTACATAAAAAATGCGGCAAGCGTGTGGGCGCATCATGTGCACCCTGATGACCTGGATGCGTACAATGATGACATTACAGGTGTATTTTCGGGCAAAAAGAAATATCACGACTGTCAGTACAGGGCGCGCAATGCCTCGGGCGGATATGTATGGGTGGAATGTAAGGGCAGTGTAATACGTGACGCGGAGGGTACACCTATTATCTTTGCGGGACTTATGACGAGGATAGACGGGCAGAGCAAGTATGATTCGCTGACGGGTCTTATGACGATGCAGGAGCTGCGCTGTTTTGATTTTGCCGCGCAGTCAGGGATAGCGATGCTGATTGGCATGGACGGTTTCAGGAAAATCATAAGCAGCTACGGATACAATGCCGGTGACGAGATTTTGGTTAAGTTTGCGGGCAGGTTGAGCAGTCTGGCAAAGCATGATTGGAAGACGCTGCGGTTTAATGGGGATGAATTTCTTGTACTTGCCATGGATACGGATATACAGGAGGTGGAGGAATATTACAAGGAATTGTGTCGGAGGACAAGCGTTATAATGCTTTCTGACGGGCGCAAGACCGAAATTTCCATATCGGCGGGAGGTGTGTTTTTCCCAGAGGACGCATCCGACAGGGAGACGCTTATCAGCAAGCTGGAACATTCTCTTGAGTATGCCAAGAACAGGCGGCGGGGAAATCTGATATTCTTTTCGGAGGAGATTGCTCAAAAACATGAGAGGGGGCTTGTGCTGCGCGACGATTTAAAGCATAGCATCAAGAATGGGTTTGAGGGATTTGAGCTGTATTTTCAGCCGTTTGTCAATCCCGATACGGGTGAGGTCGCAGGCTGCGAGAGCCTTTTGCGCTGGAAAGGCGAGCGTATAAAGGACTCTTATCCGATGGAATTTGTCAAGGTACTTGAGGAGTACGGAGGTATCCGCGAGGTAGGCTTTTGGGTTATGGATGAGGCAATCAGGCAGCAGGTGGAGTGGCGTGACAGGTATGGCGAGCTGCAGGTAAGCTTTAACGTATCATATCAGCAGATGACGGAGGGCACGTTTGCGGAGAGGGCGATTGCCAGCGCTGAAAAGTACGGGGTAAATCCGGAGAATATTATTATAGAGCTTACGGAAAGCTGTCAGGTGGAAAATCCCAAGGAGCTTGCGGCGACATTTAGCAGGCTGCGCAATTACGGCTTTAAGATGGCGCTTGACGATTTCGGTACGGCTTATGCGTCAATGGAAATGCTGAAATGGCTGCCTGTGGATTATATCAAGGTGGAGCATTCTTTTATCAGGGAGCTTGCTCAGCCGGGACATGAGATTGATTACGTGATTGTGGACAGCCTGCTTGAAATGTGCAAGCGTCTGGGCTACAGGTCCATTATAGAAGGAGTGGAGAACGGCAAAGTGGCGGAGATTGTAGGCGATATGCATGCCACTCTGCTGCAGGGATATCACTATTCAAGGCCTGTATGCAGGAGTGAATTTGAAAAGCTGCTTGAAAAGAAATAGTTTATGACATTAATTTTGATAATCTGCCGGATAGATGTTCGGCAGATTATTATTTTGCTAAAAAGATAAAAAACGCTTGCAATACGAACGTATGTGTGATAATATATAAAAAGCAAACAAATGTTTGCACATATATGAAAGGCAAGTGACACTATGCAGCGCTTAAAAAGTACCTCGGTCGAGCTGTATAACCCGCAGCGAAAAAGCATTATGGAAAAGTTATCAATATTGACTGACGCGGCGAAATATGACGTAGCCTGCACCAGCTCCGGCGTAGACCGTGCGGGCAACGGCAAGGATATGGGCAATTGCAAGGCGGCAGGGATATGCCATAGTTTCTCGTCAGACGGCAGATGTATCTCGCTGCTGAAGATACTTATGTCAAATGAATGTGTTTATGACTGCAAGTATTGCGCCAACCGCAAGAGCAACGACATAGAGCGCGCCACATTTACGCCCGATGAGATATGTGAGCTCACTATCAATTTTTATAAGCGTAATTATATAGAGGGACTGTTTTTGAGCTCAGGCATAGTGAACAATCCAAGCTACACCATGGAGCTGATATATGCCACGCTGTATAAGCTGAGAAATGAATATCGTTTCAGAGGATATATCCACGTCAAAGGCATACCCGGTGCGGACGCGGAGCTGATACGGCAGACAGGGTATCTTGCCGACAGGATGAGCGTCAATCTTGAGCTGCCTACGGCCGAAAGTTTGGAGCGCCTGGCACCGAATAAGCATAGGAAGACAATACTCACACCGATGCGTCAGATACAAAAAGGAATTGAACAAGGTAAAAATGAGCTTGCACTCTATAAAAACGCCCCTGCATTTGTGCCTGCGGGACAGTCCACTCAGATGATAATAGGCGCCACTCCAGAAAGCGACTATCAGATAATGTCTGTGGCGGAGGGACTGTATGACAAATTCGGGTTAAAAAGAGTATTTTATTCCGCGTATGTCGGCATAAACGAGGACAAGGAGCTTCCTGCGCCGCAGACGGCTTCGCCGC